>JAEWPN010000058.1 GCA_023399455.1 Bacillota bacterium
CATCCGGCTTCCTTCAGATTCGTAGTCACCCACGACACCCTTGCCATTGGCTATGTCCTTCCCACTACCGGGCGGACTCGGGACTTACACCCGTTGAAACGTGCGCCCGCCGGGCGCACTACAAAAAAACCAAAGCCTGATCGCTTTGGTTTTGTCTGCATGTATGGTTGTCGTGACGAGACTGAATCATTTTCTATACTTGACCGTTATTGCAATTTTGTTCTTCATAGAGCTATCCCTTCTTCATCCGAGAGAAGGTAACTATAGCTAAGCACAACGTAATTACCGAAAAAACAACAGCCGCTATTCCGCAGTTCACATGAAAATCAAAGGAACCGGGATCACTTATATTATTTGCCCTTAACCATAGCCCGCATATCATTGTTGACAGCAGGAGTAAGACCGTAATGACGGCGCTGATGATGGTTGCTTTTTTCATCTTTCTAACCTCCTTATTCATGGTTACCGATTAAATTGTTTATCAGGTTATCTATGAAGCGGCTGCGCTGTTCCTTGTCAGATACGTCGATACCGCTGTACATATAGAAGGCCTTTCTGTTAAGCCCTGTCACTTGAATAGGATAAAGGATTTGCAATGCCAGTATTCTCAACTGGATTTCGTCTTTTTTATCCCCAAATATCTGTTTTAGCAGCGGAGTGAGATATAACGGCGTTTGCATATTTCCATTCATGATGTCATGAGATAAAATAAAGCGCATCAGCTTTTCTTTTTTGTCTGACAGAGCATAAAGCTCTTTCAGCATTGCCTTTAATTTTTCAATGGGTGTTAAATCTGCATAGCTATCGGATTCAGAAAAATTTGAAATAATTTTAGCCATTGTATCGCCAATGGCGATACTCAACAGAGCATCTTTACTTTTAAAATGATAATTAATGAGGCCAGTCCCTACATTGGCACGTTCCGCAATTTGGCGGACAGTAATCTTCTCTATATCCTCGGTTTCCTCCAACAAGGCTTTGGTCGTATCAATAATTAACTTCTGTGTAATTTGTTCATTGGTATTCATGTAAAATTCCCATCCTAGCTGAACTGTATTTGAACATGTTCAGTATAGCTTACTTGCTTATTAATGTCAAATATTTTTTAGAAGTTGGTGAAATTATTATAGTACTATAAAAAAGGCATTCACAGTCAAGCGGTATATGTCCCCGGCATGGTATTCTGATAGAAAAGGAGGTGCTTATATATGCACGCATGGGAACAAATACAACAAACTATAGAATTTATTGAGTATCATCTGGATGAGGAAATTGACATTGAGAGCCTCGCAAAAATGGCTTCTTTATCACCTTTTTACTATCAGAGGCTGTTTAGCCGACTGGTCAAAAAACCGGTTGCCGAGTATATAAAACTCCGTCGTATGGCAAAGGCAACTGAGGCAGTACTCCAAAAGGACAAGCGCATTTTGGACATAGCATTAGATCTCGGATTTTCCTCCCATGAACACTTCTCCCGCACCTTTAAAGATACTTTTGGGATGACACCGGATGAGTACCGCAAAAATCCACAAACACTTAACCATATGACAAAACCCGAGCTTTTGCTTCACTACACTCTGATTGATGAAGGGGTGCCGCTGATCACCGATGGTATCGTTCTGGAAGTAAACAGGAGGGAAATTGCGGAGCCGGTTTATTTTACCGGTGTTAAAAAGGATATGCCTATACAGTTTATTGACGGACTTGGAATCGAATCTGGAATTGATCCGCTTGGAACTCTTTGGCAAAACTTCCATGAGCAGAAACAAACAATACTTGGTCTTGCTGAGAATAATGAAGAAATTGGTGTGGCATACCCATGCTTAGAGGATGGGCTTTTTAGCTATTTTGCGGGTGCAAAGTCCGGTCACACAGAAGTACCGAACGGTTTTATGCTCTGGGAACTACCACCAGGCAAGTACCTCGTTTGTTCCTTTGAAGCTGAGAATTTCCAGGCACTCGTGATGGATGCCCTATACAAAGCACAGCGATATGTCTACAACGCATGGCTGCCGAATCACAAGCTGCAAACGGAAGCGTTTTGTGCAGAGCGATATGCGAGCCATTCCCCTGAAACCACAAACATGGAAATATGGCTCAAACTGATATAATAGATTACTGTACAAAAAGCGTTTCAATATTTTCGTCAAAATTATATTCTTTATCAATTAGAATATAGCTGCATTCATTTTCTTTACAATCATTCAGACTCCGCCTGTTATCAGCTATCATCAATTCTATATCGTAATCATCTTCTAAACGGTCTTCTATGGCCTTTGCGTTTCTCATGATGATTTCATAGTTGTTTTTAATGTAACTTTCACTAAAAATCAGGCAGATGCATTTTATTGAATCAAGATACTCTTTTGTGAAATCATTTTGGTAGTTGAAAGAGATATAACAACCCTCAACAATCAAATTTTGTTTATTTTCTATGGCTGTTTTAATTATTTCACGCACAATTGGCCATAGATAATCAGTGAGTTTGTCACCATCTAATGGTGTTAGTGTTGTCTGCCCGCTTCGAATAAGCCCCATCTTCAAATGGTCGATTGACAAATATGGATATTTATATTTTTCCAGCAATCTCTGTGCCAGCAATGTTTTACCGGTGTGAGAAGCACCACATATTAGTAATACCAAAAGACATTCCCTCTTTTCACTTTATACTTTATAAGTATAACATAAGGAATCAGGCTGAAACAGATACAATTTGCATCCATTTCAGCCTGATAAACCTGTGGACACCGTGGAAAAAAGATTTCTTATCTTTCTCCAAAGAGAGCGCCAAATTCTCAAAATAAATCAGATTCTCCGCAGGCAATGACCAATTTTATGATGCCATAAATCCTCAGACTCTTCACGG
>JAEWPN010000259.1 GCA_023399455.1 Bacillota bacterium
TTCGAATATATCCATAACCTTCTGCATCCTTTTTTATTGTTCAATCTTACCATATTTCCCGGAGACAACACAATAGAATACGGCTTATTTTGGAAAAAACGAAAAAAGTACATAATACGACCTTTTCCGATTTTCAAAATAGGAGCTGCAAGAAGCAGCTCCTAAATAATTATAATGAATATTATTTTTTCAAAAACTCGAACTGAGATAAGTATAAATTGCTGTATTCTCCTTTCAGCTCCAGAAGTTCCTCGTGAGTTCCCCGTTCCAATATCTTGCCCTGATCCACGTACATGATGCAGTCCGCATTCTGAATCGTAGAAAGCCTGTGGGCAATAATGAATGAAGTCCTGCCCTTTAAAAGCTCCCTCAGTCCTCTTTGCAGTACGATCTCCGTCTCGGTATCGATGCTGGAGGTCGCTTCATCCAGTATCAGTATCTTCGGATCCGCTAACAGCGCTCTGGCAAAGGAAATGAGCTGACGCTGTCCGGCAGACAGCCTGCTTCCTCTTTCATTTACCTGCGTCTGGTAACCGCCGTCCATCCTCATAATGAAATCGTGGGCACATACGGTTCTTGCTGCACGTATAACGTCTTCATCGGAAGCCTGCATATTGCCATAGCGGATATTGTCCATAATAGTGCCGGAGAAAATAAAGCTGTCCTGCATCATGATCCCCATCTGAGACCTCAAAGAGCGAATGGTCACCTTGGAAATATCCACATCGTCTATATAGACTGCACCGGAACCCACATTGTAAAAACGGCTGATCAGATTGACAATGGTCGTCTTTCCCGCACCTGTCGGGCCTACAATGGCGAAGGACTCTCCAGGGCTTGCAGTGAAGTTAATATGATCCAGTATGATCTGTCCGTCTTCATACCCGAACACCACATCCTTAAACTGAATCTTCCCTTCGATGAGCGGCATTTCCACCGCCCCCTCCGCATCCTTGACCTGTACTTCTTCGTCAATGGTTTCAAAGATACGCTCCAGATAAGAAATGGCCGTCAGAAGCGAGTTATAAAAATTCGCCAGCGTATTGATAGGGTTCCAGAAACGGCTGATATAAGCGGTAAAAGCAACCAGCACACCCACCGTGATTCCACCGTCTCCTCCGAGCATCCACTGTATTCCAAGCACATAGATAAAAGCAGCGGTAACCGTGGAAATAATATCCACACTGGGGCCCATCAGGAAGTTAAACTTCACCGCCCGCATCCAGGACTCTCTATATCCTCTGCTTAGCTGATTAAAGATATCCGTGTTCCTGCTCTCTCTTGTAAAAGACTGGGTCACGCGGATTCCATTGATGCTCTCTGCCAGATAGGCATTTAGGTTGGACTGCTTGTTGCTCTGAATCTGCCAGGCCACCCTCTGCTTCTTCTTGATCAACACCACCACCAGAACCAGGACCGGAAGTCCGCACAGACAAATAAGCGTCAGCCGCACGTTGATCCAAAGCATGAAAAACAGGATGAACACCAGATTGCACAAATCCGTGATCGTATTGATAATACCATTGGAAAGCAGGTCGCTTAAGCTGTTCACATAGTTGACCACACGGACCTGAATCTTTCCATGAGGTCTCGTATCATAATAAGAAAACGGCAGCTCCTGCAAATGGGCAAAAATGTCATACCGCAGCTTGTGAATGATATTCTGTCCGATTTCGTTGGTAATCTTTATTTTAAAACGAAGGCTGACCGACACATACAGCGCGATCAGAAAGGTATAGAAACTGTAGAGTCCTATAGTCTTCATATCCTTCTGCGGAATACATTCGTCCATAACCGTCATCAGGAACCGCGGAACCAGCATGGCAAGCGCAGAGGATGTCAGCATCATAAAGATAACCGCTGCCATCTGTTTTCTATATGGGCGGATATATCCGGCCAGGCGCTTTAGCTGATTGACATCAAACCTGTCCTCCAGCACTTCATCCACATCGTATTTGTTCCGTGCCATCTTCATCCACCTCCTCTTCTGTTTCGAATACGCCGTACTGGTTTTTGAAGGTTTCCGCATAGTAACTCTGATTTTTCAAAAGCTGCTCATGAGTTCCCCTCTCTATAATCCTTCCATTATCCATGACCAGAATCAAATCAGCATCTTTTATGGAAGAAATCCTGTAGGCGATGATGAATATCGTACATTTGATTTTTCCGGAATTCAACTGTTCCTGTATGTAGCTTTCGGTCTCCATATCCACTGCGGAGGTGGTATCGTCGAGGATAAGTATGGATGGATCCTTAAGCAGCGCCCTCGCCAACGAGATTCTCTGCTTCTGTCCGCCGGAAAGTCCCACTCCTCTCTCGCCAACTACCGTGTCATAACCTTCCGGCAAATGCTGAATAAAGTGATTGGCATCTGCCATGATTGCCGCTTTCTTCACATCTTCAAACGGACAGTCCGGTTTGGCATAGGCGATATTTCCTTCAATGGTATCCGAAAACAGGAACACATCCTGCATCGCCATCCCGATATTGTCGCGAAGGTCATAAAGATTCAGTTCCCGGACGTCGATGCCGTCCACCAGCACTTCTCCTCCCGTTGTGTCGTAAAACCTGCACAACAGATTCATAATCGTAGATTTACCCGCACCGGTAGGGCCGATAATACCCACAGTCTGCCCCGGCTCCGCCCTGAAGCTCACATCGTTTACAATATCCTCGTCATCGGCGCTGTAGGAAACATGTTTGAATTCCACCGCTCCCTCCATATGCTTACGGATAGTACCGTTCTCCGGAGTCTTCACGCTCGGTTCCTCCACATAGGTACCGTATATCTTTTCTAAAGAGGTGCGGAAATTCTGAATATCATTGACCCACCATCCGGCCATACGAAGCGGTACGGTCAGCATCCAGAGATAGCCATTGACCGTTACCATATTCCCAAGCGTAATTTCGCCGTTGATAACCATATAACCGCCATACAGCATCAATATGATCGTAAGCGCATTGGACAGCATTTCAAAAAAAGGAAGATAAACCATCCAGATTTTGGAAGCATTTACCTGCGCTGCCCGGAATTCATCATTCTGTCTGTTAAACTTTCCGATTTCATAATCTTCTTTTGCAAATGCTTTTACTACCCGGTTACCGCTGATATTTTCCTGCACAAAGGAATTCAATGCGGAGAAACAGTTACGGCTCCTCTGAAAAGCAGGTCTGACTTCCTTCGACTGAAGGTATGTTGTCAGCGCGGTAAATGGCAACACTGCCAGCATACAGAGGGCCAGCTTCACATTTACGGTAAAAATCATGACCAGCGCAAAAGCGAACAGCAGTACATTTTCATAGACCGCATAAATGACATATGCAAGGAAATGCCTGATCGCATCCATATCACCGGTCTGTCTTGACATCAGATCCCCGGTTCTCTTCTTATTGTAAAAAGCAAAATCCTCCTGCAGCAGCTTGCGGTACACCCTATCCCTCATCTCGTACAAAACTCCCTGAGAGCAGGTCTCGAAAATAACCTGATAAAAATACCGAAGGACTCCCCGCACGGCAGTCACCACAAGCAGAACCAGTATCAGCTTCGGGAGCAGGGAATAATTTCCTCCCGTAATGACATCATCCACGATCATGCCGGATATGTAGGGATTGATAATTGCAAGAACCGAAATCACCGTCGTCAGCGCAAGTCCCAAAAGCATGAGCCATCTGTACTTCTTTAAAAAGGAAAGCAGCCACTTTACGGACACTTTACCCAGTTTCATCTCATTCTCCTCCTCGTTTTATCTGTTGAAATTTTGTAAACCCTCACATTTTACATCATAATCGACGATTGCGAAACTCTTATTCCAGCCTATACACGCTGCTTCCATGTGCCGGAAGAATGCAGGAAATCCTGCCTTTACTGCTCTTAGTTCTTACCTGTGTCCACAACTCAAACAGCGAAGTATCCGCAGAAAACGTCTCATCAATGTCTTTCAAAGCTACGGACACTTCCATCTCTTCGTCCGCCAGATTGAACAGTGCTGCAAACCGTTCCTTTGTATGGGCATTATATGCGGTCCATACTGCTTTCATTTCATCACGTGCAAGCTGATGCGGACGGCAATCCGGCGTGAGCATGGAAAGAACATCCTTGTTCGTGAGCAATGAAAGCGTCCAGTCGTCCATTTTCGTCATCTCCGCCCCGAGCATCAACGGAGAACCGAAGATGCACCAGAGCGTCATCATGGTACGCTGCTCTTCTTTGGTAAAATTAGTCCGGCGCTCCTCTCCGAAGCCTTTTCCCAGCCAGCCTAAAGGCAGCATATCGCAGTCCGGATAACATCCTCCGGACACCTGATTTTCCCACAATTCACACCGGTGGAACATATCCTTAAGCAAATCCCAGTTATCCCAGAAGTCATCGGTAATGCGCCACATATTTGCATGCTTCTCATAGTGCCATGCCTTATCGATCAGTGCCGGGCCCGGAGATAAAGACAAAACGACCTGACGTCCGCAGCGTTCTATCGCTTTTGAAAGCATCTCGATCTCATGGCGTGCGGAATACTGGTTAGCCGTATACATGTTGGTGTTACATATATCGTCACATTTGATAAAATCCACATCCCATGAAGCATAAAGCTCCAGCAGTGAATCGTAATAGGTCTGCCCAGCTTCTGTATTGCGCACTCCGTACATATCCGGATTCCAGCCGCAGATGGATGACGGGTCCGCAACCATATCCGCCGTCAGATCCGTACCGAGGAGCTTGCTGTGGGCATGAGCCGCAGTACGGGGAATCCCTCGCATAATATGAATACCGAATTTCAGTCCCAGACTATGTATATAATCCGCCAGAGGCTTGAAGCCCGCGCCGCCTGCAGAGGACGGGAACCGCTCCGGGTCAGGCTGCAATCTTGAATACTCGTCTATCTTGGGAGCGGCGAACGGAATATACTGAAACCTGTCTCTCATGGAGCCCGGTTTATGGGAATACCATTCAATATCGATTACGATATATTCCCATCCATATTCTTTCATATGTGCTGCCATATAGTCGGCATTTGCCTTTACCTGCTCTTCATTTACCGTTGTATCATAATAATCGTAACTGTTCCATCCCATCGGCGGAAGTGCTGCAAAATTGTTCTTATTCATACTATCTCCTTTAGTAAATCAGGTGTTTTTTTGATTTCATCATTCTTATTGCTTTTCTTCTTCCAATCAATTATAGTTGAAAGTGATAGGTTATAAAAGAATAGTTTCTTGATAAACAGAGGTATTTTTTTGATGCAATACAATTTTGGACATTTTGGTTTCCTGAATACCGATGATATGGCAGACCAGCCGTTGATTCTTATGGACGGCGGCATTGAATCCCGTTTCCGCGAGAACTACGATTTCTCCAATGAAAGAAGGGACACATACGGTGGATATTTATTTCAATATACGTTATCGGGAAAAGGATGGTTTGAAAAAAACGGAGATAGATATTGTGTTTCCGAAGGTGTGGGATTTCTGACAAAGATACCGGAAAAGACCCGCTATTATCTGGATAAAGACTCTGCGGAGCCCTGGACGTTTTTATATCTGCATTTCGATGGAAATACTGCCGCTCCATTTTTCCAGAAGCTGGACGCTCTCTGTGGCTGCGTCTTTTCTCTGGACCCCAACTCTCATCCGATCACTCAATACTTAAAGCTGCACCATAAGCTGATATGCGGAGACCGGTTGGAAAAATACGAGGGGCAGGAGTTTTTATATCTCTTTTTATGCCGTCTTCTGCGGGAAATAGAACATTCTGCTGCCAGAGTACAAAACTCCGTGGTGAATCTGGCTCTTCAAATTATGTTAAAGGAATACAATACACTGGAAGGCGTGGACGAGGTGGCGAAGAGGCTGGGGATTTCCCAGGAGCATCTGACGCGCAGTTTTAAGACGGAACAAGGGATTCCTCCTGTCCGCTATCTGACGAACCTGCGAATTCAGGCTGCTATGAATGATTTGTTGGATACAGAGGATTTGATTCATGATATTGCGCTGAGAACCGGATTTTCAAATGGGAACTATTTTGCTAAGGTATTTCGGAAATATGCGGGGATGTCGCCGGGGGAATATCGGGCACATTGTATACTGTAATCGACTTTTTTACTCAAGCCGGCTATCATCTTCCGATGACCGCCGGCTTGTTCTCAGTTTCTTTATTTTCCGGGATAAACTACTACGTTCCCGCCTTCCGTAATGGAGAAGCAATGTAATGCCAGATCCGCATGCAGGGAGATATTTTCATTTCCGAATGTTCTTGTGATAACCAGCTTATGAGTTTCCGGGAGATGTATTTGTATGTCTGCTTCCAAAGCAAATGCCGGATGTCTGTTTCGAAGCTCCATTAATTCCCTCAGCTTTATGACTACATCCCTTTTCATTTCTTCTTTTATTTCATCTGCCGAATAGTAATGCCTGTTAATATCCCGTCCGTTTTTCGTTTCTTCCATAAGACCGATATCGTTTTCTCCTGCCAGCATTCCCACATAGTATATCTGCGGAATGCCCGGTGCAAAAAACTGGATCGCCCTCGCCAGAAGGTAAGCATCTTTGTCATTACCAAGAGCAGAATAATAAGTCGTGTTTACCTGGTATATATCGAGATTATTATATGCTGCCGTATTGTATATCTTTTTCACATTGGCACCTTTAGAAAACATCTGCTCCTTGACTTTGGCAATTTCTTCATCCGGCAGCAGATCCTTTACATCCACGATTCCTATACCATCATGGGTATCCAATGTTGTAAATTGCTTTTTGGGGCTCATTTCCAGCCATTTTTTTAAATATCTGCCCTCGCCGTTATATAATGCATGAAGCACCAATACGGGAAGCGCAAAATCATAAATCCAGAATCCCTGTTCTGCAATCTTCATCTGAATACTATAATGCTCGTGGATTTCAGGAAGTATCTCCACCTTATAGGGCTTCAGAACATCTTCTATTTCATGCAGCAGCTCCCATATATCCGGTTCCACAAAGAAGCAGTTAGTGTCAGCTTTTTTGACTGCATAGGCAAATGCATCCAGACGAATCATAGCAGCACCTTTACCAGCCATATCAACAAGAGTATCCTTTATAAAGTTCTTTGTTTTTTCTTTTGTAATATTCAAGTCCACCTGTTCTTCGCAAAAGGTACACCAAACCTTTTCCGTGGTCCCATCCGCAAAAAACACATCGATATACGGCGCTCTCGGCTTCCTCTTGTAAATAAGCTCCACCTGTTCTTCCGTGGGCTCTCCATTTTCCCAGAATTCATCATATCTGATAAAAAAATCTTTATATTCGGATTCGTCCTTTTTTTCCTCGAAGTCTTTAAAATACTCGGAACTTTTTGAAATATGATTTACCATGAAATCAAACATCAGATAATACTTTTCCCCCAGCCGGGCAATGTCACCGAAATCTCCAAACGCTTCGTCCACCTTGTCATAACGCATAGGTGCAAAACCCCTGTCCGCCGAAGATGGAAAAAAAGGAAGAATATGAACTCCGCCTATCGCATCCTTGTACCATGTATCCAGGACCTGTTCCAGTTCCTTTATGTTTTTTCCAAGACTGTCCGCATATGTTATTAACATAACCTTGTTGTCCAAAATCACATTTTTTCCTCCCGCTATAACATAGTATCACAATAGTACGATTAAAAGCTTTGGCAGACCCATGCCGGGTTACCTTCTGCACCGGTCAAC
>JAEWPN010000111.1 GCA_023399455.1 Bacillota bacterium
CATCCTCTCCCCAGTCCTCCAGGAGATGCTTATTGGATATGATGACGATTTCCTTCTCGTTCATCTCCCAAATCACTCCGCTGCCATATAAATTCCCCGCATTTATTTGAACAATTCCTGTCTTTACATTTTCATAGGCTGAAATTACATCGGCCTCCTCCAAGGCGTGCAGCGCCGTTCCGCCATAGCGCACCATGCCTTCATACTGATCCTGAAATGTGGTAGTCTGGATAAGCGGGCGGCGAAGCGCCTCTCCGGTCGCATGAACCGTCAAAGAATCGCCCGGACAAAATACCGAAAGACACAAGCAAACAATGCCTATGAACATAAAGCTCATGAACATAATATTTATGCAGCAGCATTTTCCATACCTTTTATTTCCATGCTTCAAAAAGCATTGCTTCCTAAGACATGCGCTAACATACTTCATCGATCAACCTTCTTTTATTTATCGGGCTAGCGGGTTTTCTACTGCTGTTTGTCCGCGATATTCATAAAAATCTCCCCGATATGGAGAGATTTTTACATTTTTATTTATTTTCATACTAAGCAGAACGATAAGCCGGGTTATGTCGTGAATGATCATCTATCTTGGATTGCCGTTGCCGGCAATCTCTAGCGACCCACCTGAAAGCAGGCCGGGCCGGCCTATCGCTTTCTATTCGGTCTTGCTTCGGATGGGGTTTACATGGCTCCGCCTGTTACCAGCCGGACGGTAGTCTCTTACACTGCCCTTCCACCCTTACCCCGCATAGCGGGGCGGTTCATTTCTGTTGCACTATCCTTGGAGTCACCTCCACCGGACGTTATCCGGCATCCTGCCCTATGAAGCCCGGACTTTCCTCACCTGCTTCCTTTCGGAATTGCAGCCGCGATCATTTATTCTACTTAGCATTACTTAACTTATATAGCATATTCCACGCATTAAACATGGAAACAGCTCCCTCCTACGAATTCTCGGCAAATGGAATTCTTCGGGAGGTTTTCACTGCTCACACCGATAAAATATTCTAAAAATTTTAAAAGCCTCTTCGCTTCATAATATTCGGGTTCACCCTTTTCTATTCCAAATAAAAGAGGCTCCGCATATTGCTTCAAAATTGCCAGCTCGTAAATCAATGCAGAATTAAACATAGCATCTGCACTTTCCTGAAACGGAAAAATATATTTCTCTTCGCCCTTTCTGACGGAGTTCCACATCTCTATCGTTCGCTTTGCCGAAGCTCCCCTCGTCCGGGCATCTCTCACCATACGCCGCAGAAGTCTGCCATCCGTGGTTGGAATCCTATTGTGCTCGTCGATATTGATACTCGTCAAGGCACTGATATAAATCTTGTACTTGCTTTCATCCGGCAGAGAATAAGACGTATCTCCGTTCAGTCCGTGGATTCCTTCTATCACAAGGACATCCTCCGGCCCCAGCTTTTTATAGTCTCCCCGATATTCCCGCAGCCCCGTCTTAAAGTTGAAGCTCGGCAGTTCCACCGTCTCTCCTCTAAGCAATCTCGTCATATCCTCATTGAACTGCTCGACATCTATCGCTTCCAGGCATTCGAAATTATAATCTCCATTCTCGTCTATAGGCGTATTATCCCGGTTGACGAAATAATCATCAAGGCCGATGGGATGAGGAGTCAGGCCATATGTGCGAAGCTGAATGGACAGTCTGTGTGAAAAGGTCGTCTTTCCCGAGGATGACGGACCCGCGATCATTACGAACTTTACGCCTTGGCGCTTCACAATGTCCTTGGCTATTTCGCCGATTCTCCGCTCTTGAAGCGCCTCCTGAACGAGTATTAAATCGTTGATATTCCCCATGCAAATCTGGTCGTTTAAGTCTCCTACAGTGTCGACACCCACCATGATACCCCATTCATCCGATTTTTTCAAGGTCTCGAACAACTTTTCTCTGGGTTCCATCATCGGAAGCTTATCAGGCACCTGCTGTTCAGGAAGGAGGAGCATCAGTCCATCCTCGTAAGCAAACACCTCAAAATATTTAACATAGCCGGTACTGGGAAGCATATAACCGTAATAATAGTCGTAATAACCGTCCAGACAATATACGTTCACATAAGAGCTTCTACGGTAACGGAACAGCTTTTCCTTATCCTTCATATTCTGTCCCCGGAAGATTTCCATGGCTTCGTTAATCGGATAAGACTTCTTTGTAATCGGTATATTCTCCTCTGCCAGCTTCCGCATTCTCTCGTTCAGCCTGCGGATAAACTCGGATTCTATTTTGAAATCACCGTCAATACTGCAATAATAACCGGGACCGATGGCGAATTCCACCTTGATTTTCCTAAGCATATCTCGTCCCGCAACATCCCTGAGCGCCTTAATCAGCAGCATGATTGCCGTGCGAACGTAGGTTTTATGTCCTACCGGATCGCCCAAAGTGATGAAGGTCAGCTCACAGTCCTTCTTCACTTCCTTAATCAATTCCCTTATCTTTCCATCGGCGGTTATAAGACCAATCTTTTGTTGATACCGGCTCTGATATTCCTTCGCGATTTCCTCGTACGAGATACCCTCTTCATATCGTCTCTTCTCACCGTCTATCGTAACTGTAACCATGCTGTCCTCCAAAATCCTGCTGCCTATAATATCCAAAACGGATTCTTTTCCTTCGCTGCAAATACGGTAAGCTGCGGCAGCTCTCTTCTAATATATTCCTTCATATACGGAATAAATATCTTCTCCAAGCCGAAATGTCCGGCATCTATGATCGCAAGTCCCTGCGCCATCGCATCCAGCCCCTCGTGGTGCTCGATATCTCCGGTAATGAGCACCTCCACTCCCGCCGATACCGCAGGCTTTATCATGGTTTTGCCGGAACCCGGTGACACTGCCGCCCATTCGATAGGCGTATCCTGCTCCCCGTATATTTTTACATGCTCTAGTTCAAAGGTTTCTTTTACAAAGGAAGCACACTCCTCCAGCGTCATAATCTGAATAAGCCTTCCATACCTGCCCAGTCCTTCTTTTGCAATTTCATCCTCATAGGTAATGTCAAGCACCTGCCTGTCTTTTAGTCCAAGCTCGTCCGCCGCCGCGTCCGCCATTCCCATTACGTCGAAATTCGTGTGCATGGCATAATAGCTGATATCATTCTGCAGCAGCTTTATCAGTCTGCGTCCGATGAAATCCTCCGCCGTAATTTTTTTCATAGGAGAGAATATAAGCGGATGATGGGTCAGAAGCATATCCGCTCCCACACGCACCGCCTCGTCTATTACCTCGTCGGTAGCATCCAGCGCGATACATAGTCTGCTCACTTCCTTATCCGCTCTCCCCGCAAGGAGGCCTACATTATCCCAGCTTTCCGCAAAGGAAGAGGGAGAAAGCCTTTCCAGACTTTCTATGATTTTATCACATCTCATATACAGCTGCCTTTCCCGCGCTTTATACTATTAATCAAAAATAAGAAAGCGCCGAATCAATATCCTTTATTCTGCCTTCTATCTCTTTCTGCCTTATATCCCGTCTGCGGCTTTGCTGTTCATTCCCTCCGGCGGCTTTTTTAAGTCCGGTAAGAATTTCCTCGCATAACGCTCGTTCTTTCATAAGAAATCCGTGAAGCACCGGATTCCTTTTCTCTAAAAGGATAGGACCATATTTATCTGACACCCGCCTGTTCACCGGCTGTAAAGCTGAGTCTTCGTCCTTCCCCGTCCCGGGACAAGCTTTGATGACCGGATAATATTTGCGGTCCTCCAAAATCATGTCCTCATCCATTATATGATAGCCTTGCTTTCGCAAAAATTCCCTTATGCCTTGTATCTCCGACTGAGGCTGCAAAATCACCTCCTGCATAAAGCGTATCTTGTCCTTTCCTTCTTCCATGATCCGCTTCATCAATTTGCCGCCCATTCCCGCACAAATCAAGGTGTCCGCTTCTCCCCGGCACAAAGCCGTTACTCCGTCGGACAATCTGGTTTCTATGTAGTCTGTCAAAGCATATTCTTTTACATTCTCTTTTGCAGCCTCCAGGGGGCCTTTTCCCACATCCATTGCTAATGCCCTCGGGCTAATTCCGTTTTTTACCAGATATATGGATACGAATCCATGGTCACAGCCTACGTCGCACACAATATTTCCCTTTGTCACCATGCCGGCTACGCAGAGCATTCTATCCGACAGCCCGACTTCCCTGGACCGTAAATCAACATTTAAATTTTCCTTATGATCCATGCTTTTATCCGATTAATCCAAGTAATCTTTCAGCTTGCGGCTTCTGCTGGGATGGCGGAGCTTACGAAGCGCTTTCGCTTCTATCTGCCTGATTCGCTCTCTGGTAACATTGAATTCCTTTCCAACTTCCTCCAGCGTTCTGGCACGTCCGTCGTCCAAACCGAAGCGAAGGCGAAGCACCTTTTGTTCTCTTTCTGTCAAGGTGCCAAGCACCTCCACAAGCTGCTCCTTTAATAAAGTAAAAGCCGCCGCATCCGCGGGTACCGGCACGTTATCGTCCTGAATGAAATCGCCCAGATGGCTGTCTTCCTCTTCACCGATAGGGGTTTCCAAGGAAACCGGTTCCTGGGAAATTTTGAGAATCTCTCTTACCCTATCCACCGGCATATTCATTTCCTCAGCTATTTCTTCCGGAGAAGGCTCTCTGCCCAATTCCTGAAGGAGCTGTCTGCTGACACGAATCAGCTTATTGATTGTCTCCACCATATGGACGGGAATTCGAATCGTTCTCGCCTGATCGGCTATAGCTCTTGTAATCGCCTGGCGAATCCACCACGTCGCATAGGTAGAGAATTTGTATCCTTTTCTATAATCAAATTTTTCCACAGCCTTAATAAGGCCAAGATTGCCTTCCTGAATCAAATCGAGAAAAAGCATACCGCGGCCTACATACCTCTTGGCTATGCTGACAACGAGACGAAGATTCGCCTCCGCAAGGCGCTTTTTCGCCTCATCATCGCCCATCTCCATCTTCTTCGCCAGCTCGATTTCCTCTTCTGCGCTCAGAAGGGGTACCTTACCGATTTCCTTCAGATACATTCTGACGGGATCCTCGATGCTGATGCCGTCCGGAACAGTAAGATCGATATTCTCCACATCGACCTCATCCTCCTCCGTGAGGATAATCTCCTCGTCATCCACATCGTCATCCTCCGTGATGCGAAGTACATCCACGTTATTCTGTTCCAGGGTTTCCATTATTTTATCGAAGTGTTCCTCTTCCAGTGCCATGTCGGCAAAAAAATCATTAATCTCCTGATACTCCAGTACATTCTTTTTCTTTTTAGCAGCGCCTAAGAGCTCTTTCAAATGCTCATCAAACTTTGCTTGTGTGTTTTCATCCATTTTAGGTTCCATCCTTCCTCATGTAGTCATAGTATTATCTTTAATCTAAAGAAATATGCGTTTTGCTAAGTTCTTCCAACGCTTTTTTTCCCGCAATTACCTGCTTTAACGAACTTACGTCGGCACCAAGCCTGCCGGAATAATATTCATAGCTATTCTTTTTTACCGTATAAACGATATCGTGGAAAGCCTTTTCCCTTTCCTGTTTCGTCTCCAGTTCCTCCAGCTTGGTATTAAAAAGCGCCGCCACCTCACGCTGGTCCTCTTCATCCGTAAAAAGGCTGATGATATAAGCCGGATTCAGCTTCCCCTGCTCCAGGCCCTCGAACAGCTTGTCCGCTACCTTCCGGTACAGCTCCTCCGTAAAATCCTCGGGAGATATATATTTCACAATTTTCGCAAATACTTCCGGCTCCTCCGCAATCCATGTGATAAGAAGCCTCTGTGACTTCTTCCGGTTTTCTTCCGGCGTATTCTTCTTCTCTACGATTCCGGATTTGGGGCGAACAATCGGACTTACCAGCCCTGTCTGTGCCGCATAGGAGGTTACCAGCTTCCTGAGATTATCAAAACCTATATTATATTTATCCGCCACCGCTTCTATGTAGTTCTCCCGTTCCACCTCCTCAGGAAACCCGCACAGCTTCTTTGCGATTTCCCTATGGAATTTGGTCTTGGATTCCGGGTCCTTTAGGTTATATTCCTTTTCCATGATGCGAAGCTCGAAGAAAAAACTGTTCTCCGCCTCTTCCATCCTCTGCCGAAACGCTTCCGTTCCCAGATTCTTAATGAATTCATCCGGGTCCTTATAGGGTTCCAGATTGAGTACCTTACCGCTCAAGTCCACTTCCTTCAATATGGAGATAGCCCGAAGCGCTGCATTCACTCCTGCTCCGTCGTTGTCATAGGCGAGCAGAACTTCCTCCGTATAACGGCGCAGAAGATTCGCCTGCCCTGCAGTAAACGCTGTTCCAAGGGAGGCTACCGCCTGTGTAAATCCGGCTTGGTGCATGGCAATAACATCCATATAGCCTTCGCAAAGAATAATGTTGCTCTGTCTGGAGGTTCTCGCGAAATTCAGACCGTACAAATTGCGGCTTTTATCAAAAATCATCGTCTCCGGCGAGTTTAGGTATTTCGGCTTGGCATCGCCCATCACGCGTCCGCCGAAGCCTATTACTCTATGATTGATGTCCTGAATGGGGAACATGACTCTGTTCCAGAACTTGTCGTGAACTCCATATTTCTCATCGAAACTCGCAAGTCCCGCTTCTTGTATCAGCTCGTCCTGGTAACCCTTGGTGCGCAGGTATTGTACCAAGTCGTTGCTGGATACATTGGAGAAACCCAGTCCGAACTTTTTCATCATCTCGTCGCTAAGCTGCCTGTCCGCCAAATAACGGTAACCTATACTGCCCCTTTGGGACCGGAGCTGATAATAAAAGTATTTCGCCGCCTCTTTATTCACTTCTAACAGCTTATTTCTTTTGCCTTCCTTTTTCTTTACCTCTTCCGAATATTCTATCTCGGGCAGATCCACCTTCACTCTGTCCGCCAGCATCTTAACCGCCTCAGGAAAAGTAAAGTTCTCATATTCCATAATAAAAGTAAATACATTTCCGCCCGCTCCGCAACCGAAGCAATAATACATCTGCTTGCTTCCCGAAACGGAAAAGGAGGGGGATTTTTCATTATGAAAGGGACAAAGACCGAAATGGCTGCTCCCTTTTTTCTGCAAACGCACATAACCGGAAATCACATCTACTATATCGTTTTTCAACCGTACTTCTTCAACTAACTCATCAGGATAGTACACGCTCATTTCCCTTCTTATCTGTAAATATATCTCAAAAAGTTATACGCCGCTTAAAGCTCAATAATGCCATGATTTCGGTATGAACAACTCTTCATATTTGGCAATGGCGAAGCGGTCCGTCATTGCTCCGATGAAATCGCACACGATAATCTGAGCAGGCTCCCCATACTCCTCCATCCGGGCGGTAAGATGCCCCGGAAGAAGCTCCATATGACGAAGATAATATTCATAAAGCGACTCCATCAGCATCTCTGCTTTCTTCTCCTCGCTCTTAGCTTCCTTGTTCTTGTACACTCGTTCAAACATGAATTCTCTCAGCTTCTTCATAGCCTCGGCTACCGGAGGCGACATCATGATATCGTCTCTGTCATAGCTGGTGGTTACCAAATCGTGAATGAAATGGTCCAGACGCTCTCCCGTGGTCTTTCCGATTACTTCTCCGATTTCCCCGGGAACATCGGACTCCTTCAAAATCCCGCCACGAATAGCATCGTCCATATCGTGATGGATATATGCAATCTTATCCGAAAATCGGACAATTTTTCCTTCCAATGTAAAGGGCATTCCCTTTGTCTGATGGTTGCGGATCCCGTCTCTGACCTCCTCCGTCAGATTAAGCCCCTGCCCATCCTTTTCTAAGCAGTCAACCGTACGGACGCTTTGTTCACTGTGACAGAAACCGTACGGGCACACTCTGTCAAGGGCACGCTCTCCCGCATGGCCGAAGGGTGTATGACCCAAATCGTGGCCTAAAGCAATGGCCTCTGCCAAATCCTCGTTCATACGAAGGGCCTTGGCAATGGTGCGGGCATTTTGAGATACTTCCAGTGTATGGGTCAGTCTCGTTCTATAATGATCGCCCTCCGGCGTTAAAAAGACCTGTGTCTTATCTTTCAGACGCCTGAATGCCTTACTATGCAGTATTCTGTCCCTATCCCGCTGATAGACCGGACGGATGTCACACTGCTCCTCTTCCCTCAGCCTGCCTCTGGAATTCATGCTTAATGATGCATAGGGACTTAAATATTCTTTTTCCCACTGTTCCATTTTCTCTCGAATCAAAATGGTCACCCGGCTTTTACCTCTACCTTTCACTGTCACACCAAAAACGTCCACTGTATTAAATATTCTCGGCCCGTTTAAAAATTCCTTTATTTTTTCTGTATTTTACAGTTATTTTTTTGTTTTGCACTTTAACGGCATATATCATAAATAAATTCCGCATTTTTATCCATAGCTTCATATGCTGTCTTAAAGGGCGACATTTGGAACACATGCCACATTCCTTTGAATATATCGATTTTCACAGGGACATTGGCCTTTACCATCTTCTTATGGAGCAAGGTGGCGTCGTTTAGCAGCATTTCATTATCACCCACCTGTATATAAGTCGAGGGAAAACCTTCAAAATCTCCAAAAACCGGAGAAATCAAAGGATTTTCCAAATCCTGGCCGGAGGCATAATTTTGTATCATCTGCCCGATATACTCTTCGCCCAGTACAGGGTCTACCTCTTTTTTATTCTCGTAGGACTTTCCGGAAGACGTAAGGTCTGTCCAGGGAGACATCAGAACAAGTCCTCTGGGCAGAAGTCTTTCTTCTTCTTTTAATTTAAAGGTAAGGGCGAGAGCCAGATTCCCTCCCGCCGAATCTCCCGCTATCACCACGTCCCGGGCTCCATAACCTAAGAGCATAAGATAGTCCCATGCAGCTACAGCATCTTCCACTGCCGCAGGATAAGGGTGCTCCGGCGCCAGCCTGTAGTCAAAGCTGAACACATCCATCGAGGTTGACATAGCCAGCTTTGTAGTCAAGGTTCTGGCATACTGACTGCTGCCTGTAGAGTAACCTCCGCCATGGCAGTATAGTATCACATGTTTTTTCATATGGGTTCTATTTACAGCAATCCATTCTCCGTACATCTCACCGACACGAACCGCCTTCACGGTAGTTTCCTTACTGTTTCCCAAAAGAGCGCCGAAATAATCCTGTGACTGCCTATGCTTCTCGATATCCGCATTTTCCACCACACTATGAACACGCTTGATAAGATTCATCAGATTCTGATTTCTTTTTTCCGTCCTTGCCATATGAATCGCCGTACCTTTCTCATAGTCTGTTACTGTTCACTCCGTTCTCAGTAACTCATAGCAACCATAATCTATCATTTTTTTAAGTCAATTCTATCACATAATTTGCATTTTGTGGTATACTCTATACATTAGAGTATAAATCTTATCACTATTTTCGGGAGATATGTATGACCGTACGCAAGAACAAAACCACACTGCATAAAAAAGGCGAGAAACGGACCTGGTATAAGCTGGATCTGTCCGCCATCGTATATCCCACCCTTCAGCGTAAGGATTTCTCTTCCGTTTACCGGCTTTCCGTGGTGCTGAAGGAGACTATACGCCCCGATGTCTTGCAACAGGCAGTGGATATTGCACTGAAGCGCTTTCCCACCTACAAAGTCGCTATCCGGAAGGGTCTGTTCTGGCGCTACCTGGAGCCGAACAACAGGCCAGGCCCCTTCGTCCAGCCCGATATCAAAAATCCCTGTATGCCCATGCCCTTCAAGGCCAATAACCGCTATTTGGTCCGAATCTATTATCACGAATGCCGGATTGCGCTGGAGGCACATCACAGCTTAGGGGACGGCAGCGGCGGCATGTGCGTACTGCAGACCATTACCGCGGTTTACTTACGTCTGTTAGGGCATGAGATTTCCTGCGGCGGCTTCGTTCTGGATGTGGATGGGGAGCCTGATCCCGAAGAGCTGGAGGACGCTTACATGCGTTACGCCAATGCGAAGGTATGTCCGCCTCGTCCCGGAGAAAAGACTTACCGGATACGCGGCACAAAGGAACCCTTTTATACGCTTAATATCATTGACGGTATCATGTCCGTGAAGGAAGTCATGAATGTTGCATCCAAATATCATGCTACGATTACGGAATATCTTAATTCCGCACTTTTATACGCTTTGCTGCAAAAGCAGGCGGACGAATGGCACTGGAAGCTGCGTCCGGTAAAAATCGCCATGCCCGTCAATCTAAGGCGCTTTTTCCCTTCCAAGACCCTGCGTAATTTCATAACCATGGTATATCCCTCCATCGACCCGAGGCTTGGGGAATATACCTTCGATGAAATCGTCGTACATGTACACAATTATATGCGTTATTATATCAATGAGAAATTTTTGAGGGGAGATATTACCACGAATGCGGCAACTCAGCGGAATCCGGTAATACGCGTCGTTCCTCTTTTTATCAAAGATTTTACCGTCCGCCTTTTTTACATGAAGATTCAGGATAAGAATTCTTCGGCAGGGCTAACCAATATGGGTGCCTTAAGGGTACCGGGAGATATGAAGCAGCATATCGAGCGGTTTGATATTTATATGGGACAACCCTTTTCCTCCCGTACCAACTGCGCTATTTCCAGTTTCGAAGATACCCTTACTATCAACTTCGCCAGCAGCATCATCGAGGCGGACGTGGAGAGGTACTTCTTCCGCAAGCTGGTTCAGGATGGAATTCATGTTAAAATAGAAAGCAACCGATAGGAGGTCATTATATGTCATATTGTGTAAATTGCGGCGTGGAATTGGACGCGGAATTGCCAAAGTGCCCGCTCTGCCATACGCCAGTCATCAACCCAAGCGAGCTGAAGGTAATGGAACGCCCCTCCTCTTACCCTCATGAAAAAGGGCAGGTGGAGGTCGTAAAAAGAAAGGATTTGGGAATCCTTTTGTCGGTAGTCCTCGGCGCTGCCTCTGTAAGCTGTGCGCTTCTTAATCTGCTGGTATTCAATAGCAGCATGTGGTCGCTGTTGATCATCGGTATATGTATTATTCTTTTCGTACTCGCTATCCCGGCCGTCATATACACGAAGCTGCCCATTTATCTGTCGCTTTTATTTGACGGAATTGCTGTCGGAGGGTATTTGTACATGATTACCTACCTTACCCCCTCTCCGGACTGGTTCTGGCTGCTCGCTTTGCCGATTACGGCATTAGTAACATTGCTGGTCGAAATATTTACTTTCCTGATTCGTATATTTCCCAATTCTTTCATTACTACGACGCTATACTTTTTTGCAGAAGTCGCAGTTCTATGTGCAGGCATCGAACTTCTCATTGACGGACTCCTGCAAAAACCGCTGGGCTTATCATGGTCCGCCGTGGTTCTGACCGCATGCAGCATTATTGTTATTGCACTCATTACGCTTTTATCCAAGAGGCGTCTGCGCGATGAGGTCAGAAGAAGGCTGCACTTTTAAATATCATAGGAAATTCCGTATGAATTCCTATGAAAATCCATGCTTTTTCTCCGCCTCTTCGATGCTCTTATAACCATAGAATTTCGTTTCGTTCTCAATAATCTGCTTCTCCAGATTTTCGCCCTTTTTATAGGCTTCTTTCGTCTGGGCACATAACAAGCTTACCGTTTCCTCGGAATAGGTCAGAAGCTCTCCTCTGAAATAGCTTTCCATGGAAGAACCGCTTGCCGGAGAATCCTCCTGCGTCTTAGCCACTCTTCCTCTTTCCCTCAGATTAGGATAATGAGAAGTCATATAATCATCCCATTCCAGATGGATTGCCACCATCTCCTCCACCATCTCCTTTTTGCTTTCGGAAACTTCCGGTATATATTCTTTTACCCTCTCGTATTCCTCCGGATATGTAACCTCCATCATTCTCGCATATTTCTCGAATAGAAGGTTCCTTCCTTCTTCGTAAGCTGCTTTCAAATCCTCCATATAACTCAGTAGTATTTCGTCAGCATAGACCATCCACTGGCTCATTCTCATACGGAAGAATGTATCCGGATCCTCCTGGCAGGAAGCCCTTCCTCCGGTATTATAGACATTCTGAAACATATCCCATTCGATTCGTACAATATCAAAAATCAAATGTTCTCTTTCCGTAATTTCTGCCATTTGCTATCTCCTTGTCCTTCTGCCTTTATTTTATGTACCTTTACCATCGGATTAGTTAATTTGAAAACGATGTACTAAGCCTGGACTCCGTAAATGTCAGCGGCTCATCGTATACTGCATGGCCGGTCTCTATCGTTTCCCCCTCTACTGTGATTCGAATGGATTCCGCTTCATATGCCTGCAAAAAGGTGTCTGTAAGCGCTGCCATAATTACAGCTTCTCCGCTGCTTCCCATGGTCTTTAAATATTCCCCGAAGGCTTTCGAAAGGTCCAACTGAAGGAGACCGCTTTCCTCCTCCGCCTCAAAGCCGTTCACACGTGTATCTATGGAAACGATGTTATGTCCCGCCAGATAGCCTATGATGGCATCAGGAGTTACTTCCTCTACAAGTACTGTCTCGGTTTCCAGACCGTCTGCCTTGCTGTTGCTGTAATAAATTACCAGTTCCTGCAAATTCTGTGAGTCGGTCACATCATTTTCATATTCACCCGCACTTTGTAAATCCGCCTCATTGACGCCGCGTTCAACTTCTCCGCTTTGCGATTTCGTCTCATCTGTGGTCTGCCCCGTTTCTGAGGCCGCAGCCTGTTCTTGTGCCTGAACATCTTCTCTGAGGCTTATGAGCTCATCCACGATACTGCCCATTCCGGCTTCGGCCCCTACCTCCTCCGGTGACACAGCAGAGGAATCCTCCGCCTGCATTACCTCCGGGACGGCTTCCTCGGGATTCTCGGAATTGCCGCACGCCGCAAATGTCACGCCTACAAACAGCATTGCCAGTGTCATCCATTTTCTCTTTTTCATACTCTACTTCACTCCCTAAATCAGAGTATTGCCTTTTCGCATACTCTCCTCCCTGAGACCGCATTAGCCGCTGCGGCCATTCTTTGATTCATTTTACCATAGGACGGAGAAAAACGCAAAAATACACCTTCGACAAAAAATGCAGCCAAAAAGGCCTGTCATTCCTTTTGACTGCATATTTCATCATGGGTAAGCATTGTAGACAGTGTATCGCCCAGCTGAGAAAAAATGGCCGCTAACATTGCGACCTCATCCTTGTCGCAGCAATTATTTATCGCGCAGGCGGCGGCAGAAATAAAAGTAACCAATTCACAAGAATTCATAATAACACCTCTGCTACATGATATGAGGCATAATCAAATGTGATAACAATAAACGAAAACCGCTCCATTGCTTTACTGCTTGTCGAGCAGCTTGATCAATTCTTCATCCAGCTTCTTTTTCAGCGCAAATAACTCTTGTTCGTCCGGAAGATACTCTTCCCCATACATTTCCTCTTTACTTAGTTTCCATACCGGGCCAGCTTCTAGCGTGTCTCCACCTCTTCTCGGAAAAAAGTGCCAATGCATATGGACTGCATTTCCTGCACCTAATAATTCATAGTTGAGTTTATCGGGATGAAAGGCGTTGTATACAGCCTCTGCAACTAATGACATTTCCTGCAAAAATATACACCTAAAGTTCCAATCTAAGAAATGCAATTCTGTCGCATGTTCCTTACATAGAAAGAGCGTATAGCCTTTAAATCTTTGATAATCGCCTATAACCACATATCCTGTTTGAAGTTCTCGTACAAAATTAGGATTATTTCCCTGCAAAATTAACTTAATTCGCTTACATACCATACATTCGCACATTTTGTAGTCTCTTTCATATTCCTATTTTCTAATAGATTCCTAATGAAGTTCTGATTAAATGTCAACACTAGTAGCATGCTCAGTTGCTCCATTTATTTTCCGTATCACTCTGCAAGGGTTGCCCACTGCAACACAATTATCAGGTATGCTTTTTGTCACTACGCTTCCTGCACCAATAACGGTTCCCGATCCGATAGTAACACCAGGCAAAATAATGACGCCTCCCCCAATCCAGCAGCCATCGCCGATAATAACAGGAAGTGCATAGGTACGGCAGAAATATTCTTCGCTTTCAGGGCTCCAACCCGGAGTGAGCCTATCACTAAGCTCTACCGGATGAGACGCTGTATATATCTGAACGTTCGAGGCAATAAGTACATTGCTTCCGATTGTTATCCTATTGCAGTCGACAAAGGTACAGTTCATGTTAATCGAAACATTACTTCCTATGCTGATGTTACACCCGTAATCGCAGATAAACGGCAGTCCCACGGAAACATTTTCACCTATACCGGCAAATAGCTGTTCCAACACTGCTCTTTTTTCTTTCTTTTGGCTGTATTCAAGAATACTGTACTCCTTCAGCAGCCGCCTTGTTTTTTCCTTATATTCTAAAAAAATAGGTGCATGGCAGTCGTACCATTCTCCGTTCAGACATTTTTCGAGTTCATCCTTCATAGGTAATCCTCCGTCTAAAATTCAAAATCTTCATAATCCTCCGGCAGGAATCGATGATATATCATATGGTTCTCCTCTACCGTAAAGCAATAATAATAGCTGTCCGGATGCTGGCCTTTGAAATAAATGAGATAATCGAATTCGCCGTTATTCGTTTTTTCATAATGAATATCTTGGGAATAGCTATAAAATACGTATAAGACATCTTCTATGGTACATCCATGTTTTTGTACAGCTTCCACCAAATCCCTTATAAACTCGTTCTTCCCCATGTTATCATGGATGTATTCGACTCCTTTTTCGGGAATGGCAAAGCAAAATCTTTCCTTTTCATTTGTGACTTGAATATCACCTAATTTATCTTTCACCTGCTCACAAAAGTCTTGCAATAATTCTTTCATTCGCCGGATGTCGTACTCTTCATCAAAAAAATGGTTCAATGAGTGCAGCGGATAGTACAGCCGCACCGTTTCCTTCCGATATCCTAATTTGGCTTGCTCTTCTTTTATTATGTCAATTATATTTTTTTCAAGTTTCTCGTAACTCATCCTGATTTCCTCCAGAAAAATCCCGATTTCATATGCCTCTATTTCACCCTCATCGACAACATTTTAGTATGAGAAAAAATTCCCTGACTATTATCTCTGCGCTCTTATTTAACTCCTCTTCTCCGTTAAGACGAATTAGTTTCTGCCGATGCTTATGTACCGCCAATCGAAATAGCGGAATAAAACCGGATGCAATTAACCTTGCAATCCTCTTGACTGTCTATCCATATCCTCAACGACAATATCATATATCTCACCTAACGAAGAGCAATACTCCAATACCTTCCAAGGCTCATTTGTATGAAAATGTATTTTAATGAGCTCTTCATCTCCCACTGCCAAGAGACAATCCCCATTAAAATTGTTTGTAAAATAATCAGTAATGATATCTTCATCGAGATTTTTTCCTTCGATCAATAACTGTGTATCGTATTTAAATTCCAACATTGTATTTTCCTCCATAAATTTATATTTTCAAGCAGATATGCTATAGCTATTAGTCTTATCTCATGCCTTGTGAATCAATGCTTATGCAAAACTTTTGAAATACCTCCCGCTTAACCATATCGGCCCCATTTTTCACCTTCTATACCTAAGCAGTTCAATATCTCCTGATTCTTCATACTAATAACTGAATAAAATTATAGCTCTATTCATGGGTTAAAGTCAAACAATACCTATAGCGCTCGGTCCGCAGATAAGGAATACCGCATTTGAGCATCTGCTCACCGGCAGAGATTCTGAATTGGGAGCTCCTGATGCTTCAGAAAATGCCCTGAAAGTACTTCAGCTTAGGCGCGTTTCCCCGGATGAGGTAACCTGACGCCTAAGCTGATTCGTTATAACCGTTAACTTTGTCATTATGATGTGTAAAGTGGATATTAGTCATACAAGCCGCTTGATAAATATCTTTCTCCTTTGTCCGGCTGTATAAAGACTATATTTTTGTCTTTATATTCATCTTTTTTTGCAATTTGAACAGCCGCCCATAAGATTGCTCCCGCCGATATTCCAATCGAGAATCCTTCTGTTCTGGTGCAATATCTTGCCATCTCATATGCTTCATCATCCGATACGTCAATGACTTCATCAAATACATTTAAATCGAGCACCGCCGGAGGCGCTACCGGCCCGATTCCCTGTATCTTAT
>JAEWPN010000134.1 GCA_023399455.1 Bacillota bacterium
CTGAGGGTCAAAATGCTTGCTTTTCAGGGCGGTTTCAATGGAAATGCTCCGGCCTACGGTTTTGCGCATCGCGTCGTTGCGCAGGTTCTCAAAACCGTTGGCGGCAAGCAGATCGATCAGTTCAGGATACCGTTCAGTCAGGTCATAAACTTTATCGGAAAGAGAAAAATATGGATTCATAAATAGTGCCTCCTTATATAAGTTAGGAAAAACTAACTTGTCTGGTTTATATAATATTGTTTTTATTGATGTAGTTATTATATCCCAGGATATAGCATTTTGTCTGTAACATATGTTACAAAAACAAAAGATCAGAAAAAATTTGATTTTGCAATATATGGTACCATTCGTTGTTGCAGAGATTCTTCTATGCTATAATGCTATAATCATAGTTAGTTATAGCTAACTACTTATTTTTCCATAAATAGAGGTACACTATGAATAAAGATAAAAAGCAATCTGATTTTACACAAAAGGAAATCGCTGCTGCGATCCAGATTTGGAACCGGGCGTCCATTACCCTTTTGGATATCAGACATAACTTAATCTCAACGGAAGAAGCTGTTCGCCAATACAGGCTACCCGCCGGTACGTTTATTTACACCTCCGGCAGGGGCGAGCTGTCACTGAATAGCACACGCTATCATTCGAATCGATTCGGCCTGTTCCACGGAGGAAAGGGCACAGAACTATCGATTTGTCCGCAGGGTACCTGGCTGGAATATTATCTGGTACTCTACAAGTTCGGAGAGCCGGCTTTCCACAGGCGGGAGTTTCACAAGCTGCTGGAGGAAACCAACCCTTTTCGGCAGCAGTATGGTTTGACTCCAGCCAATCCATTGCTCTTTGCGGATCAGCTGAAGAAGATATTTGAGCACTGGTATGGACCGGCACCGCTGAATCTGTTCTACGGAAAAGGAGCGTTTTATCAGTTTGTCTATGAGGTCTATGCAGAACTGGAGCAAAATAACGTTCAAATCCTTGAGCCGGACATGATATCAATGGCAGTGAGGTATTTGGACGAGCATTACGGGGAAGGTATTTCCATACAGGAGCTTTGTGAAATGCTGGGCATCAGCTACAGCCATTTCCATAGAAGCTTTAAACAGAAGATGGGAAGCAGTCCGCAGGAATATCTCATTCGTACCCGGTTGGAGGCGGCAGTAGAGCTGCTGGAAACCAGCGGTGCATCGCTGCGTGAAATCGCCGTTCGCTGCGGGCTTGGGGATGAGCAAGGTTTGTACCGCTTGTTTAAAAAGAAAACAGGGGTATCCCCAAGCGCATATAGAGAGAATTTGTATACTCGTATGAGAGATGATGCGCTTCAAAATATTGTTTCCTTTCCGTATAATTGTGAGGGCCAAGTTAGTCCTGACAAACTCAAAGGAAAAGGAGAGATTTTCATGTTTAAACAGATGAGAAGCAAAGCAGCAGTTGCAGCCGCATTATCAATAGCGCTGATGATGACTGCTTGCGGTACAGCACCCGCAAATACCGGCGGTGAAGATTCTGTACCCACTTCGGCAGTGACCAGCCAGGCAGCAGAAACGGAGGAGGCGGAATCAGTGGAGGAAGGAACGAGGACAATCAGCACAGTGATGGGAAACGTGGAGGTGCCGGTAAATCCGAAACGTATTGTGGTGGATTATCTCATCGGTGATGTGGTGGCATTGGGTGTTACCCCTTTGGGTGTGGCGAAGGCCGAAGAAGGCGGCGGAAAAACAGCTTTTGCTGATAAAATAACAGAATCAGTGAGCATAGAAAGCTGGGAGCTGGATGCGGAAGAAGTCATGGCTTTAGAGCCGGACTTGATTATTCTCGCATTTTCCCAGAACCCCTATGAGGACTTATCGAAGATAGCTCCCACCGTTTATGTTCCGTATGGAGATATGACTACGGAAGAACGCATACAGTTTATTGGAGATGTGTTAAACAAGCCCGAAGCAGCAGAAGCTGTACTGAACAATTATAAAGAGAAAATTTCTACTGCGAAGCAAACCCTGCAAAATGCCGGCCTTGCGGATGCAGAGATCACGATTGGCCAATTTGGCGATGACGGAAGCTACATTGCAGGGGCCAAACATGCCGTGGGCGTTGTGGTATACAATGAACTGGATCTAAAGGTTCCCGAAAAAGTCCAGACTGAAATTATTGATAAAGACGAGTATTGGGGAAATGTTTCTCTGGAGGTTTTGGAAACTTTTTGCGGAGATTATATAATATCCCTTGGTGAAGTTCCAGCCGCGCTAAATGACAACGCCGTTTGGCAGTCGATACCAGCAGTGCAGAATGAGAAGATTATTGATACAAATACTTCGATAACATGGTATACGGATGTTATATCGTCCGGTGCGTTAATTGATATCATCGTTGACGAACTGCTGACCTTGCTATAGCCCAAACCCTTTCCGGAATGCGCTGGGTGTAATTCCGTGGACATCTTTAAACGCGGCTGTGAACTTCGCAGGGTTTTCATAGCCGCAGCGTGCTGCAATATTTTTAATGCTCAGTTCATCATAGGCCAGAAGCTGCATGGCACGTTTCATCACCGCTTCACGAATGTATGCGTAGAGGGGCTTGCCGTACAGAGCCTTGAAGGCGATTCTCAATTTGCTTTCGCTCATTTCGGCAAGCTGGCAAAGTGCCTCTGTGCCCGGCGTATTCAGCGGGTCTTTATCTATGAGCTCCCGCACACGGAAGAGCTTCTGCTCGTTCTCCCATGTGACATAGTGGCGGCGCTGGCGTTTATAGCGTGCCTGATCCAGGGCATGGGCAAACAGACATAGCAGCTCACCTGCTTTGCACAAGTAGGCGAGCTGGGGAAGACGGTTGCCCCGTACACCCCAGCGCAGCTGCTCCATCACAAGCATTGCCAGCGGAGTATCTACATGCGCGGGCAGCCAGTGTTTAGCGTCTGAAACCCGGATGGGGTATGAAATTCCGTTTGCTCCAAGAAATGTTTCGATCCATGAATCAAAAATCAGCAGGCTGGTAAAGCAGACCGGCTCGCCTGCCGCAATGCTCAGACGCAGGGGCTTGCCGTTGCTGATATACAGCTGCGTAAACGGGCAGAGCTTACGGGCGGGCTTTCCCCGTTGGGTGAAGGTGAGGCTGCCCTGATCGATACAAAATATCCACAGACAAGGCTTTTCAATATGCATGGTATACTCAATCTGTTCTTTAGCGGTAAACCACGCGCTGGCGACATGCAGTCCCTCTGCTGGGGTAACCTCCATAATCCACCCATTTTCCCAGATATCCGGAATCTCATAATAGGTATAAAGCCCGTTTCGGTTTATTTTCAGTCCGGCCTGTTCCGCCATTGCGCCCCAGCCCAGCTCAAATTCATTGGTGTATTCCATTTATGTCCTCCTTAAGAAAATGCTTACTATGATTAGGGTGTCAAAAGGACCTTTTGCGAACGTCTCTAGACAATATTTCCAAAACAAAAAGACTCCTGCTCCGAATTCCAATATATAAGAAGTTCTAATTCTCAGTCTATTCGCACCAAACATACCAGAAAACAAAAAACTCGCTGCGCTCAAACAGTTTTGTTTTCTGTTCTGGCACAAATATCCAGAGAAAGAACTTCTAAATATTTACATAGGCGCAATCGTTCTTTTTGTTTTGGTCATATTGACCAGAATGTATTTATAAAGGACCTTTTGACACCCTAATCCTTATAGGAAATTACGTCCTATAAGATTCGGGCAGGATGCGCAGCTGCGCATACAGAATAAAAATTATGCAGCCGGGGGCCATGGAAAGGAGTGGGACTGGTAATATGACGGATGAAAGGTTTATGGAAATAGCGCTTGCACTTGCCAAAAAGGGAATGGGACGAGTAAATCCGAATCCCATGGTAGGAGCTGTTATTGCAAAGGAAGGGAAGCTTATCGGACAGGGTTTTCACGAAAGATACGGAGGCCCTCATGCGGAGAGGAACGCACTTAGAAACTGCAAGGAAAATCCGGAGGGGGCGGTCTTATATGTTACCTTGGAGCCCTGTTGTCATTACGGCAAGACGCCGCCATGTACGGAGGCGATTATAAAAAGCGGAATTAAGAAAGTAGTTACCGCATGTTCAGATCCTAATCCCGAAGTGGCAGGTAAGGGCATCGATACGCTGCGGACGGCAGGAATAGAAGTGGTGACTGGTATACTGAGGGAAGAATGCGAGAGGCTGAATGAGGTGTTCCTCCACTGCATACAAAAAAATACTCCCTTCGTCGTTATGAAATACGCTATGACCATGGATGGAAAAATAGCTGCGGCATGCGGAGATTCCAAATGGATAACGGGAGAAGAGGCGAGGGAAAATGTCCATCTGGACAGAGGACGCTATTCTTCCATCATGGTTGGGGTAAGGACGGTAATTAAGGATAATCCTCTTCTCACCTGCCGTATGAGCGGAGGCAGAAATCCCATACGAATTGTGTGCGATACCAATTTGTACACACCTCTCGAAGCCGCCGTCGTGGAGTTAGCAGGGAAGGCAGGGCAGGGGAAGACGATTATAGCCACTTCCTGCAAGGATAAAGAGAAACAAGAGAAATTCAAGCAGCGGGGCTGCGAAATCATAGTGCTTCCGAAGGAGAATGGACATATTGATTTGAAGCTTTTGATGAAGGAACTTTGGGCGCGGGGAATCGACAGCGTTTTCTTAGAGGGAGGAGGAACTCTTAATTTTTCTGCCCTGCAAGAAGGAATTGTAAATAAGATACAAACCTATATAGCGCCTAAGATATTAGGGGGAGAAAAAGCGAAAACCCCGGTTGAGGGCATGGGAGTCGAGCGGATGGCGGACTGCATAAGGCTGAAAAATCAAAGGATTACTAGGTTTGGCGAGGATTTTCTGATAGAAAGCGAGGTGGATGATACATGTTTACCGGGATAATAGAAGAGACGGGGAAGGTTACGGGCATAAAGAAAGGAAACCGGGCGGCTTTTTTGACTATTGAGTGCAATGAGATATCGAAGGATTTGAAAGCAGGCGATAGTGTAGCCGTAAATGGGGTCTGTCTGACCGCGGCATGGGTGGAAACTAACAGATTCGGTGCGGATGTAATGAATGAAACCCTTTCCCGTTCTGTTTTAGGAAGCTTGCGGGTGGGATGTCTTGTAAATCTGGAACGGGCGATGGCGGCGGGAAGCAGATTCGGGGGCCATATAGTTACCGGGCATATCGACGGTGTGGGAAAAGTAGCCTCCGTGAGAAAGGACGGCATAGCCCTTTTGTATGAAATAGCTGCACCGCCCAATATTATGCGTTATATCGTACACAAGGGCTCGATAGCCATAGACGGCGTGAGCCTGACGGTGACGGCGGTTTCCAGCAGCAGTTTTTGTGTATCGGTAATTCCTCATACGGCAAAAGAAACCACACTTCTGGAAAAGGGTGCAGGTTCCGCTGTAAATTTGGAAAACGATGTGATAGGAAAGTACGTTGAAAAATTTGTGCAGGGAGAAAATAAAATAACCGGGCAATTTTTAACTCAGAATGGATTTTAGGAGGAATAGGCTATGTTTGAATTCAATGAGATATCAAAAGCGTTAGAGGCACTGAAAAGGGGAGAGATTATTCTTGTCACAGATGATGAGAACCGGGAGAACGAAGGAGATTTTATCTGCGCGGCGCAGTTTGCCACCACGGAGAATATTAATTTTATGGCAGTTCACGGAAAAGGACTTATCTGCATGCCCATGAGTGCAGATATCTGTGAGCGGTTACAGCTTCCGCAGATGGTAAGCGACAATACGGATAACCATGCTACGGCGTTTACCGTGTCCATCGATCATGTGGATACCGTTACGGGTATATCGGCAAAGGAAAGGAGTATTACCGCCCTTAAAGTTGTGGAAGAGGAGGCAAAACCGGAGGACTTTCGCCGTCCCGGTCATATGTTCCCCCTTCTGGCTAAAAAAAACGGTGTGCTGGACCGGGGCGGGCATACCGAGGCAACTGTGGACTTGATGCGGCTTGCAGGCCTGAAAGAGTGTGGGCTGTGCTGTGAAATTATGGCAGAAGATGGACATATGATGAGAACGCCGGAGCTTATAGAGCTCGCGCGCAGATGGAAGCTGAAGTTCATTACGATTAAGGCCTTGCAGGATTATCGCAAAAAGTTCGATCATTTGGTGGAATGCGTTGCAAGTCCATTTCTACCGACCGCCTATGGGGATTTCAGAGCTTATGGATATAGGAATAAACTAAACGGAGAGCATCATGTTGCCCTTGTGAACGGAGAGCTGGGAAATGGAAAAGATGTGCTTTGCAGGGTGCATTCGGAATGTTTGACCGGAGATGCATTTCATTCGCTGCGCTGCGACTGCGGTGAGCAGCTGATGCAGTCTATGAAGCTGATAGAAAAAGAAGGAAGGGGTGTCCTCCTTTACATGCGTCAGGAGGGAAGAGGCATCGGACTTCTTAATAAATTGCGGGCTTATGAGCTGCAAAGTGAGGGACTGGATACGGCAGAGGCTAATCTGGCGCTGGGCTTTGCGGAGGATATGCGGGAGTATTATATCGGGGCGCAGATACTTCGGGATTTGGGTGTGAGGACTTTAAGGCTTTTGACAAATAATCCTGACAAGGTATATCAGCTTTCGGACTACGGAATAGAAATTACGGAGCGTGTGCCAATCGAGGCGGAGGCGAATGAGCATGATGCGGAGTATTTGCGGACGAAGAGAGATAGGATGGGGCATTATTTGAATTTTAAATAGGGGGGGTGAGAGGGGAGGTTGTGGGGGTTTTATGTGGGGAGGTGGGGTTGTGAGGGCCTTTCTTCGGCGGATTGGGGTTCTGTTCCGGCGCTCGCGGCTGAATTTTCTAAATGAAAACGTTGATGTGTCGGTTGCGGACGGGCCGGCAGCGATGCACATCCATGTGCAGCGCTGCCTAAACGCCGCATCCGTGCGGCGTTTTCCCTGGGTGTCGGGGTTTTCATTAAGAAAATGCAAGCCGCTCACTGACGGACCAGCCCCCCAATCCGCCGAAGAAAGGCCCGGCCAAGGTTACGAAATTGTACATAAAATTCGCGAAGGTTACGAATTTCTCAGGTGTGGTTTTTATTTAAAATTAAAATGTGAGGGAGGAGAAAGAGATAAAAGATAAAAAGATAAAAGATAAAAAACATAAAAGATAAAAGTAAAATAGAGTAAGAACTTAGGGAACGGCATGTAGGATGATTTACTTCAGTGAGAAACTACGAAGATAGATGATGGGATAGATAAAATGGCACAGATATAGAACAAGACAATAGAAAAATTAAAGTAAGAAATAGAAAAATAAAAAAGCAAAAATAGGAGAATGTGATTATGAAGACTTATGAAGGACAGCTAGTAGCAAAAGGGATCAGAGTTGGAATTGTGGCGGCTCGGTTTAATGAGTTTATTACTGCCAAGCTGCTCGGCGGTGCGATGGATGGGCTGCTTCGACATGAAGTGAAGGAGGAAGATATTGAAGTGGCGTGGGTACCGGGAGCCTTTGAGATTCCGTTGGTGGCTGCGTCTATGGCCAACAGCGGGAAATATGATGCGGTAATTTGTTTGGGAGCAGTTATTCGAGGAAGCACATCGCATTATGATTATGTATGCAGCGAGGTTTCCAAAGGAATCGCCAGCGCGTCACTGAGCAGCGGTATTCCGGTAATGTTTGGCGTACTTACCACTGAAAATATCGAGCAGGCAATAGAAAGAGCCGGAACAAAGGCCGGCAATAAAGGATTTGACTGTGCTGTGGGAGCCATCGAAATGGTAAACCTCATGAAAAACATGGTATAAATTGAAGTGCAGTTTGACCAGGTGCAGTCCAGTTCAATCCGCTAAATGCACCTAACTCTCATTCGTAGCGTAGTGGGAGACTGGGGGGGCGGCATTGGGGTTGGGGCCGTTTAGTAAGCGGCTGATATTTTCTTAATGAAACCCTCACAACCAAGGGAAAACGCTGCACGGATGCGGCGTTTAGGCAGCATCGTACATGGATGTACGCTGCTGCTGACCCGTTCGGCTCCAACACACTAACGGTTTCATTTAGAAAATACAGCCGCGCACGGCAGGATCCAACCCCAATGCCGCCCCCCCCAGTCTCTCGCAACCCTACAACCCAACAAAAAACTAATCCCCCGAATCAACACATGATTCAGGGGATTTTAGAAGAATAATAGAGAAGACGATTAAATGCATGTATAGGCGCCGTCAACGATAATATCGCTTCCTGTCGTATAACCGGAAGCATCGCTGGCAAGGTAGAGAACGGCCGGAATCAGTTCCTCCGGGGTTCCCATACGGTGCATCGGCATCAACGGAGTCCAGGCATCCTTTAATTCCTGAGGCGTATCCACGGACATCGGCGTTGCGATATAGCCGGGGCTAAGACTGTTGACGCGGATACCTTCTAACGCCCATTCTGCGGCGAGAGAACGTGTCATATGGATAACGGCAGCCTTAGAAGCGTTGTAGGAGCACTGCCACTGAGGAATGTTCACTATGCTTCCAGACATAGATGCCATATTGATAATGCTGCCATTAATGTGATTATCTATCATGATCTTACCTACTGCACGGCAAACGATGAATTCACCGGTCAGATTGCAGTCGATTACCTGACGGAATTCTTCGATTGTTGCTTCGAAGGTGCCTTGGTGCATGCATATTCCGGCGTTATTGAAGACAATGTCGATAGAACCGGAACGCTTCATAATTTCGGCGAGAGCAGCATCTACCTGTTCCTCCTTCGTAACGTCGCAGGCTATGAAATAAGCCTTTCCGCCAGCTTTTATAATGGAATCAATGGTTTCATCGGCTCCGCTTCTTCCAAGTACCACGACCTCCGCTCCGGCTTTTGCCAATCCTTCTGCTACCACCTGACCGATTCCGCGGCCTCCGCCGGTTACGATAGCTACTTTACCATTTAATCCAAAAAGCTCGTCTAAGTATGACATAATATTTTTTCCCTTTCTAAGAAATTATTCTTGTACATTAATAATAACCTTCATAGTTGTTTCCTGATTTGCGTCTATATATTTATAGGCATCCAAATAGTCTTTGAAGGCGAAATGTTTCGAAATGAGAGGAGCCAAATGCACCTTATCCTCATCTGTCAGGCGGATAGCGTCTATATAGTCCTCGTTTCGGTACATCATAGTGCTCTTGATATCCAGCTCATGGTCGTTGGCAACGGCCAAATCCACAGTAGCCATTCCTGCAAAGACCGCTACGAGGATAATCGTGCTTCCCTTGCGAGCGTATTTGATTGCCTGACCCATGGTGATGTTGTTGCCTGCGCAGTCGTATATGATATCTGCTTTATCGGGACCAAAGGCTTTCAGGATCTCATCGCCAAGGTCTGCCGTCTTCGTATTAATGCAGTGGTCGATGCCGCACTCCGACGCTTTTTGCAGACGGTAATCGCTGATGTCCGTTATCATGACGCTCTTTGCACCGAAGCCCTTGGCCGTCTGAGCCACCAGGTTGCCGATAGGACCGGCTCCTAATACGACGATGTTAAGTCCATTCACATCGCCCGCCTGCTTAACAGCGTGAACCGCCACAGAGAGAGGCTCAATCATAGCACCTTCATCAAAGGACATAGCTTCAGGAAGGAGAGTCACCTTAGAAGCATCCACGGCGAAAAAGTGAGAAGCGACTCCCGTAGTCTGGAAGCCCATAACCTTTAATTCCTCGCACAAGTTGTATTTCCCGTGGGTGCAGGGATAGCATTTACCGCATACTACCTGCGGCTGAATAGTTACCTTTTGACCTACCTTGAAGGAATCCACTTTTGCGCCGAGAGCGGCGATCTCCCCGGATACCTCGTGACCTTGCGTAACGGGGTAGGAGGTAAAAGGATGTTTGCCGTGGTAAACGTGAATGTCCGAACCGCATACACCAATCTTCATAATTTTTATGAGAACATCATTATCTCCGAGGGTCGGAATCGGAATTTCACGGAATTCAATGACACCCGGATTGGTCATAACCTGCTGTAACATAATTGCACCTCTTTCTCGTATGAAACAACTTAATTAAAATACTTTACTAAAGTGATTTAATTATCATACAAAAAAGAGGTTTTGTCAAGGGCAACAGTAGAAAAAAAGAAAAATATTTTATTAGTTTAATTTTGAGAAAAACTGATTGGTAAAGTGCATAGCAATGCCGACCCCTGCCGCATTCTGCTGGAAACGGCACGGATGAAGGAAGCTGTTGTCCTGCTCGAAAAGAAGATATTCCTGCATGTTGTCCCACAGCTCGGGAAGGTACGGCTCGATGTAGCTGCCTACATAGCCGCCGAGAATGATGTCGCAGTCGAAGGTGAGGTGCAAGTTGGATGCGATGATTGCCAAATATTTCAGATAATGGCTCCAAGCAATCTGAATCTCAGCATCGCCTTCCTGCAGCCTTTTGAAAAAGGTGCTCAAGTTTCCCTTGGTGTAATTCGCCAGAATCTTGGCGGAGCAATAAGCGTCGGCACAGCCGCATTTGCCGCAGTAGCACTGTTTTCCGTCCGGTTCGATCAGCATATGCCCGAATTCGCCGCTTCGAAAGTGATTGCCGTAATACAGCTCGTTATTTAAGAAAATAGCACCGCCTACGGAATTGCTTAAGGAGAGGTAAAGCATATTGTTATGAAAATATTTCAGCTCAGCCATTGCTGCGCATACGGCATCGTTTTCAAAGCATACGGGATAAGGTATATGCTTTGCCAAAGAGTTCAGATCGATGTCTTTTAAATATAAAACGTGGGATATTACCAAGCGGTTCTCAGAGCTGATGACGATGCCCGGAATAGAAATACCCACGCCCAGAATCTTGCTCTGGGGTACTCCTGAATCCCAGATGAACTGCGTAAGCTTTTTGGCCAGCGTAGCGTAATAGCGCTCCGCATGGTGAAAGACGAGGCGGATGCGCAGAGTGTCGATGATATGAGCTTTCATGTCGATGATGACGAAGGAAATATGGTTTGCAGTAATTTCAATACCTACGGAGTAGTGCAGCGTCTCGACGACGGAGAGGGTCTTAGCCTTGCGTCCTCCTGTAGATTCATATTCCCCGGCCTCTTGAATGATACCCTGATTGGTTAAGTCCTTCACGCATTGCAGCGTGGTAGGCATGCTTAGGTTTAATGCGGAAGCGATTTCGTTCTTGGAGGTCTCCTCCTGTTCCAAGATATACTTGGCAACGCGCACGATACTGCATTCCGGTTTGTCGCTTTGATTCAATCGTTTCATGGTAGGGCCTGCTTTCTTTTATGGCATAATATAATAAATACTGTGACGTTGTCTTATGATAACGTGTTGGAGCTCATATAACAATTATACATGAAAATTAAATTTCTGCCAGTAGCTAATAGAAAGACAAACTGGGGATTGTAAAAAATTAAAAAAATGTTATAGTGTAGGCAAGGGAAAAATGAGAAGGTGACTAAAAAAAGTAAGAAGACAGCAAGTTTGGTGTAATAAATCACCAAAAGGTAAGGCAGACATGCGAGAAAGGATGAAAAGTATGCAGAAAAAAACATTGGAGGCTGTGGTTGCAGGATTGACGTGTCTTGACTTCACGCCGGTATTCATTACGCCAGAGGTGGAGGAAATCGGACAGATATTGATTCCGTCCAAAACGGTATTTATGGGAAATGCGGATATCCACGCAGGAGGATGTGTATCCAATACCGGACTTGCCATGTGTAAGTTCGGAGTCAATGCGAGGCTGATGGGCAAGGTTGGAGACGACGATTTGGGGAAAATAGTGCTGCAGCAATACTCCAACTATACGACTACGGAAAATATGATTATTTCGCAGGAGGAAGGGACCGCCTATTCCGTTGTGCTGGCGCCGGCCGGAATCGATAGGATATTCCTCCACTATCCGGGTGGGAATGACACTTTCGGGCCGGAGGATATCGATTATGAATTAGTGGAAAAAGCGAAGTTGTTCCATTTCGGTTATCCCCCTGCCATGTACCGGATGTATAAGGAGGACGGCAGGGAACTAATAGAAATTTTTGAGAGGGTAAAACAGTTGAACGTTATCACTTCCTTGGATACCTGCGGAATCGATGAGCGGGCAGAAGTGGGACAAGCCGATTGGCAGAAGATATTAAAAGGAGTGATACCTTATCTGGATATTTTCGTACCAAGTGCTGAGGAATTGTGCTACATGCTGGACAAAGACCGTTTCAAGGAGTGGAAGCAAAGGGCGGGAGGAAAAGATATGGCCTCCGTGCTGCATACCTCGGATGTGAAGCCTTTGGCAGATACACTCTTAAGCTGGGGTGCGAAGATAATTCTGATAAAATGCGGCAGTGCCGGACTTTATTTCGCCACCAATACGCAGGAGGTTCTTGACGGCATCGGCGAAGATTTTCTTTCCATGGTAAACGGATGGGGCGGTGTAAGCCACTTCACGAAAAGCTTCAAGCCTCGGAAAGTGCTCTCCGCTACCGGTGCAGGAGATACGTGTATCGCGGCGTTTTTGACTGCCATACTGAAAGGGTATCCGTGGGAAAAATGCGTGGATTTCGCGGCGGCTTCTGGTGCATCCTGCGTGGAAACCTATGACGCCCTGGGCGGACTTTTATCCTTCGAGGAGCTGGAGCAGAAGATAGAGGCTGGCTGGGAGAGAAATTAATAAATGTAATTTTATGATGATAAAATGTGGAAATTTTATAAGGGGAAAGGAGAATATCGAAATGGAGAGAGAACGCTTTTTTGCAATGCCTTTTTCAAGAATCTATCCGCTTTATATACAAAAAGCAGAGAGAAAAGGGAGAACAAAAGATGAAGTAAATGAAATCATTTATTGGCTTACCGGTTATGATGAACATTCATTACAGCAGCAAATAGATAGTGAAGTAAATTTAGAAACGTTCTTTAGACAAGCCCCCTCTATTAATCCGAATGCTTCGCTCATTAAAGGCACTATTTGCGGACATCGGGTGGAAGAAATAGAAGATGAATTAATGCGGCAAATCCGATATTTGGACAAATTAATTGATGAGTTGGCGAAAGGTAAGACAATGGAGAAGATATTAAGAAAATAAATGCTATCAGATAAGCCGATAAATATAGATTTATATTGTCAAGGAATTGTTACAGAACGAGGGTAATTTTGCAATGGTGATATACTTATTACGAGGAGTAAGAGAATGAGGGAGTTTAATATCGGCTCAATCGTGCCATTTGGCGGTTATCAGTGGCGCATTCTTGATATACAAGGCAATGCGGCGTTGATTATAACTGAATACATAATCGAACAACATCCCTATAATAATTGTGCCGGTGATGTGACATGGGCTGACTGCTCGCTAAGAAAATATCTTAACGCTGAGTTTTATAACAAATTCACCGCGGCCGAACAGTCAAGAATCATTCCGGTATTGAACAAAAACCACGACAATCAGTGGTACGGCTCGAGAGGCGGAGAAGATACTCGGGATTACATATTTCTTCTGAGCATTGAAGAAGTAGTGTGCAAATATTTCGGTGACAGCAGTAAAAACCTTGAAAACCGCAGCGCCAAACAACGATACTGGTTTCAAAGAAAAGATAAAAACAACAACAAGCGAAGAGCGACATTCGATGGGTATGTATGGTGGTGGTGGCTTCGGTCGTCCGGGCGGGACAATAGAAGAGCCGTATATATCCACGGCGACGGCAATATAGGCATTCAGGGAAACGGCACCTTCCGCTACAGCAGCAACACGATTCATCCTTCAACAGGTGATAACAGCGGCGGAGTACGTCCCGTTTTGTGGCTGAGTATTTGATTTGAATTAAGGTTTTTGAAGAAATTTATAGCGAAATTGAAATAGCTTCTTGATTTTTCCAAACCAAGAAGCTATAAGTAAACAATCCGGCTCCGGAATATTATGTATTCCGGAGCTTTTTATTGATCTTAAACGGTAGCAGGAACTTCTTTGTTGTTGTTTGCGAAGTTCTGTAAGATAACGAGAGGCTCGTAAGCGCCGGTATTGGTAATTGTAATACCCTTGTCTGCAGCCGCTTCTGATACGAAGAACTCGTCTCCGGATATATCCTCGAATCTAAGAAGCTCGGGAGCCGCGCATTCATAAGTGCCGAAAGTGCCGTGTCCCTGAACGACCAGGGCTGTATAGCAAGCAGCGTCCTTAACCACTACGGAAGCCTTGGGAGCAACGGTGATTTCTTTTGCAGCCACCCATTCGTTGGCGTAAGCCACCCATTTTTCACTAAGACCTTCCTGATTAGTTTCGCGTACCTTAGGAGCGCGGAAATATTTTTCCTTGTAGTCAGAGCGGGTACTTTCTTCCCAGTCGATCTGGCTGAATAAAGCGTCAATATTGTCCTTTTCGGATTCCGGCTGACAGTCAGTCAGAAGGTTATGAGGGTTAACCTCACCCATGGTGACATTTTCCATAATGGTATTAACGTCGCTGTTCCACTGGGGCTCAAAGGTTACGAGAGAAGCGGGGGCGTGGATAACGCCGGCAGCCGTATACCAGCCGGTACCGAGCTGAATACGATAAGCGCGGGAAAGCTCTGTGATACGTGTATCCTTCTTATCGTAGTTACGCAGACATTCTTTCACTTCTTCTTTCGTAGTGGACGGATCGAAACCAAAGTAGGTCAGCGGGAAACGTCCCAGATAGGAAGAGTTGTACTGAACCGGGAAGTAATAAGCTTCCGGCTTGCCATGCATACCGATGCGGTTTGCCATTTCCTCGGTCAGGTGAAGATGGTGGAATAACGGCTTGTCGTAGTCATATAATTTGGCAAATGTCGGCCATGTGCCGTATCTTGCCTGAAGGCTTTCGCCGATCAAGTCCGCGCCAAGTTCCTCCACACAGTCCTTAAATAATATTTTTTCTCCGGTTTCATCGTCATAGACGAAGCTCATGCCTTCAGTAGCTCCGGTCTTGGGACCGTTTAATGCTACCGTGGTGGAACCCAGCCAGCGCTCGCAGATACCGCCGCGATCCATGCCGAAAGCGTAATAATCGTCGGGATGCAATCTCAGACGATGTCCCGGCTCATTGAAGCCGCGGGGAACCCATGTGGGAGCCAGATGAAAAACTCCTTTTCCTTGTTCAAATACTTTTCTTACCTTACTCATTGTTGGTACCTCCTTAAGTGTTATATGATTTATTGGTAACAGATCAGCTTTATTTGGTCCTGAATAAACGAAGCTCTGCAGCATATTTCTTGGACTGTCCGGGAGCTAAATACTGAAGCTGTTTCTTTTCCCCGATGGCATTTCGGCCGTCAAGCTTATTGGTGCAGGGTTCAATTCCTAAGACGTAATCGTATTCTCCCATCATTTTCCATTCGGTAAACTCAGGGAAAACCGAGGTGTCGAAAGATAACTCCAGGCCTTTTCCGATGGATTCGTTGCTGACTTTCACCTTCGCGGTTTTCTCGGCGAACATATGATAATAGCATTGTTCCACGAAATTAGGAACGGGCTTTAACATCTTATTCCAAGTATCGAGGTCCTCCGCAGCTCTGTCATCCCTCGGGATTACCTCGTTAGAGTTGATTTCCAGCTTTGTCGTCTCATCCAAGAGGGGATAGCCTACATTTATATGATAGAGAAGCATAACGGCTTCTTCTGCGGAACCCTCGTTAGTTACGGTATCCTCGATGGAGATGAGATTATCCGTAAGACCAACGGTTATGGTACGGGTAAGGGTCAGTTTGGCACCGAAAATCGTGTGGTCACGCATGGTTGCGTGAATACGGATGGCCTCTTCGTCGGTCTCATAATAAATGTGATCCGCAGGTATATTTCCGATGGTGCCATGAAGCCCGTGAAGCTTGCCGTTGTCCTCGTTTGGTCCGCCGATATTCTGGAGTCCGCATGTGGTAATCAAGCCGCAGTTAAAAGATTTCAGGAAGCCAAAGCCATCGCGTCCCTCCTGAAAATACTGAGGGCTTACATTGCCGGAGGGGGAAGTGTAGTTCATCCGCGAACCGTCGAAGTAAAGCTCTGAAATGTCACAACAGCGGTCAGCGCAGACGGTCATGTCGATTCCCAGTCCGTTACGAATGCGAAGTAGATGCATACCGTCTCCTTTTCCTCCCAGAAGCCGATATTCCTCCACACCGGATAACTGAAGAGGATGTCCGATGTATTTGTTTTTACTCATAGTTAAGTTGCTCTCCTTTCCTTTTCCTTATTCTCTTTTTGATTTCTGACTTTTCTTTTCGTTTTAATATTGAACTAATATTAGTATTTATGTTTAATAAAAAAATATTAGGGAAAGATATGAAAGAAATGTGTCAGCTAAGGTTTTGTAATCCCATTGTAGTATTAAACAAATGAAAAATCAAGAAATAAAATTTCATTTCGAGCACTAAATTTGGATAAAAAGCATGAAAATAGTGAAAAAGCACGAAAAAATAACAAAAAATGAGAAAAAAAATTTCATAAAGCGTTGACAGAAAGAAAAGCAAGGGGTATGATGTTTGCAAAAGTACTTTATAAAAGTGCTGGTAAAGATTATGACAATGCTGCATAAATCAAAGGAGGAAAAAACAATATGTTACTTAACATGAATGAGCTATTAAAGGTTGCAAACGAGCACAATTTTGCCGTACCTGCATTTAACATCGGTACAGGCCAGATTTTAAACGGTGTAATGGATACTTGCGAAAAATTGCAGGCACCGGTTATCCTGGCGATTCATCCGTCTGAATTGGAATTCCAGGGAGACAGCTTCCTGCAAATGTGCATCGATCGCGCCAATAAATCGAAGGTGCCGGTATGTATCCACTTGGACCACAGCGGTTGGGAACCCATCGTACGCGCTATCCGCGCAGGTTTCACTTCGGTTATGATCGACGCGTCCCATCTTCCCTTCGAAGAGAACATAGCGGCTACCAAAAAGGTATGTGAGCTGGCTCATCCTCTCGGAGTTTCGGTAGAAGGCGAGCTTGGAACTATCGGAACCACGGATGGAGATACGGAAGGCGGTACTGATGAGATCATCTATACAAAGCCTGAGGATGCAGTTCGTTTCGTAGAAGAAACAGGATGCGATACATTGGCAATCGCTATCGGAACGGCACACGGCATTTATCCTGAAGGAATGAAACCGGAACTTAAGCAGGATCTTCTCTCCGAAATCAAGAGCAAGGTATCTGTTCCTCTAGTGCTTCACGGCGGCTCCGGAAATAAAGATTCCGAAATTGCAGAAGCAGTAAAACGCGGCGTTAATAAAATAAATATTTCTTCTGATATTAAGGATGCTTTCTATCAGAGACTTCGTATCACTCTTCAGGACAAGAAAGTACGTGAGCCCTTCGAGCTGTATCCGGAAAGTGTAAAGGCTATGCAGGAAGTATGCGAGCAGAAAATCAAATTGTTTAATGATGATGATAAGGTAAAATACTACGAACTGTCTAAGATGATTTAATATGAGTTGAGGATGGATGACATGAAAAAAATATTAAACCGAAGCGGCGACATTGTAACACAAAGTATACAAGGCTTTCTGGCTGCCTACGATAAATATTTCGAGGCTGTTCCGGAAACGAACTGCCTTGTCTATAAGAATAGAAGAAAAGGGAAGGTTTCCCTGGTCATTGGCGGCGGCAGCGGGCATGAGCCATTGTTTTCCGGATTTGTAGGAAAAGGGCTGGCGGACGCGTCTGCTAACGGCAATATATTCGCATCTCCCAATCCGCAGGTAATTACTGAGACTGCGAAAGCGGTGGATGAAGGCAAGGGCGTTTTGTTTATCTATGGAAATTATGAAGGAGACAACCTGAATTTCGATATGGCCGAAGAAATGTGCGGCTTTGAGGATATAAAGACTGCACATGTACGTGTGTGGGATGATTGTGCATCCGCCCCGAAGGAAAGAATCGAAGACCGCAGAGGTATTGCGGGCGATATCTACGTGATCAAGGTTGCGGGAGCTGCCTGCGATGCCGGCCTTTCCTTAGAAGAAGTGCTGCGTGTGACCGAGAAGGCGAGAGACAATATCAACACCATCGGTCTCGCTACATCGCCCGGCTCCATTCCCGGACTTAACAAGCCAACCTTCGAATTAGGCGAGGATGAAATTGAGTTCGGAATGGGAATGCACGGAGAGCCTGGAATTGAGAGAACTACTATGAAGCCTGTGGATGAGTTAGTGGACCGCATGTATGATGAGCTGAAGAGGGAAATGTCTCTTAATTCTGACGACGAAGTAGCTGTTCTCGTAAACGGCTTAGGTTCCACCACACTTGTGGAACTCAATACGGTATATTATGAACTGGATAAGCATTTAAAGAGTGAGGGAATAAAGGTTCATGACGCGGAGATAAAAAGCTGGTGTACCTGTCAGGAAATGGGCGGATTCTCCATTACTATCTTAAGGTTGGACGAGGAACTGAAAAAATATTATGATGCTTCTTGTTGTTCCCCCTATTACGCGAGGGAGGCTTTGATATGAAAAGTATTAATGTAGAAACCTGCAAGCAAATGGTTATAGCGGCCTGCGATGCGATTATCGACAACAAAGAATACCTCACGGAGGTAGACAGTAAGATCGGAGACGGCGACCATGGAATCGGAATGTCCGGCGGCATGGAAAAAGCAAAAGCCGCACTTTTGGCAAGAGATGATTTTGCGACGATTAACGATGTATTCAAAACAACGGGACTGCAGATGCTCAATTCCATGGGCGGTGCGTCCGGCGTTATATTCGGTTCGATGTTCCTTGGAGGTATTAAGGATCTGGAACCGGTGACGGAGTTAGACGGAGAGCTGTTCTCTAAGATGATAAGCAGTGCTGTCAAAACAATCAAGCTTCGCGGAAAAGCGGAAATCGGCGACAAAACAATGGTGGATGCATTAGAACCCGCAGCGGCAGCGCTTGAAAGAGCAGACAAGGAAGATCTGACCCTCCTCATGGGGGATGCAGCTATGGCGGCAGCCGGAGGAGTGGAAGCTACAAAGGATATGGTGGCGAAATTCGGCAGAGCAAAATCCTTAATGGAGCGTGCCATCGGATTTCAGGATGCCGGAGCGACTTCCGTAATGATCATATTCGAAGCCATGCACAGGTATTTGCAGGCGCAGGAATAGTTCTCAGGCAGAATGTGAACAAAAAAAGAACAAATTATGAATAAAATATAAATAAAGTAAGAATAATTGTTGAAGAAAAGAGTCTGGATTTTAATTTCATCCATTCTCTTTTTTTCATCCAAAATCGACTTATTTTTAAATATGTACAAAATAAACAAAAAACGATTCAAAAATGCGGATAAAACACAGTGTCAAATGTGTAAAGTATACAACAATCATAAAAACTTTCATGAAAAAATATATTTTTTCATGAAATATATTGACAAAACTCTAGATTATATGTATACTTCTATTAAATTCTTAATAAAAGTGAAACGCGAAAATGACATGGAAAATGGAGCGGAAAAAGCAGTATATATTCCGTCCGGACGGTAAAGAATTATCAGGTAGAAGGATGTGTTTAAAAGATGTCATATGTAGATAAATACCGGCAATACCTCGAAGAAAGTACATCCCTTGCAGCATACAGCAAAAAAGAGGGAAAGGCACCTGTATTCGCATATACGAGCAATTTAGATGTGGTGTTGGTCTGGGATTCGAAAATATACAATGAAATATTGGATACTTATTTAAAAGAAGAGCCTTATGTCAAAGAAGGTGATGTCATGGATACATTAGAAGACTTTGCCCGTATCAGCAGTTTTTATCTTATGCAGGGACTGGGCGGCAACTTCGACATTACGGATATCGCGGTGTGCGATTATCTGAATGAAATGTTTGTATCCGAATTTGCCTTGGGAGGCACCTGCGCACAGGCAGCAGCAGCCATAGGAACGATGGGATTCCCTGTTAACGTTCATTTGACAGATGCTTGCAGGAAAGTATCTGAGATGATGGATCACGAAGGAACGACGATCATCGAAGGGAATAAAAAAGTGCCTATCATGAAGGGAACGTCCATGGAGGAGCCGGTGTACCATTTTATTCTCCAGTTCAACAAGGGTGATAGAATACGGATCTTAGGGCGGGAAATAGAAATACCTCTGTCCAACCGTTTGATACTTTTCTACGATACGGTACACAAGGAAGTTCCTATTAAGAAAGAGTTTCTGGATTACTGGAACCAAGAGGAGCAGTCGCCTTCTTCCTATTTAATATCCGGCTTTGATGCGATTATAGATTCAGGTATCATGGAGAAGCGTCTGCAGGAGCTTAAGCCTCATTTGGAAACGATGCGTAAGAAACATCCGGAGACGGTGATTTATTTCGAAGGAGCCTTCTATATGAACCCGAAGGTAAAGGAGCAGGCTTCGGATACATTCGGCAGATACGCTCATATCATCGGAATGAACGAAGAAGAACTGGAGCAGCAGGCAAAGCGGTTCGGATACGAAATAGACACCCAGACTATAGAAGATGTATTAAAGGGACTGGAAGTAATTCTTTCCAAGTATCCGGTAAAGGGAATTATTCTGCATACGAAGGATTACGCCATGTATTACGGTGATGAGCTTAAGGGCGTGGATATCGAAAAAGGTCTGACTATGGGAAATATCATGTCGGCTACAAGAGCGAGAATCGGCAGATACGGGAATCCGCAGGAATGCGAAGAAACTTTATCGCTGGCCCTCAGCCAAAGAGGACTTCAGTTTGCTGAAGCGGCTATGCAGCAGGATTCGGAGCGCACGATCAAGGTGGTTCCTTCCAGATATTTGGAGCATCCCAAGTATACGATAGGCTTGGGCGACACGTTTACTGCAGGAGTACACACCTGCTTTATTCAAAGAAAATAGAGACGGTGAGGAGGAATGCACAGTGTCATATTTAATGGGAATTGATCTAGGAACCTCCAGTCTGAAAGTATTGATAATAGATGAAAAAGGTGCGGTAAAGGCAGTCTGTGCAAGAGATTACCAATTCTCCTCTCCTTATAACGGATATGCGGAGCACGACCCGAGACATTGGTGGGAAGCCTGCGTTTCGGCTATACGGGAAGCTATTCCCAAAAGTGGTGTAAAACCGGAGGAAATAGCGGGAGTAAGCTTTTCGGGGCAAATGCATGGAGCTGTTATGCTGGACGAAAAAAAGGAAATCATACGTCCTGCCATACTTCATTGTGATGCCAGATCTTCCAGACAGGTGAAGTACATGAAGGACACTCTTGGGGAAACGAGGTTGAAGGAGCTTGTCATGAATCCTATTTACTCGGGGTTCCTGCTCCCATCCTTATTATGGGTAAGGGAAAACGAGCCTGAAAATTATAAGCGGGTGCGTTATGTGTGCCTCCCCAAGGATTATATAAAATTTAAGCTTACCGGGGAAATTACTTCCGATTATTCGGATGCCTCCGCAACGCTCGCTTTCGATATTAGAAATGGAAGCTGGTCGAAGGATATTTTGGACATTTTTTCCGTTCCAATAGAGATTTTTCCGCCTTGCCTTAATACCGATGAGGCGGCGGGAAGAATCAGCGGGGAGGCCGCAAGACAAACAGGACTGTCCGTGAAAACGATAGTATCGGCAGGCGGCGGAGATCAGGTAATGCAGGGAATCGGAAACGGAATTACATTCGCAGGAGGTTCTTCCGTAAATATAGGAACCAGCGGACAGGTGTCTTTCCAAAGCGATATACCGATTTTAAACCCTAAGCTTTCCACCAATACTTTCTGTGGTTATAAAAAAGGCAGATGGATTACCATGGGAGCCATCATGAATGCAGGAATATCTTTAAAATGGTGCAACAAGCTGTTAGGACAGACAGATTATAAGAAAATAGACGAAGCGGTGAGCCGGGTAGTGCCGGGAAGTAACGGTGTCATATTTCTTCCTTATTTAAATGGAGAGAGAACCCCTCACTTGAATCCCGATATCAGCGGCGAATTCGTAGGAGTAAATATCAATACGGGGCCGATAGAGCTGACAAGAGCTGTGATGGAAGGGGTTTCCTACGCGCTGATGCAGTGTATCGAGCTGTGCGGCGAACTGGGACTTAAGACCAAGGACTATATGGTAGCCTCCGGAGGAGGTGCGAGAAGCGCTCCGTGGTTACAGATGCAGGCAGATATTTATAACATACCCTTAAGGGTCATGGAGACTGAGGAACAAGCTAGTTTAGGTGCAGCGATTGCGGCGGGAGTAGGAGCCGGAGTCTTTAAGGATATAGAGGAAGGGTGCAAAAGAACCGTCCATTATAAAGATATGGAGGTAATCCCAGACGCTGCCAGACACCGTATTTATGAAGAATATTACGGATTGTTCAAAGAGATATATAAGACGAGCGGCCATGTGTTGGAAAAGGTCACTCTGCTGGGGAGAAGAATTGAAAAAGAAAACTTGTTTGAATGAAAAATGGAGGTGAAAGCGTTGGAAAAGAACACAGACGGTAAGAATGAGTATATTTTACAATGCGAAGGTATCAGCAAGGCGTTCGGAGGAACACAGGCGCTTAAAGATGTTCAGCTGTACGTGAAACCGGGAGAGGTACATGCTCTGATGGGAGAAAACGGTGCAGGTAAATCTACGCTCATGAAAATTGTAATCGGTCTTCATAAGCAGGACAAAGGGACCATTACCTTCGAAGGGCAGCCCTATCAGGTGAAAGGGCCGGTAGACGCTATTAACGCAGGAATTGCGATGATTCATCAGGAATTGAATCCGGAGCCGCATCTGTCCATCGCGGACAGTATCTTCCTTAAAAGAGAGGATACAGTAGGTAAGTTTTTCCTTAATAAGAAAAAACAGAACGAAAGAGCGGGAGAAATATTAAAGCAGTTTGATTTCCCTTACGGACCAAAGACATTGATCAAGGAACTGACGCTGGCTCAGGTTCAGATGGTGGAGATCATCAAGGCAGTATCCTCGGATGCGAGAATGATTATCATGGATGAGCCTACATCTTCTTTGGACAGCGAAGAGACAGATCACTTGTTTCGTGTTATCAGAGAACTAAAGGCGAAAGGTGTGGCGATTATCTATATTTCACACCGTATGGAAGAAATTTTCAAGATATGTGATACCGTATCGGTATTCCGGGACGGAATGTATATTACATCCGCTCCACTGTCTGAAATATCCAGAGATGAACTGATCTCAAAGATGGTAGGACGTAAGGTGGAGAATGTATTTCCCAAGGTGGACTGCAAGATCGGCGATGTCGTATTCAAAGCGGAAAACTTGAGCGGAAAAGGTTTTAAGGATATTAATTTTGAGGTACATGCAGGCGAAATATTAGGGATTTCAGGATTGGTAGGCTCAGGACGAAGCGAGACGATGAGAGCAATATTCGGGCTGGACCCCATAGACAGCGGTAAGATGTATCTGGAAGGCAAGGAAATCAAGAATAAAAATCCCCGGTCAGCCATTAACAAAGGAATTTGTATGGTAAATGAGGATAGAAAAAATTACGGTTTATGTCTGCTGCGTTCCCTGAGGGAAAACATCTCACTGCCCAATCTGCCAAAAAAGCAGAAAGGCCTTTTGATCAATCAAAGGCGGGAAATAAAGGAATGTGAAGAAGTAGCTAAGCAGCTTACCGTAAAAGCAGCCAGCATAGAGCATGACGCCTTTTCGCTAAGCGGTGGAAACCAGCAGAAAGTAGTAATTGCGAAATGGATTATGGCAAATCCCAAGCTTCTTATTTTGGATGAGCCTACCAGAGGTGTGGATGTCGGAGCGAAATCGGAAATCCATTCTCTTATGTGCCAGTTTGCTGCCAAAGGTATGGCGATTATAATGATTTCTTCGGAATTACCGGAGATTATGGGTATGAGTGACCGTATCCTCGTTTACCATGAAGGAACGATAAACGGAGCGGTTACCAGAGAGGAAATCTTAAATTCATCAGCGACGGAAGAAGTTATTTTAGCCAAGGCTTTCGGCGGTAAATAGAGGAGGATAGAAAAAATGATAGGAAAAATTAAAGCAAAGAGTATGAATAACGATAATTTAAGAATGTTCATGGGAAAGTACGGAATCGGTCTCGTCCTGCTTCTGATGATGGTAGTGATCGGTATTATGGAGCCGACATTCGCTACTTCCAAGAACTTTATGAACGTAGCTACTCAGGTAGCCATTAACGGTATGATTTCCTACGGTATGTGTCTTGCGATCACGACCGGTGGTATCGACCTGGCGGTCGGTGCCCAATTAGCCCTGACGAGCTGTGTACTGGGCGTTACGATTACCAACAGTGGAATGAACGTTTGGACGGCGTGTGGAGTTGCGCTTTTAGTAGCTACATTTTTCGGTTTTTTGAACGGCTTTTTAATCGCTAAATTTAACATGTTCCCTTTCGTTGTAACCTTATCCACACAATTGATCATCCGTGGTTTGTCTCAGGTTATCAGCGGCGGTAAAGCGATTTCCCTTACTAGCGATGCCTTCAAAGGCATTTATTCCGATAAGTTTTTAGGAATGCCGATTCCGATCGTTATCTTAATTGTAATTTCGATAATTATGTATCTTTTGCTTCACTGGACCAAGTTCGGACGTTATATCTTCGCGGTAGGCGGCAATGTAAACGCTGCAATCGCTTCCGGCGTCAGCGAATTCTGGACGAAGGTCGGTGTATATACGGTCAGCGGGTTTTTGGCGGGCGTTGCGGCAATTATCTTTACCGCAAAGACGGGCTCCGCACAATCCAATATCGGTGTAGGTTATGAAACGGATGCGGTTGCGGCCTGCGTACTCGGAGGTACATCCTTCGCAGGTGGTATAGCAACGATTCCCGGAGTACTTATGGGTATCTTCATCATCGGTTTTATCTATAACGGCATGAACCTGATCGGGGTGTCTTCCTATTACCAATCGATTGTAAAAGGCTGCGTTATCATTGGTGCCGTACTGCTCGATATGGTAATGAATAAAAGGAACCGATAAGGGGTAATATTTTACCGACACAAAAAATCAATCTAGGTGATAACTTTTAGGTATCTCTTTATGAATGGGTGGATTACACTCGCAG
>JAEWPN010000219.1 GCA_023399455.1 Bacillota bacterium
GATCTTTTTATGAAAAATGGTATAGAAGCGACATCTATGGATGATATAGCGAAGGCGGCGGGATATAGCAAGGCTACTTTGTATGTGTATTTTGAGAATAAGGAAGAGATTGTCGGATTACTGGTGTTGGAGAGCATGAAGAAGCTGTATGCTTATATTGCCGTCGCTTTGGAAGGACAGGAAACGACACGGGCCAGGTATGATCATATATGCCGCGGAATAGCGCAATATCAGGAGGAATATCCTTTTTATTTTAAAATGGCACTGGATAAGATTAACGTTGATTTTGACAGTGGAAGTTATTTGCCGGAGGAGCAGGAAACATATCGTGTCGGAGAGGAAATCAACGAGAAGATACGTCAGTTTTTGTGCGATGGGATTGTGAGGGGAGAAATACGTGCCGGAATAAAGGTTTTGCCTACAATCTTTATATTCTGGGGGATGCTGGCCGGTCTCGTTCAGACGGCGGCAAACAAGGAACGCTATATTGAAAAAGAAATGAAGCTGTCCAAAGAAGAGTTTCTGGAATATGGTTTTGACACACTTTACTATTCTATTACGACTATGGAGGAAATGTATGAGCGATAAAAAGAAGATTGTTATTTATGTTATAACGTTTGTTTTGCTGGTTGCTTTTGCTTGTCTTGTAATTTATCTGAAAAGTGTCTCGGATTACAAGAAGGCGGTCAAAAGCATTGTTATTGAAGAGATAGATCTCGCGGAGGCCGCGGACGGAGTTTATATTGGAGAATGCAATGTTAATTTTATATATGCAAAGGTGGAGGTTACCGTGCGCGATGGGAGAATTGAGAATATAAGCATATTAGAGCATAGAAATGAACGCGGAGAATCTGCGGAAGCAGTTGTGGATAAAATAGTCGAAGAACAAAAAATAGATGTTGATGCGGTATCGGGAGCAACAAATTCGAGTAATGTTCTGAAAAAGGCCGTTGAAAATGCACTTGAGTAAGGCTGGTTTACGGGAGCAATGTGCGGCATATGCTGTCAGGACTTGACCGGATTGGGGAAATATGCGGATTTCGACTGGTTTGAAGTGAAATAATCTAGAATCGGAATAAGTTAATAAAAATATGGGATTGCGTGTGAACTGCCAAAGGATAAAGCATACAATAACAGTGATAGAAATTTTGAAGGATGTATATGGATTCTCAAAAATTAGAAAATCTTTTGAATCTGGCACTGAATGCTTCCAGAGAGGAGCGGGAAAAATCTCTTGTTTTGGATGTCGGCTATGATCCGGAGACGAGTGTATGGGAACTGATCGTGAAATATAACGGCGATCTGAGTCGCCTAAACAATCCAATCATTGGCGTGGAGGAACTGATTGCCGGTTATGCGATCATTACTATACCGCAAAGTCTGATAGCCTCGTTGGTGGAGCTGGAAGAAATAGAATACGTGGAAATGCCTAAGCGTCTTTTTTTCAATCTGCAGCAGGGAAAAGAAGCTTCCTGCATATTGCCGGTTACTGTGAGAGACCCTTTTTTGACCGGTCGCGGGACACTTGTTGCAATAATAGATTCGGGTATCGACTATGAAAGAATGGATTTCAGGCGGCCGAATGGAACGAGCCGTATTTTATATTTATGGGATCAGACCCTTCAACCGGATGAAAGCAGAGGATTTGCGCCCCCGGAAGGCTTTCTGATGGGAGTGGAATTCAATAATATGCAGATAGACACCGCTTTGGAGCAAAGCAACCCGGAGGAAAGGTTCCGTATGCTGCCAAGTCTGGACGTGACGGGACATGGAACAGCGGTGGCAGCGATTGCTGCGGGCAACGGGCTTTCGTCTGACGGAAGATATGTGGGAGTGGCACCGGAAAGCGAATTGATCATTGTGAAGCTGGGAATGGCCAGGCAGCCTTCTTTTCCGAGGACTACAGAGCTTATGCGCGCGCTGACTTATGTAGTGCAAAAGTCGGTTGCACTTGCCAGGCCGATGTCTATCAATCTGAGCTTTGGAAATACATACGGGGCGCATGACGGTACCTCCTTGCTGGAACGTTTTATGGATAATGTTTCTGAAATAGGAAGAAATGTCATTTGTGTGGGAAGCGGTAATGAGGGCGCAGCGGGAGGCCACGCGGCAGGTGTTGTATCGGGCGAGACAAGAGTAGAACTGGCGATAGCGTCCTATGAGAGGACGGTCAGCGTGCAGCTTTGGAAGGAGTACGCGGATATTTTTCTGGTAACTCTCATTTCACCGGGCGGAGAAAGACAAATCGTGGACACCAGACGATCGGGGACGATAAGGCTTACGATGGAGCAGACTGACGTCCTCATATATATAGGGGAGCCTTCTCCGTACAGCGTTGACCAAGAAATATATTTTGATTTTATTCCGCGCCAGAATTATATCAATTCGGGTGTGTGGACATTTCTGCTGCAGCCGGTCAAAATCGTGACGGGGAATTACTATTTCTATCTGCCAAGCAGCGTAATCCTTAACAGCGGAACAAGGTTTTATTCGCCTACGCCGGAGGTGACCTTCACAATACCCTCTACGGCCCATAAAGTAATTACGGTAGGTGCTTACAGCAGTATCTACGATTCATACGCGGACTTTTCCGGCAGAGGATTTCTTCTGGAAAACCGGCTGGAGAGCAGAATCGCCAGCGAATGGGTAAAGCCGGATCTCGTAGCTCCCGGCGTGGATATATCGATCAGCGATGGGATGGGCGGGACGGAATTGGTGACCGGGACTTCCTTTGCCACACCTTTTGTGACCGGATCGGCATCGCTCATGATGGAATGGGGAATTGTGATGGGCAATGATCCTTATCTTTACGGGGAGAAGGTGCGGGCTTATTTGAGAAGGGGAGCCAGGCCGCTGCGGGGAGAGGCGGTTTATCCTAATGCCAGAGTGGGGTATGGGGCGCTTTGTCTGGCGGATAGTCTGCCGATTTGAAAAAGATATCCGAGGCAGGCAGCACAGATGTAACGGAGGCTCTTTTGTATCCAGCCAATTTATATTATTTTTTTAGTAAAATAGAACTAAAAAAGCTGAAAACACCGAATTATTCGGTGTTTTCAGCTTTTTATGGTGATGATATACCGGTAGGGAGCGACGATCTGGTCGAATCCCGAACAATTAATGAGGTAGGCAGGGATACATTAATTACCAAAGAATCACGGTTATTAATTAAATCTAAAAGACGTTTTGCCGCAAGTTTTCCGATTGCTTTTGTCGGAACGTCAACAGTAGTCAGTGGAGGAATCGTATGAACACTGGTATCCAGATTATTAAAGCCAATGACTCCAATATCATCGGGACATTTCATGCCCAACTGATAAATTACACCTAATATAACAGTTGCGAGAGTATCACTCCCGGCAAAAATGACATCAGGCCGATTCTCAGAAAGAAGCAGATCTTCCGCATATTTAGCGCAAAGCGTCAGATTCCATTCACAATCTTTGATAATACTATCATCGTAAGAAATATTAAATACTCTTAAAGCTTCCCGATACGCTACCATTCGCAGAGAATCATAAAATGATAAACCGGGAGCGGAACCGCCAATATAAGCAATTTTCCGATATCCGTTATTCAGAAGATGTTTCATGATCTGCATATTTGCGGCATAATGATCAAATCCTACGGAATTAAAGGTTGATTCTATCTGATCAATGGTTACGATATTTGGAAACGGCCGGGATAAATGCGCCATTAAATCTTTTGTAATCTCCTCCATAATCAATAATCCATCAAGGGGAGTGTTGCAAAAATCCTGCAGTACTGATGAATGATTCAAATCATTAAAGTTTCTAAGAATAAATTCAGTAGGTTGATGCTGATTCAATTCCGTTTCGGCAGATAATAAAATAGATGTAAAAAAAGGATCCGAATACTTTTCGGATGTAAGCGGCAGAATACAGCCGATTGTTAGTTTTGGTACATTCTTTTTACGTGGATGAAATTGATAATCTAGTTTTTTGACAGCTTCCAGTACTTTTTGTTTTGTTTGTTCGGTTGTCCTGAAATTTTCATCGTTTGAAAGTATTCTTGATGCCGTAGAAATGGAAACACCAGCTTCTTTGGCAACATCGCGTATATTTGACATAAGTTCACCTCGTTTACTAAACATAATAATAACGGATAATCATTTAAAATGCAAGAATAATTAAAAAACTATTTACAAATTGATAAAAATGCTCTATTATATAGATAAACAATTGGTAAACAAACATAATGTTTATAAAACATCAGGAGGAAAGAATGAGTAGAAAGTTCACATTTATAGGAGCTGGATCATTGGATTTTACAAGAGATTTGGTAAGAGACATCTTAACGTTTGACGCATTTGACGACTGTCAATTCATGCTAATGGATATTAATGAGAAAAGACTGCAATATGCCGAGGAAGGCGTAAGACGTATTATTAAGGCTGGAAAACATAAGGCAACAGTCCAAATGACAACAGACAGAAAGGAGGCATTAAGAGATTCGGATGGGGTATTGATTACGATACTTCAGGGAGGAGTAGATGTCTGGAGACATGATATTGAAATTCCTGAAAAATACGGGGTGGATATTTGTGTGGGTGATACAAGAGGACCGGCTGGTATTTTTCGTTTTTTAAGAACTGCACCAGTCATGCTGGATATCATTCATGATATAGAGGAGGTTTGCCCTGATGCGATTATCTTGAATTACACCAATCCAATGGCTATGTTGGTTAGTTATTTACAATCACAGACAAAGTTGAATGTTACTGGTTTATGCCATAGTGTGCAGGGAACTGCCAAAATGTTGGGAGAATGGATTGGAGCAAAAGAGGAAGAAATTAATTATTTGTGTGCCGGAATTAACCACCAGGCATTCTATCTTAAATTCGAGGTGAATGGAGAGGATGCATACCCTAGAATCTGGGATGCAATAAAAAAAGATGAGGTAGCAAATGAAGAACCTGTAAGAATAGAGATGATGAAAAGTTTGCATTATTTTCCTACGGAATCTTCAGGACATAATTCCGAATACAATTCTTGGTTCAGGAAACGAAAGGATTTGATCGAAAAATATTGTACACATGGAACAGGATGGAATCCGGGCGAGCATGCTTACATATTAAAAGAATATCTGGAAAGAGAGGATACCTGGGAAAAAGAGTATCAGGACTGGTTGGAATCTGGTCAGATTGATCTGGAAAGAGGAGAGGAATATGCTTCCAATATTTTTAATGCAATATTTGGAGATGGAACACCATATTTCTTTAACGCGAATCTTAAAAATAAGAACTATATTACAAATATTGAAGAGAATGCTTGTGTTGAGATTCCAGTGGTAGCTACACAAAAAGGAATCACAGCAATCAAGCAAGTTACATTACCGGAACATTTATCAATTATGATAAATAATTCTGCTAAGATTGAAGAACTTGCGGTCCGCGCGGCAATTGAAGGGGACCCGATGAAAGTATTTCAGGCAATTTTATTCGATCCTTTGACATCAAGTGTATGCAGTACAGATGAGATACACAGCATGGTACAGGAAATGTTGATGAAGAACGAAAAGTATCTGACATATTTCAAATCATTAAAAATCTAAATTCAGGAGGTAGGTATGCGCAAATTATTATGTAGTTTATTGGTGGTAGTAATGGTACTGAGTCTGGCCGGATGTTCCAGCAAAAATGAAGAAAGTGTAGCAGCGGGTAGTGAGAAAACGGTACTGACTTTTTGGGGGCACCAGGAGGAATCCTGGAACAAATCATATGAGACAATTGCAGAACAGTTTATGAAAGAAAATCCGGATATCGAGATTAAATTGGAATTTTTCCCATATGATACGTTTGAATCAAAGGTTCAGACATCTTTAATTTCTCAAGATAGTGGCTGCGATATCTATGAATTATGGGGGGGCTGGGCCATAGACTTTGCACCGACGGGCGCTTTAGCTGAGATTCCCGAAGTTATGACTAAGGAAATTTTGGATGACACCTATGCTCCGACAACGGGTGCTCTGGAATATATGGGGAAACTGTATGGAATGCCAATGGAGTTTAATAATGAATCGGGCGGAATGTTAGTAAATAATGCAATACTGCAGGAAAATAATCTTAAGATTCCTACGAGCTGGGAGGAATTGGTTGAGGAAGCAAAAACGGCTACGGTACGTGAAGGAGATATGTTTGCTATTAAGGGATTTGACTTTGCCAATTGGGATTCCGTAACTTACCTGCTTACATCCATGATTCTTTCAAAGGGCGGTCAGTATCTGGCTGAAGATGGAACAGTTAATTTTAATACACCGGAAGCTAAAGATGCATTTGAGGAATTACATAAATTAATTGTAACAGATAAGGTTGCTGATTTGGAAGGGCTTACCAGCAAAAGTGATATTGAGGGGTATCAGCAGGTATTTACCGGAACCAACTTATTTGTTCCAAGAGGACCTTGGTCGGTAGCGGATGGAATCAGTGCTTTTCATGTTGAATATGGGAAAGAATTTGATTATGTGGAGATGCCATGGTATGGAGACAATACAGCATTTGCAGCAGAAACAGGATGGTCACTGGCTGTAAGCAGTAACAGTAAACAAAAGGAGGCAGCCTTTAAATTTTTAGAGTATTTTTTCCGGGATGATGTTCTGTTACAGCATAATATCCAATGCTCTCAGATACCGCCAAAAAAATCTATAGCACAAAGCCAGGAATTTATTGAAAAAATGCCATATATGAAACCGATCGTAGGAATTCTTGGTAAGGCTCAATTTATAGGATATTTTAATACAGATGTATTTAAGGAATCTATTAATAATGCCTTTGTAGATTATTGTACAGGAATAATAGCAACAAGTGAAGAGGCATTACAGAATGCACAGGATAATATAAATGCAAGTTTGAAATAAAGGTGGGATCTAATTAGGAGAAAAAGCATAGATGAAAAATAATAAAATTGTATTAATCGTACTAATTCCCGTATTTCTTCAAGTGGGTATTTTCATAATTTTACCCATTGTGGGCGGCTTTATCATATCTTTTATGGATTACAATCCATTGCGTGAAGATAATACATTTATTATGTTTGATAATTACCGGATATTATTTTCTGACGCCGCGTTCCTTCAGGCACTTACGAATACATTGCTATTTGTATTGATTACCGTAACGGCTAATATGATTCTTTCGCTGACACTGGCACAGTTAATTACTACTTTCCGTTCAAATAAGACAAGAAGCTTTTTTAGAATGGTCTTTTTCTTGCCTTGTATTGCTCCAATGGTTGCTACGAGCGTGGTCTGGGCCAGAAGTATTTATTCTGTCAGAAATGGCTTGCTAAATATATTTTTTAATTTATTTGGAAGTTTAGGTGCAAACTGGCTGGGAGATCCTCATACAATATTAGGTTCTATTATAATCTTCACGTTATGGGCGGATATCGGATATAATATAATCCTCTTTTCGGCCGGTTTGGATGGGATACCTGCTGAATTTTATGAAGCATGTAAGATTGACGGAGCAAATTCATTTCAAAGATTTTTCCGGATTACACTTCCATTGTTGGGAAGGACATTTGCCTTTGTTATTATTATGACTTTAATTTCTCATTTTAATATGTTTGCACAGTTTTCGGAAATGGTTGCGAAATCCTCACCTCAAAATGCGGGGCTTGTACTTACAAGTTATATCTATAAAACAGCATTTGAATACAAGAATCTGGGGTATGCTTCTGCAATATCTATGGCACTTTTCGCAATCATTATGATAATCACACTTGTGCAGCAACGATTAAACAGAGTAGATTGGGAGTATTGATTATGAAGAAGATAACGAATAAACAAATTGGCAAAGTGCTCATATTGCTAGGCTTATCTATTGTAACTGTAATTTTTTTAATTCCCTATTTTTGGATGCTCAGTAATTCCTTTAAAGGTACAAAAGAATTATTAATGAATCCAAAGCACATACTTCCGGCTGAATTTACAGTAATGGGATACGAAACAGTTTTATTTAATTCCCCGTTTTTTATTTGGCTTAGGAATTCGTTGGTTGTTACAATAACGGATGTGATTGTAATTGTTTTTACAAGTGCATTGGTAGGATATATTTTCTCTAAATTCAATTTTAAAGGTAAGAATATTTTATTTATGATTCTTCTTGCGACAATGATGGTTCCGGAACAGACGACCATGATACCTAAGTTTTTATTGATGAATCAGCTGAAATTATATAATTCCATTTTATCATTGATTATTCCTACTTTCATAAATGCTTTTGGAATTTATTTATGTAAACAATTTTGTGATGAATTGCCAAAGGAATTAATTGAAAGCGCTAAAATTGACGGAGCCGGCGATATGAAAATATTTTTTCGTATGATATTGCCCCAGATCAAGCCTGCATTGGGTGCATTATCGATTTTTACATTTCTTGAAAGATGGAATGACTATTTAAATCCGTTGATTTTATTAAATAGTGTAGAAAAGATGACATTACCACTTGCTTTGTCTTATTTTTCATCCCAGCACATGGCAGATCTGTCGGCTACGATGGCAGCATCAGCATTGATTATGATTCCGTCCTCTATTGTATTTATTATATTCCAGAAACAATTCATTAAAGGAATATCGATGACAGGAATGAAGTAACTCAAAATAGGAGATTGGGAATGACATATTATATAGGAATAGATGGCGGGGGAACGAAAACCATTTTTTGTTTATTAAATGAGGAGGGGACGGTTCTTACTGCATATAAAGACGGAAGCGCTTCCTATAAACAAATTGGAATGGATGGAGTTGTTGCTCTTTTAGAAAAAGGTATTTTTCAGTTATTAAAGGAAGCTGATGTCTCACAAAATGAAAATATCTGGACATGCTTTGGGATGCCGACATACGGAGAATCGCGGGCAAATGATGAACTAATGGAATCACTCATTAAAAGAAGGCTGGAAAAATATCATATAAAATTGGTTAATGACTGTGAAGTGGCATGGGCAGGCTCCTTGTTATTGGAGCCTGGAATTAATCTGGTTGCCGGAACAGGAACAATAGGATTTGGTAAAAACATACAAGGCGATTTTTTGAGCGCCGGCGGATGGAGTGAATATTTTTCCGATGAAGGTTCCGGCAGGTGGCTGGGTGTCAAATGCCTGGAATTATTCTCTAAGCAGGCCGACGAACGTCTGAAGAAGGGACCGCTATATGAAATAGTAAAAGAATATTTCAGTCTCACGGAGGATAAGGAAATAATAGATTTGTTTGAGAAAGATTATCAGCCCTATCGGAGCAAAATCGCTTTCTTGCAGAAACTATTGTTGGAAGCAGCTAAGCAGGGCGACCAATCGGCGATTCAGGCATATGATGATGCAGCAAAAGAATTGGCAATGATAATAAGAACTCTTTATATTCGATTGCAATTTCATGAAAAATGCCCTGTTTCTTTTTCGGGAGGAATCTTTAAAACAGGAGAACTTGTTGTGACTCCATTAAAGAAATATTTATCTGATCTCAATATTACGATAGTAGAATCTCAGGGAAGTCCCTGGGTTGGTGCCGGATTATTGGCTAAATACTATGCAGATAAGAAAGAACCATGCAGTGCATTTATCAGAAAAGTGATAGAAACGAATTTTGATATTTTATAGAAGTAAAAATACAGATACTGTTAAATAGAAGATATAAATAAAGCAATTTGGTAAATAGTCAAGAAGTATTTTGATTTGTTTTTCGTACAGAAGGGTAACTTTAATAGACCTACGGCTTTCATAACAAAAACGTAGATTTAGAATGAGATATGAATTACCTACTCTT
>JAEWPN010000220.1 GCA_023399455.1 Bacillota bacterium
TTCGTTCCAGGACTTGGAATGGTAGAATTTTCCTTATTTTCCCATGAAAAAACTCAAATTATTCCCGAAAAATCATATACGAAATGGTTTGATTATGATAGAATAACTAGGTCTTTACTGTTTCGAACGCGAGAAACCGGAGATTATCTTACCATTAACGAAGGTTTATCGAGAAAAACTTTAAAAGATTATATGATAGGAGAAAAAATTCCGAAAAACAAAAGAGGGGAACTTTATGTATTAGCGGACGGCAGTCATATCTTATGGGTGCCGGGGCATCGCATCAGTCAATATTATAAAGTGACAGAATATACAAAATGTATCTTGCAGGTCACTGTTCAGCCTTCGGCTTCATAGCGACAGTTGGGGCGCGCTGTAACATTGCAGATACAATTTATTAAGAGGAGGACATTAAATGTCAGAGAAAGTAAGAGTTATGCTATCCGAGGAAGCGGTAGATAAAAAAATCCAGGAAATTGGCGAGCAGATCAGCAGGGATTATGAAGGAAAGCAGGTTCACCTTGTTTGCGTTTTGAAGGGCGGCAGCTTCTTCATGTGTGAATTAGCCAAGAGGATCACTGTTCCCGTATCTTTGGACTTCATGTCCGTATCCAGCTACGGAAGTGAGACGAAATCCAGCGGTGTCGTCAGAATTGTGAAGGATTTGGACGAGCCCCTGAAGGACAAGGATGTGCTCGTGGTGGAGGATATTATCGATTCGGGCAGAACGCTCAGCTATCTGCTTGAGATGCTCAGGGACAGAGGTCCTAAGAGCCTGAAGCTCTGTACGCTGTTAGACAAGCCGGAGCGGAGGGTCGTGGATGTTCATGTGGATTATACCTGTTTCCAGATTCCCGATGAATTCGTAGTGGGCTATGGTCTGGATTATGACCAGAGATATAGGAATCTTCCATATATCGGCGTTGTGGAGTTTGAAGATGAAGAAGTAATAGATTAACATATAGTTTATAAATGTTCGCATGAAAACGGGCATGCCGGATAGGCGGACGGATGCGGACAGGAGGTTGATTTTGAATAATAAGAAGAATTTAAATACGTATTTTTTAGTTATCTTAAGTCTTCTCTTCCTCGCGGCATGGATGTTCAGAAGTTTGAACGGACAAGAGACCGATTATACCAGAGGAGAGATGACAAAGGATTTGGAAGCGGGATCGGTGCTTGAGGCGGTGATTCAGCCTAATAAGGAAACTCCTACCGGAATTGTCAGAGTTGCGCTTAACAGCGGAGAGGAAAAGACGTTATACGCTACGGACGTAAATGAAATAGAAAAAGAACTGGTATCCTATGGGCTGGACCCGGAGGTGAAGGATATTCCGAGGGAAAATTGGTTTATGACGAGCATGTTCCCTCTGCTGCTCGTGCTGGTAGTGGGTGTTTTCTTTTTTGTCATGATGAACGCGCAGAACGCTAACAGCGGCAGCGGCGGCAAGATGATGAATTTCGGAAAGAGCCGCGCCAGACTTTCTATGGACAGTAAGGTCACGCTTAAGGATGTGGCCGGGCTTCAGGAGGAGAAAGAAGAGCTGGAGGAAATCATTAATTTCTTAAAGGAGCCGGGCAAGTTCACAAAGGTAGGAGCAAGGATTCCCAAGGGCGTGCTATTGGAGGGTGCTCCGGGAACCGGTAAGACCTTGCTTGCAAAAGCTATTGCAGGAGAAGCTAACGTGCCGTTTTTCAGCATTTCGGGTTCTGACTTCGTAGAAATGTTCGTCGGTGTAGGTGCTTCCAGAGTGCGTGACTTGTTCGCGGATGCTAAGAAGCATTCTCCATGTATCGTATTTATCGATGAAATCGATGCCGTAGCGAGACGACGCGGTACCGGTATGGGCGGCGGTCATGATGAAAGGGAGCAGACACTCAATCAGCTGCTGGTGGAAATGGACGGCTTTGGTGCCAATGAAGGTATTATTGTCATGGCGGCCACAAACCGCGTAGATATTCTAGATCCGGCTATTTTAAGACCCGGACGTTTCGATAGAAAGATTACGGTAAGCCCACCCGATGTGAAGGGAAGAAATGAGATCTTAAAGGTACATTCCAAAAACAAGCCTCTTTCCGAGGACGTCAATCTGGAGCAGATCGCGCAGACTACGGCAGGTTTTACCGGTGCGGATCTGGAAAACCTTATGAACGAGGCGGCTATCAATGCGGCGATGGATAACCGTGCTTTCGTAAAGCAGGACGACATTAAGAAATCCTTTATTAAGGTGGGCATCGGCTCGGAGAAACGAAGCCGTGTCATTTCGGATAAAGAGAAAAGGATTACCGCATATCACGAGGCGGGCCATGCGATTTTATTCCATGTACTTCCGGATGTGGGACCGGTATATACGGTATCCATCATCCCTACAGGCTTAGGCGCGGCCGGCTACACAATGCCTTTGCCGGAAAAAGACGAGATGTTCCTGACCAAAGGAAAAATGATGCAGGATATTATGGTATCCCTGGGCGGCCGGATAGCTGAAGAGATTATTTTCGATGATATTACTACGGGAGCTTCCAGCGATATTAAAAAGGCCACTAAGGTCGCGAGAAAAATGGTGACCCGATACGGCATGTCGGACAATATCGGCGTAATAAATTATGACGACGACGATGACGAAGTATTTATCGGGCGGGATCTGGCACATGCGAAAAATCATAGTGAGCTTGTTTCAGGTGAAATCGACAAAGAAGTAAAGGAAATCATCAGCAGCTGTTATCAGAAGGCGAAGGCGATTATTGTGGAGAATCTGAGTGTTCTCCATAAGTGTGCAGATCTGCTTTTGGAAAAGGAGAAGATTTCCAGAGATGAGTTCGAAGCGCTGTTTCATATACAGACTTCTGTAGCAGAGGAACTTACCGCAGAATAGTAAAAATGTACGAAATGGGGCGGAGAAGTGTGAGGAAACGATGCCATTGTGGAAAATATACAAAAATGCGACTTTGTTTTTGTAATATTTGTGAATCCTTGGTATTTACGCATAATGTAGGCTATGCTATTATACTACTTGTAACCCCCCCAATACATTATATAGTTTTTTGCTATACCCCATAAGAAAGAAATACCTTCTCTAAAAAAGGCAGCAGATCGACAGGCTGTCTTTTTTACTGTTCTATAATAGGAAAGTTTCCTATTATAGAACCGATAGATGCGCAGCTACGCGCGCGGAACAAAAGCTGTACTGCTGAAGCACACTTTTGTTCTGAAATAATAACAGGTATAGAATTGCTTGAATATCCACAATATATAGTATAGAATAGTTTTTAGCAAGTGTAGTAGGAGAACAACTATGGACTTAAATGGATTTTCTAAAATCGAATATGACCAGCATTATATATCCAGAATGCGTCCTGTTTTTAATAGAAGAGCTTTATTCAGCGATATGAGCGAGGATTATGTATATCCTCCGGAACCCAGTGCTTATGGAGAGATCACTGTAAAATTTCGAACGGAGAAAAATAATGTGGATAAGGTTTATTTCGTATGCGACAATGAAAAGCATATGATGATCAAAGCTGAATCCGATGATTGTTTTGACTATTACATCCATACAGTACAGTTAGAAGACAGAGAAATAGCATATCATTTCGAGATTCAGGCAGGAAAGCTTGTCTGTTATTATAACTGCGGCGGAGCCATGAAGAATATGGATAAGCATTTTGAGTTCCGGCTAATACCCGGTTATAAGACTCCGGACTGGGCTAAGGGGGCAGTCATGTATCAGATATATGTGGACCGTTTCTATAACGGAGATACTTCTAACGATGTGCTGACCAATGAATATTGCTATATCGGGGAGAACTCGGTAAAGGTAGAAGACTGGAACAAGTATCCGGCGAAAGTGGGGATGAGAGAATTCTACGGCGGCGACTTACAGGGAGTCTTGGATAAAATGGACTATTTGCAGGACTTGGGAGTGGATGTCATTTATTTTAATCCGTTGTTCGTATCTCCTTCGAATCATAAATACGATATTCAGGACTACGACTACATCGATCCCCATTTCGGAAAAATTGTGGAGGATGAAGGAAGCCTGTTAGACCCGGGTCAGGAGAACCGGATTGCGTCCAGATACATTAACAGGGTGACCAACAAGGCCAATTTGGAGGCCAGTAACCGGCTGTTTGTCCAAGTGGTGGAAGAGGCGCACCGGCGAGGCATGAAGGTCATACTGGACGGGGTGTTCAACCACTGCGGTTCTTTCAATAAGTGGATGGACAGAGAGAGAATTTATGAGAATGCCGAGGGGTATGAAAAGGGAGCATATATATCTGAGGAAAGCCCTTACCGTAATTATTTCTCATTTCAGGATAAGAACGCATGGCCCTATAACAGTACATACGACGGCTGGTGGGGACATGACACCCTTCCTAAGCTTAATTTTGAAGGTTCCAGGGACTTGTTTGATTACGTCATGTACATTGCGAGAAAATGGGTTTCTGCGCCTTACAATGTGGATGGCTGGCGTCTCGATGTAGCCGCAGATCTGGGACACTCGCAGGAATATAACCATTATTTCTGGAAACAGTTCCATAAGGCTGTAAAGGAAGCGAATCCTAACGCCATAGTGCTTGCCGAGCATTACGGCAATCCGAAAGAATGGCTGCACGGTGACGAATGGGATACCATTATGAACTACGATGCATTTATGGAGCCTGTAACATGGTTCTTGACGGGAATGCAGAAGCACAGTGATGACTATAGAGAAGATATGCTTGGAGACGTTGACAGCTTTTGGGGAGCTATGATTTATAACGGTGCGAATATGACGATGCCCTCTGCGTATATCGCGATGAACGAATTGTCCAATCACGACCATTCCAGGTTTCTTACCCGGACGAATAAAAAGGTGGGAAGGACCAGCACCCATGGTCCTGAGGCTGCAAATGAGGGCGTGGACAAAGCTGTTTTGCGGGAAGCGGTAGTCATTCAGATGACGTGGCCCGGTGCGCCAACCATATATTACGGGGATGAAGCAGGTGTGGCAGGCTTTACCGATCCGGATAACCGGAGAACTTATCCGTGGGGCAGCGAGGACGAAGAGCTGATCGCTTTTCATAAGGAAATGATTCAGATACATAAGAAGAATAAGGAATTTCTGACCGGCTCCCTTAAATGGTACCCGGATACGGAGAGAAACGTCCTCGCATACGGACGTTTCAACAGGCAGGAACAATCGCTTATCTTAATCAACAACAATGACCATGAGGTGACACAGGAGATTCCGGTATGGTACTTAGGCACGCCCAAAGAGGGAGTAATGACACGTTTGATTCTGACGTCGAAAACAGGCTATAATACGGAGCAGAAGGAATATCCTATTATTTCCGGCAAGGTCAAAGTAAC
>JAEWPN010000030.1 GCA_023399455.1 Bacillota bacterium
AAACATTTTATAATTCATAGCTTGACTGTTCAGTATGTGTACAGTTTATAATAGCCAGTTGAACTAATCAATGTTTTTTTGGAGGAGTGTATGTTAAACAAAATTTTAAACATGAAACACATTAATAAGCAATTTTCCCGATATGTGATCCCATCGGTAATCGGAATGCTCGTTCAGGCACTATATGTTATCCTGGACGGCGTTATCGTCGGACAGGGTATCGGCGAGGTCGCCCTCGGCGCTATCAATATCGTTTTCCCGTTCAGCATGCTGGTCATCGCTCTGGCTATGCTTATAGCCGTAGGCGGCGCAAATGTATACTCTTTTCATAAAGGGCAGGGGGAAGCGGAAAAGGCGAATAATATATTCTGCCAATGTCTGGCATTGGCCGTCATGATAGGTATCGTGCTGGCATTAACGGGCTTCTTCTTTCGGGAAAGGATTTCTATCTTCCTGGGTGCAAACGAAGAATTGTTGGTCCCTGCAGTTGCCTACCTCAAATGGTCGGCTCCCTTTTCTCTTATACAAATGGTCACATTCGGTCTTTCTGTTTTCGTGCGCAATGATAATAACCCTAAGATCGCCATGCTCGGTTCTGTCTTTGGTGCTGTCATCAACGCAGCTCTGGACATTATTTTTATTCTCGTTCTTCATTATGGAATAGAGGTAGCAGCGATTACAAACGGCATTGGTATGGGTATTGAATTTCTTTTTTATATCAGCCATTTTATTTTTAAAAAGGGTGCTCTGCGCATTCGCAGGCCTGTCTTCCATTTTGGGGAAATAAAAAGAGTATTGAGCAACGGTATGGCTTCCTCGCTGATGGAATTCAGCGTGCCGGCCTTTACCTTCTCCTATAATCTTGCCGTGGTGCATATCGCAGGAACTCTTGGTGTATCCGCATATTCCATCGTTGGTTATGTATGTTCGATTATCAATATGGTAGTAATGGGCGTAGCGCAGGGAGTGCAGCCCCTCATGAGTCTCTATCACGGTCAAGATGAGAAGAAGGGATTTTCCTATGTGTACCATCTCGGAGTCATTACCAATATTGCCGCCTCCGTCGTATTGGTTGCTATTTGTGTAATCTTCGGAGAAAACATTGCTCCACTGTTCCATACCGGCAATACTGCTTTAACCAGTCTGACCGCATATATGCTCAGTCAATATCCATTTGCATATATTTTTATAGGAATCACTTTAATGAATATCCTCTATTTCCAGACCATGGAACGCAATATCTATGCAACGTTGATTTCGTTTTTACGATGTCTCGGCTTCGTTCAGATTTTTTTACTGCTTTCGGTATTCGTATTTGATGCCAAGGGGATCTATTTTACTTTTTTGGCCGGTGAATTGTGTCATTTTATCATTTCCCAGGTATTGGTAAGAAGAACAATGAAACGTTATACGGTATAATACAAAGATGCCGCGGTCCGACATCTCATCTGTCAGGCCGCGGCATCATGCATATCTATCTCACCCCAGCATAAACACCCTCATGCTAAGATTCCGTTTTTATTACTACTGAGCATTTGCAAAATAAGCATCCAACTGTGCATTTGCTTCATCCACTACCGTGCTCATTCCGGCAGCTTCCAGCTTATCGAGGAATTCAGGCAATGCGGTCTCAGGATCGATTGCACCAACGCTAAGTGCCAACGCATACTCTTCACCTACGTTTGCCAAAGCAGCCAGTTCTGTTTCAACATTAGTAGGGTCGAACTGATATCCGAATGCAGGGATAGCCTTTGCAGCTTCATAGTAAGGGATGAATGTGTTCGTAAAGAAGTCTTTCCCTTCACCTTCCTGAGGAGGAAGCAGAGTGATATTACCCATACCGTTTCTCCAAGGCTGGTAGTTATCGCGTTCAGCGGTAAATACTACGAGTCCGTCATCATTTAAGTTATAGTGAGTACCTTCCACACCATACTCTAACAATGTCATTAAATAAGGATCTGTGTTCAGCAGGTTAAGGAATGCCATTGCTCTTTCAGGGTTCTTGGAAGCTGTAGAAATAGCCATCATAGCGCCCTGTGTAGATGTCTTATCTACGTAAGGAGGTGTGCAGGGAACAAAGGCAACTTCAATACCGCGTTCCTGACTTGCCTGTACCTCATATCCCAAAGCGTAAGACTGCGTACCGATCAAGTAAGCGCCTTCCAGCTGCTTTGAGGTACGTAAATCGTTTGCCGTCTGCTTGTTTGCACATCCGGGATCGATATAGCCTGCTTCATAGTATTCACGAGTCTGCTCTACGAATTTCTTATATTCTTCCGTAGCATATTTGTTAACGATCTTGCTTCCGATATCTTTGGAAACATCCGTAGGATCGATGTAGTAAGATAATACATTCAGGCTTCCGGAGTCGCCGTTTACGATGATAGAATTATCTACCATTCTTTCCAGAACGAAACCTTCAACGAGCAGAGGATAGAAATCAGCGCCTTCGCCTTCTTTAACAGTCTTAAGAATATCGCCGAAACCATAGTAATCGGTATTCTTGATGTCGTCTAAGGTATAGCCGTATTTCTCTAACAAGGTCACATTAACATCCCATGTGTTCTGTGTTCCAAAATCCTTGAATGCCGGAAGAGCGTAAACGCCGTATCCGTCGGAACCTTCGATTTCAGCACCGGTCTTTAATACTTCCGGAAGAGCATTCCAGATGTCGCTGCCGTAGTTTGCCAGTAAATTGGTTTCCGGATCATCAAGGCGTACCCAAGCGCCTTTTTTCGCAAAAGAGTTGTACTCATTTGCGGACCAGGAACATGTAAAGTAAATATCTACATCGTCGCCGCCGTTGATTGCAAGCGTAGAACCTTCATCGAAGTCACCCCATGTTCCCCAGATAGGCTCAAGAGTAACATTCAACTTCTCACCGAGGTATTCGTTTACTTTTTCCATAACCGCCTTATCGTCATTTACGGTGCTTCCATGGAGATACCATTTTAAGGTAACAGGCTCGGAAGTGTCCAAAGCTGCTGCTTCCGCAGGGGCCTCTGCTGTTTCTTCCGCAGCGGGCGTTTCTGCCGTTTCTGTTGTTTCTGTTGCATCAGTAGCTGTTTCCGTACTGCCGGTGCTGCCGCATCCTGCTAACATCGTAGCTGACATGGCGATACAAAGCACGAGTGATAATAATTTTTTCTTCATGTTTACCTCCCTAAAAAATTTATAGTTTTATGTAAGTGGCGTTATTGCCAGACCTACCGTGTGAATGGGCATCAGCCCTTTACGGAGCCTATCGTAAGGCCCGCAATGATGTATCTTTGGAAGAACGGATAAGCAAAAGCGATGGGTACTACAATCAGTACTACCAAGGCCATCCTAAGACTCTGCGTGGGCAGCTTGCTGGCGGCCGCAGCCGCATCCGCTCCCATGTTGGCGCTGTACTTTGCCAGATATTCCACATTCCTCTGCATCTGCATAAGCAAATATTGAAGCGGAATCTTCGCTCTATCTCTTACGTACAGCAGAGCGATGAACCATTCGTTCCAGAAAGCCAGGGCATTGAGCAATGCGATAGTCGCAATACCGGGCTTCGCGATCGGTACGATAATGCGGAATAAAGTATTGTATTCCCCGCTGCCGTCGATAGCCGCAGCCTCGATCAGCTCCTCAGGAACAGAACTTTGAAAAAATGTTCTCATAACGATAATATTGAACGGATTTACCAAAAGAGGGACGATAAGCGCCGCATAATTATCGCTGAGCCCCAGCATCTGCTTGCATACCATGTAAGTCGGTACCAACCCTCCTCCGAACAACATGGTAAAAAAGCTAAAAAAGGAGAAAAAGCTTCTATACTTGAAATCCCTGCGGAAGAGCGCATACGAATACAGAATACAAATCAATACGCTGAGCACCGTACCTACTATCGTAATAAAAAAGCTGTTGAAATAGGACAACCATAGCTGGTCTCCCAGTTTCATTATATATTTATAAGCCTCTATTCCCCATGACAGCGGAACAAAGGAGTATCCGATCTGTCTGATGCTTTCTTCCGTCGTAAACGAAATAATTACAACGAAGATGAATGGAATAACGCATGCCGCACAAAACAATGTCATAACGATATTGATAACGATTTCTGCCGGAACACTTACTGCGTTAATAGGCCTTTTTCTCTTGTGACCTAAAGCCATCTGTGCATTTTTACTCACTTTTATTCCCTCCATTAGAACAAGCTGCTGTCCTTGTCAAATTTACTTACTATACCGTTAGCAACCATGATGCATATAAATCCGACAACATTCTGCAAAAGTCCGGCCGCCGTCGTCATACCATAATTCTGCGTCGCAATCATCGCACGGTATACGTAAGTATCGATTACCTGCGTTACCGACATAATCGGTCCGGAGCTCATCGGTACCTGATAGAACAATCCAAAATCGGCGTTGAAAATCTTGCCTACCGCCAGTATGAAGAGTATAATAATCATTGTTTTCAAATGGGGCAGCGTCACGTAGAAAACCTGCTGCAGCTTCGACGCTCCGTCGATACTGGCTGCCTCGTACTGGGTCGCATCGATACCCGTTATGGCCGCCAGATATAAGATAACCGAATATCCGGTGCTCTTCCATATGTAAGCTAATGTCAATATATAGGGCCAGGGGCCCGTAGTGTTATAAAAATCGATGGGCTTCATACCCCAATTCTGCATGGCATGCGTTAAAAGTCCGTTGGTAGGATCCAAAAACGCCTGCAGGAAGTAGCTTGCTACTACCCAGCTTAAAAAGTAAGGAAAAAACATCAATGTCTGATATGCTTTCGCAACGAACTTTTTGGTAACCTCATTCAATATAACAGCAAAGGTTACAGAAATCAGCAGTCCCAATATGATGAAGACTATGTTATAGCCCAAGGTGTTTCGAATCATAATCCATGAATCGCTGGTCGCAAATAAAAACTTGAAATTCTTTATCCCCACAAACTTGCTATGCATTATATTATTAATTAACGACGGCGCTTTCGTGTAAATTTTATAATCCTGAAATGCCATCACGATGCCGAACATCGGCAGGTAGCGAATCAGTATCAGCCAAATGGCTCCGGGCGCCACCATGGTAAGCAGCATAAATGTCTTCTTTTTTCTCGCCGAAACCGTCGTATGTGCCTTCTTCGCAACAGATACTCGTGACATTCTATCTCTCCTCTCGTTTGTCCTTATCTTCAAGCCTGAAATCATTTTGTATCTTGTGATTTCTTAAGTAAATCATACACAAAAGCCTCCTTTCTTACCATTTCTTATGTTGCCCTTTTTTGTATATTATTGTGCACATATTTCCATTTTAAAAGGTACGTTGTGTATAATTTATTGCCAAAGGTGTGCCGTTGGTGTATATTTAAAATAAATTTTTATAAGGAGTTATAGAATATGTGGATTGCAGATCAATGGAAAGATTATGAAGTAATAGATACCTCGTCCGGGGAAAAATTGGAAAGGTGGGGCGATTACCTCTTAGTCCGTCCAGACCCTCAGGTCATATGGAATACTGAGAAAAAGAATTCCGGATGGAAAAAGAAAAACGGCCATTACCACCGCAGCGCCAAGGGCGGCGGAGAATGGGAGTTCTTCAATCTTCCCGACGAATGGACCATAAAATATCGCGATCTCACATTCCATTTAAAACCGTTCAGCTTCAAGCATACCGGACTTTTTCCCGAGCAGGCGGTGAACTGGGACTGGTTCTCCTCCCTGATCGCACAGGCGGGCAGACCCATTAAGGTTCTCAATCTGTTCGCTTATACCGGAGGCGCTACTCTCGCCGCCGCAAAAGCAGGAGCACAAGTCACTCACGTGGATGCTTCCAAGGGTATGGTAAACTGGGCAAAGGAAAATGCCGCCGCTTCCGGACTTGTTGATTCTCCTATCCGCTGGCTTGTTGACGACTGTGTCAAATTCGTAGAGCGGGAGATCCGCCGGGGCAGCACCTATGATGCGATCATTATGGACCCGCCCTCCTATGGACGCGGCCCAAAGGGCGAAATATGGAAAATAGAAGAGAGCATCTTTCCCTTCATCGAACTGACGGCAAAAATACTCTCTAAAGATGCACTTTTTTATTTAGTAAATTCCTATACTACCGGACTGCAGCCGGCAGTACTTTCCTATATGATCCACCTCGCCGTCGCTTCCAAGCTCGGCGGACATGTATCTGCCGAAGAAATCGGCCTTCCGGTAGCGGACAGCGGCCTCGTTCTTCCCTGCGGCGCCTCCGGCAGGTGGCAAAGGAACGCGTAAGCGCTGTTATATGCCTTGAACGCCAAAGGCGATCAGCATGACTAACACAATAAGAATATAAATCGCCAGTACCACGCCCGCGATGATCAGGTAAGCCTTGAAAAAGTTGGATTTGCTCTTTTTTTCCGTCTTGCTGAATGCCCATACAAAAACCAAGACGATGCCCACGCAAGGTACGAACATAGCTAAAAGCAGCGAAACTAACCATTCGCCCACACTCATAGGCTCCTCCAGCTCCTGCTGATAACCGCCCTGTGATGGATATTGGTAGCCTTGGCCACTCTGCTGACCATAGCCGTAGCCTTGATCCGGACTGCTGTTCCCATAGCCATTCTGCTGACCGTAGGCGTAGCCTTGGTTCTGATCGCTGTTTCCATACGGATCCGGTCCGGTCCCGGTAAATACTCCGCTTTGTTGTGTCCCGTCGTTCGGGTACATGTTGTTGTTATCCATCGTATGATTTCCTCCCTCATTTATGTATACTCTTTTTCTTCACTATATACAGTATTCATTTTATCATATACCTAATAATCTATGCAATATTTCTCTGTAACCGGGAACATATCTTTCCAAAAAGCTGTCTCCTGTGTAGACATACGGCGGCCTTTCGGGAAACACGGTGCACATCCTGTAGACATATACTGCGAGCATAGCGATCCCAATAATTATAAGTCCGGTTTTCCAGCCTTTTATCCTTTTTCCGAGGATATAGCGGCATATCACACAGTAACCGATGAATAATATAACGGGAATCGCCATCGGATTGAGATTCCATGAGCGCATGAACTGTCCGGTCAGCATGAAAAATACGGCCCGCGTCATTCCGCAGCCCGCACAAGGAAAGCCCGTCAGTATGACCAGCGGGCAAAATGCATGATATATAGCGTGTACAATAATATAGTAAGCCGTAAAAGCAAGCAAAGCTTCCTTAGCATTCCACAAATCCGCTCCTATTCGCTTACCTATCCCCTTGATTCTCTGTTTCATGCTCCCTCCCGCTAAAAATCCACTAACTTATCACTTCCCCGCAATATATTACCGGTTTTCCGCCCTGCACTTCATCACTGGCTTTCTATCCTGCTGTTCAGCTCCTCAAGATACATCCAGCGGTCCATTCTTTCTTCCAGCTTCTGATCGGTTTCTTCCTTTTCCTTCGTCAGCTCATTTAATTTTATAAAATCCGTGGAAGCCCGCAGAATTCTTTCCTCCAATACCTCAAGATGTTCCTCCAGCTTCGCGATCTCATCCTCTATCGTTTCGTAATCCTTCTGCTCTTTATAGGTAAACTTAAGCTTGGATGGCTGTGCCTTCCAGCTCTTTTTTCCGCCCTTTTCCTCCGTATCATTTATGGCACCGTTCTCTATAATACTGCTCTTAGCCGCCTTCCCGTTCAAGCTTCCACCGGATTCTGCCGCCGGCGCAGCGTTCATAGCTGCCTTCTTATTGGCATAATCAGTATACCCGCCTTCATATTGACGCAGCTTCCCGTTTCCTTCAAAGGCAAAAATCCTGCGCACCGTTCGGTCTAAAAAGTACCTGTCATGAGAAACAGTTATAACGATTCCCGGAAATCGATCCAGATAGTCCTCTAACACCGTCAGAGTAGCAATGTCCAAATCGTTGGTCGGCTCGTCCAGAATCAGTACATTGGGAGCCCCCATAAGCACCTTCAGCAGATTAAGCCTGCGCTTCTCTCCTCCCGACAGTTTGCCGACCAAAGTATATTGCTCACTTCCGAAAAACAAAAAACGTTCCAGCATCTGAGAAGCTGTAATGCTTCCATCCTCTGTCTTCACATATTCCGCCACATCTCTGATATAATCAATGACCTTTTTGTTCTGCGGCATCTCCAGAGCGGCTATCTCCTGCGCGTAGTAGCCTATCTTTACAGTCTGCCCGATTTCCACCCTGCCCGAATCCGGCTCGCACTGTCTCGTCAGTATTTTCATAAGTGTGGTCTTCCCGCAGCCGTTCTCACCGATAAATCCGATTCTGTCTTCTTTCAGGAAAAGATAGGAAAAATCATCGATCAAGACCTTTTCCCCGTAACGCTTGCTGACATGACTGATTTCTACTGTGGTTTTTCCAAGCCGCGAGGCCATCGAACTCATCTCCACCTTTGCATCATAAGAAGGAGCCTGCATCTGCTTCAGCTCCTCGTATCTCTCCAGTCTCGCTTTTTGCTTGGTGGAACGAGCTCTCGCTCCGCGCTTCACCCATTCCAACTCTGTACGCAGAATGGACTGTCTCTTTCTCTCTCCTGCAAAGGCTTCGTCCTCGCGCAATGCCTTTAGCTCTAAGTAGCCGGAATAATTCGCCTGATAGGAATATATCTGTCCTTTATCGATTTCCACGATTCTATTCGACACGCTGTCAAGAAAATAGCGATCATGAGTTACCATAACGATAGCTCCGCTTCTCTTTTTCAGCATGTCCTCCAGCCAATCAGCCATCTCGTTATCCAAATGGTTAGTAGGCTCATCCAGAATGAGGATATCCGCCGGAGAAAGCAGCGCCGCTGCTAACGCCAGCCTTTTTCGCTGCCCGCCGGAAAGGGTCCCGCATTTCGCCGTCACATCTGCGATCCCAATCCGCATCAGCATGGCCTTAGCATCGCTTTCCTTAGCCCAGACCTCCTCACCCACGCCCTCCGCGCGAAGCTTCTCCTTCGTCTCCTTCATTACTGCCTGTAAGGCGGTTTCTTCTTCATCGAAGCTCGGGTGCTGGGACAGGTAGGTACAGATAACATGGTTGGCTCGAATGACATTTCCTTCATCCGGCTCCTCCAGTCCCGCCACCATCTTCAGCAAAGTGGACTTGCCGGTTCCATTGATGCCGATAACTCCCACCTTCTCCCCTTCCTGCAGATAAAAAGAAGTATGGTCGAACAATTTTCTTTCGCCGAAGGATTTTACTATATTCTCAACTGTAAGTATATTCATAAATGTTATAACTCCTAATATCCCCCATACGGTATTCCTCCGCCGCAGCACATTCCGCCGCCGCCGCAGCAAATATTGCATATCATATTAGCAATACACAGCTTTACACATATATTTCCGTTCCCCACATAAGGGTTTCCATAGGTATACTGTCTCTGCTGATACTGCATGCCGCCGTTTTCAAACCGGTATGCCAGGTTACTGTAATCCGAATTCCCCGGCTCCATCGCCGCCGCACGTTTGGCATGCTCCATCGCCGCCACGTTATTTCCCAGTCCCGCATGGGCAAGTGCACTATAATAATACCATCTTGCACCCTTTTCGTCCATGCCGTCAAGCACAGTTCTCGCTTCTTTATAATATCCGTTTCTTATATAATTGCCTGCAGCACGCAAATGGCCGTCCTCTTCATAACCCGTGCTGGTGCTGTCTCCGAAGCCTCCAAACCCGCCAAAGCCCCCAAAACCGCCGCCTCCATAACCATCGAATCCTCCGCTGCCATAACCACCATAGCCGCGGCTTCCATAACTTCCACTTCCATAACCGCCATAGCCGGAGTCACTTCCGTAACCCTCCGTGCGTTCTTTCATGATCTGGCTGTAGGCCTCCTGAATGGTCTTGAACTTTTCCTCCGCCTGTACTTTATTCGGACTGTTGATGTTAGCGTCGGGGTGGTATTTTCTACTCAGCGCTCTGTATGCTTTTTTTATCTCTTCTTCGGTAGCATCCGGGGATACCCCAAGTATTTCATAAGGATTTATCATTGTTCCTGCGCCTGCCCCTTTTCTTTTGCTTCTCTTTCCGAGTGTATTTTTTCGTAACGATACCATACTCCCGAATAGATGATATTTCTCAGGATCTCGATATGGTCTAGAATCGGCAGCTTTTCGAATTCCCTGGAACATTCAGACATCATCATGACTAGAATGCTTCTGCACTGCTCCTCGAAATCGGGATATTTATATAATTCGTAAAAGGGATTATAATTTCCTTCCTTCAAGTCTTTTTCTATGTCCTCATAAGCATCGCACAAATAGATGAATTTCCCCAGGTATAAACCCATTTTGTAGAGGTTCTCTTTCCATTCATCATCCTTATATACCGTGATTTGCGCCATGACCTCTCCAAACAAGCGGGACATTTCATCAACGTCTGTACAACCTTCTGTTTCCCTCTTAGTGAGCTGCTCCATCAATGCTTCAATACGGCGGATCTTACATCCATACTTCTGCTCTAAGTGATGATAGCCCTTCTTCAGCAACTGTGCATATAACAGCCTGCCGTATTTTTTATTATCCATCCAGTCATCCTTGCATTTGTAATAGGACAGCAAAATGTTCATATCCGCCGCGTATTCCGTGTACTCGTTTATCTTCGTCATATGCCTTTCGAAAGGATGTGCGACACATTTGCAATAATCCGTCTCTGTCTCCGATTCGTACAAGCCGGATAGCAGCATGATGATAAAGGTCATATCGTAGGACAGCGTCATCTGTCCGGTCAGACCGTATTTTTCTTTTAATACTTTGCATAAACCGCAATAATAGGCTTGATAGATATCAAATTCCTTGAATTTCATATCACCTTTGTTGATAATTATATATCCGAACATCGTATCACCTCATATATCTTATATAGTAACCAACATTTATATTTTTCTATCAATACTCTATTATCCTACCGTTTTAAGCCGTATATATCAATAAAACTGCTATAAAGAATTTATTAAAAAAGAGTCCGTTTTATCAATACAGCAGACTGTTATCCAGCATTCTCCGAAAAGACTCCTCAAACCGCACATCATCTTCCTCCGTTCTCTTCCTCGGCCCCTTTAAATGGCTCTTGCCGGATTTGCGCCTTTCTGACTTGGCGATATGACGCTCCATAAGCATCGTGTCGATATTCTCATCGGTATACCTTTTTCCGCTCTGGTGAATGGCTCTCACACCTTTTCCCAACGCCATGACCGCTACTCCGTAATCCTGCGTTACTATGACATCCCCCCGTTCGCTCAAGGAAAACAGCTTGAAATCCGCTGCGTCGGCTCCTCTGTCCACGATTACCACCCGGGAATATGCCGAGCGGAGAACATGGGCATTGTCGCAAACTAAAATTACCGGAATATCTTTCTCTTTTGCCACTCTTTCCACAATCGCTACCACAGGGCAGGCGTCGGCATCCACAAGAATCTTCATATTACATCCCCATCTTTCTCTTTATTTTCTTCCAAACAGCCATATAATGTACTTTTTCTTATCATGCCACACCGCCTGCACTGCGTCAACAACCCTGTACATTAAAAAATGTGTTTTGTCAGGAGTCTTATGCGGCTCCCGCAAACACACTTTTTATTTTTATTGATTTATATCTGCTCGGCACAGATTATAAGGGGCTTTATATTTTCTTTTGAGGAATTATCACTGGACCTTTCAAACAAGCGAAGCATTCCCATATCTTCCTGCGTCTTATCCTTTTTCTTTTTCAGCATCTTATACATGGTCTTTAACATTGTTCTGGGGAAAAATCCCATTTTTTCAAAATCGATTCCTCCCTCCAAATAAAAGAAAGGAATTTCCTTCTGTTCCTCTTTGGTAAGGTTATTGTCCTTTACTGTAAGAATAACCTCATCCGCCTTCATAGGCGCACCGCCAACCGCATATACGATCAGCTTTTTACCGCCCCGCTCAGGGATTTTCTTCACTTTATCCCATCCGTTTATCTTTCCTGCCATAATCCCTGCACCATAGATAATTACGTCGTTCTCCTTCCAGTGCTGCGGGGTCATATCCTTATAGCTTACCGCTTCGCATGCAAGCTCCTGCGCTATCCATTTTCCGTACTTCTTGCTAAACCCCGTCTTACTGTTATACACCACGATTCGCTCCATTTACTTTTCCTCCCTGATTGCAATAAGATTTTTCTCGATTTTCATCATTACATTGTAAGTAAGCTGCACTTCCTCCTTTGTAATTCCTTCATAAAGCCCTGCCATGAATTTTTCCTCCTGCTCACGATACCTGTCGCTCAATGTTCCCATTTTCTCCGTCGCAGCTACTCTTACTTTCCTTCTGTCATCCTTATCGTAAAAAGTAGTTACAAATCCTTCCTTTTCCAGCTTATTGACAATCTGCTTCACGTTCTGATGCGAACTTCCCATCACATCCGCAAGTTCATTAATCATGGGAGGGGTCTCCTTAAATAACGTAAGGCAGATGAGAAGAAAAAACTGCTTACACGTAATTTCTTTATAAAAAGCATCACCCGCAGTCTGCAAGCGGTTCCCGAATGCGAAGAACAAACCGAACAGAGCCCTTTCGTCATCAAAATCTTCCAGTAACCTGTCTCTATCCATACTCATGATATTTAACTCCTTAAATTATATAATTCTTCCTCACATTATGTAATATATTACATAATGTGATTTTTGTCAATCGACGGTAAAGCAGGAACATTACTGAGAACGGAGTGAACAGTAATGCAGGAATAAAATTTTGCCCTTATCCGGCCGTATGTGACCTTGCCAATTGATGGCAGCTTCCCTTATAATATTACTTGGAAGTGAGGTTTATATGAATTATCGGGAAAAAATAAGAAATCAGTTGATTTTCACAGGACTTGCAATCCCCCTCGGCATAGCCGCCGGATCTATCGCCGCTTTGTTCGGCAGGATTCTGCTTTACATTGGGAATATCAGGGACGAATATGTATACTTTTTACTTCCTTTTCTCGGCGCCGTCGGTGTCTTTATCTTATGGAGCTATCAGAAATTCGGAGACAGGAGCAGTAAAGGAATGGCTTTGCTCTTTGAAGCCGGACATGGCTCCAAAGAAACGATACCTCTCCGTTTAATCCCCTTCGTCATTATTGGAACATGGCTTACTCATCTGTTCGGCGGAAGTGCCGGAAGAGAGGGGGTAGCCGTTCAGATAGGAGGAGCCCTCGGACATACGCTCGGCAGACGTTTTTCCATAGAGAGCGGGGAAAAAATATTATTACTTACGGGAATGGCCGCCGGCTTTTCCGGGTTATTCAGAACGCCCCTCGCCGCCACCTTTTTTGCTCTCGAGGTGCTGACCGTAGGCGTACTGGAATACAAGGCTCTGCTTCCGGCTTTGACCGCAGCATTTACCGCAAGCTATATTTCCGGCGCACTGGGTCTTGAAAAATTTTCCTACGTTCTGTCAAAGAACTTTTCTTTTTCGCCATCCCTGCTTTTCAAGATACTTTTCCTCGGTTTTTTATTCGGGATAATGGGGCGGCTGTTTTCCTATTTCCTGCATAGGACAAAAAAGCTCTTTTCAGAGAAGTTGAAAAATCCACTTCTGCGCATTCTGATTGCCGGTACCGCGATCGGTCTCTTTTCGTTACTATGTTTTCAGGGAAGATACTCGGGACTCGGCACCAACTTAATATCCATGAGTCTTAATGAGGGCATTTATTCATGGGATTTCGCTTTTAAATTTCTCTTTACGGTGCTTACTTTGTCGGCAGGCTTTCAGGGCGGAGAGGTCACTCCTTTGTTTTCCATCGGCGCAACCTTTGGTGCATTCCTTGCTTCGCTGCTCGGCTTACCCATCGCCTTCTCCGCAGCGTTGGGCTATGCGGCAGTATTCGGCAGCGCCAGCAATACTCTGCTTGCACCCATCCTGATAGGCGCAGAGGTCTTCGGTCCCGAAATGCTGCCTTATTTTATCGCAGTGTGCGGACTCGCCTATATCTGCAATGGTAATTTGTCCATTTACCCGCTTCAGAAAAAGAAAAAGTGAGACTATCTGATCTCCAGCCTTCCGAAGCTTTTCAACTGCAGCAGCTTTTCAATGGCTTTGCTGGACTTCCACCAATTCTCACTAATGGCGAACGCCTCGGGATATTTCCCGCCGTTATACCACTCCCATGGGATATCCCAGACTCCATTTTCAGGGCGCTCGTCAATTATGGCATCCAGGGCCTTGTGTACTTCCTCTTTATTTTCCTCATAATACCTGCTCTCCGGAGACCATATGAATTCCAGTGGATTTGCCATGAAATTGTCTTTTTCCGTTTCTATCTTTTTCCGTACCTCATGGGAAACCTTTTCACATAGATATGTAAAGTCAAATTCTTCCGTAATCCCTGCTGCCTCTATATCCTCCAGCAACTCGCAGTAGCCTCCTACTCCCATATCTCCCAATCGCTCTGTCCCCTTTAACCGCTCAATCAACGAGTTCGTATATTCCTTCGCCATCCGGTACAGGCCCGACTCTTTTTCTCCATACCGGAGAATAAAACCACATAGGCTTGCCGTCGTTCCTATACTTTGGAACTCATTGTCCTTGGGATTATAATCCCACCAGATGCCGTGCGGGTAATTATCGTTAGACGGGATTGTAAAAATCCATCCGTAATCTGCCCTGTGCTCCGTATTCTCCAAATAACGGAACATTCCGCGGTAAAATGGATGCTCCATATCGAGGAACTCTATCTGCCGCAGCAGTTTTATGACGATCTGTACATTGTACGGGGTAGAATCCGGATTCCAGCTATCCGGGTCAATCGTATTGCCAAATCCGCCATCACTATTCCGATAGCTGGATAAGGCCGATAGAACAGCATCTTTGCTTCCATCTTCAAACCAGTATTGCCATAATGCGAAGTCCAGCGGCCTCGCATTCCGATAAACCCAATTTTTAATTTCATGAAATGCTTCAAAACTCAGTTTTTTCATGTCTTTTCTCCTTCGGATGATCCAAACTTTATTCCATAATAAAATATATCCGCCGCTTTGTGTTGTAAAAAAGCGACGGATTCGCGATCATCTAAACTCTACCGGACACTCATCTATAATCTGCCGATACCTAAAGCAATGAATATCATGGTCATTAATAATCCCGCAGGCCTGCAGATGAGAATACACCGTAATGGAGCCAAGGTACTTAAATCCCCTCTTTTTCAGTTCCTTGCTTACCACATCCGACAAATCATTGCTGGCGACCGGCACTATTCTATGATCCTCATAAATAATGCTCTTATACCCGCTATATCCCCACAGAAATTCATCAAAGGATCCGAATTCATCGATTATTTTCTTATATGCTCTCGCATTGTCGATAACCGCACGAATTTTTCGAATCGATTTTATCATATCTCCGGTTTCCATGATTCTATCTATATCCGCATCACCGTACAAGGCAATTTTCTCATAATCGAAATCATCAAAGCACTTACGAAAGGTTTCTCTCTTCTTAAGCATCATCGTCCAGTTCAGCCCGCACTGCATGACCTCCATCATCAGAAATTCAAAATGCTTCCTGTCGTCATGCAACGGAATTCCCCATTCCTTATCATGGTATTCTTCATTGATCCCGCCATCCTTACACCAATTACATTTATCCATACATAGCTCTCCTTTTGGAACTTACGTCCCTATTCTGAAACAGCCGCATAAGCATCCTGAATCTCCTGAACAATCTGCTCCGGAATAGGGGCAGGCTGAAGCTGCGGCCTGGCGATATAGTATCCCTGTAAATAATCAACGCCCAGGCTAATAAGCGTGCGAAGCTCTTCATAGGTCTCCACTCCCTCCGCGATCACACGTATATCACGGCCTTCGGTATAGGACAGCAGATTCTGTAAAAGCTTACGGCGGTTAGCATCGTTGTCGATATTGCGCACGATTGAAATATCCAGCTTTACAAAGTTCGGCATGGTCGCCAGCAAAGCAGTATCGGAATTGTATCCGGTACCAAAGTCATCCAAAGCAATCTGACAGTTCCACTTCGCAGCCCACTCCAGTTTTCTGCGAGTCTCCATTTCGGTGGAGCGTTCCTCTTCCGTAATCTCAATAATTACTCTTGGAAGCAAATGCGAGAACCTCTCTTGAATATATTTCTCGTCCTTGGCATTCAATTGCTGACTGGCAATGGAATTCACAAATATACGGATAGAAGACGCTGCTTCCGGCAGCTTCTCGAATGCCGCAAGGCTCTGCCGCCAAGTCAGTCTCTCTATCCCATAGAGCTTAGACTGTGACTTCGCTAACAGCAGTACTTCCCCCGGAGACTTGATACTTTCCAGCGTGGGACGCATTAAAGCTTCATATCCGAACACCTCACCATTTCTCGCATCCACGATAGGCTGGAAGTGGAAAGTTACTTTCTCCTTATCTATGAGACGGTTGATTTCCTCCTGATTCTGCAATAAATAAGAGTCCCTTTTATAATGTTCCATATCGAATTCGCCGAACTCTCCTTTGGTCGTATTCTTCACCTGATACATCGCGAAATCGGCATATTTCAGAAGCTTATCATAGGAGGTAGCATGGTCTGGGTACCAGGCGATTCCAGCGGATGCACGAATATTGATGCTGGTATTATCCGGCAGGAAAAATATAGTCTGCCGCACACCGTCTTCAAGTACATGAATGATTTCCTGCACCTCTTCTCGGGAAGAATAACCGGAAAAAAGCACATAGAACTCATCGCCTGACATACGGGCAATAAGCGTCTGCTCCGGCGAATAACGCCGCAGCGCCTCCGCCATGCTGCGGATATAAGCATCGCCGCTGTCGTGCCCGTAAGTATCGTTGATAAACTTCAGGTTATCCAAATCCAGCATTACCATCGCCGCAATGCCAAGCTCATGCGGATTGCTGAAACGTTTTTTGAGCTCTACGCTGAACGCCCGCCTGTTGAGCAGATCCGTCAGCAGATCATAATCCCTCTCTCGCTCGATCTTGCGCCTCTTTAAAATCTCTTGTGTGACATCACTGACTACCCCCGTGATATGATTATTAGAAGAAACCACTCGAAGCCGCACCCACCTCGGAGCTTGCGCCGGATGCTCTATGCGAAGAATCTTCGTGCTCCCATCCTCTGTTCCATCCTCTACCTGCCCGTTCAAGGTCTCCATCAACTCATCGAACTCCTGCTTATCGATAGTGCCGTCTGTGGCCTGCTCACTATAAAATCCCAGCATCTCGAAAAAGTGACCTGTGCAAAATACCCGGTCCGAATCCGGCTGAGTCTCAAAGGCACCGATTTCTACCCCCGCCATATCGATAATCTGAGAAAGGCGGCTGGCCTCTCTCGCTACCCGTGAGCTAAGCGTCTCAATAGCCCCGGACAGTTCGTCGATCTCCGAAATCTTCAGCTTACCAAGCTCGAGAGGACGTCTGGGGTCACTCTCACGAAGCTGCTTGAGAAGTCTGGTAATAGGATGGGCTACCGATAAACCGGCTGCCCAGGCGGCGGTAAGCCCCAATACAAGGGAGATTCCCCATGTCACCCATATCGAGCCGGATACGCCTTGCGAGAAACCCAGAAGCTCCTCGTCATCCAGCATTCCAATTAACGCCCATCTCTCATTTTCAAAAGGCGTATTGGTATTATAGAGATTAAAGTATTGTATACATCCATAGACGTCTCTCTTATGGCCGGAAGTATTGTCAATGACCCGATAGGAATCCGCATATTCATCTTCCTGTGTAAAACTCATCTGCTTTGCCATTCCGAAACGATGCTTAAAGACAGGGCCGGTGGAAAGCTGCGTATTGAAAATCAGCTCCTCGCCCTCAGCAACACCGACAAAATACATTCCTTGCTTCTCCTGATTCAATTCCTGATACGGCATCTGCTTGCTTAAGTAATCGACGGAAAGCTCCACTCCCAATATCGCACGCACCACTCCGTTCTGATCCCTAAGGGGCATCGAATAGGTAATCGTATCCAGGCTGTCTCCCGCCGCACGAAAAACCGGGCTCCAATATCCCAAATCTTTCTCCTCTATTTCAGGATACTTAAGCGCGGCCTCATAAGGCTTACTATAATAATTCCAGCTAACCAAGTCATCAGGGTCAAAGCTCATACGGGACTGCCAATTGGAATCCAGAGGGATCCCTAGCTCCTTGGATATACATACCGGAGCATGCAAAAGCAGTAAATCTGAGTTATTGGCTGAATTGGTGGCTGGGTCCATATCACGGATATACAGACCGTGCTTTTGCATCTGTCCTTCTTCATCGCGGCCTTCTCCATCCGTCAGGATAAGAAAAACTCCTGTTACCAAATTGCGGCGCAGCAAACTAATCAGCTCCGGCGCACTTTGGCTCAGAATCTCATTTCTGAGCAAGGTGCCCGCCTCGCCTATCTGAATCGGTTCCTTACTGAATGTTCTCCTGATATTCTCTGACGCCGGATCCAAGTTGGACCAGCGCGACAGCATCTCGCTTTGAAGATAGTTACGACGATTATTCACTGCCCCGTTCAGAATGTCAAAAGCATTGTGGTTGAGCTTTTCAATGGTACCGCCCCAAATTATATTTACGGAAAAAAGGCCTGCCTGCACGAATAAGGCAACGATTACCGGAATTAAAATGCGGTTCATAATCGAATTGCCTGACCTGCGGGATTTATCTTTTGATTTCTTTCGTTCCATTTACATCCTCTTCCTGTCAATCCCCATCGATTATAACGCGGACTGCATTTATCAGTCCTTCATACCAGCTTTGGAAATTTTCATCCGTCGCAAATTGTGCTGTCGCGTCCTCCATAGACATTCCGCCCTCCGTCAGTGTGAGAATCTGTTCACGGTCAGCCTTAGCGCGGTCTGAAAGAGAATATTCAATTACTTCTCTGGCATCGGCAGAGCCAGAAAATGCTTTCTCAAAATACAAATCATATCCATTGACCACGTCCACCGACACGGAAAGAGCATCCTTAAGTGATGCAGGAAGTTGTTCAAAGCCCTCTGCGCTTTCGATTAAAGACATATCATTTGCCGCTTTCTCTACCGGAAGATAAGCGGAGGAAATCGCGAAATCAATATTTTGTTCCTCCTCCACAAACCATTTCAAGAAGATCGCCGCAGCCAGATCGTTCTGAGGATTCGATGAAAGAACCGCCATCCCCGCACCCTGCTGAATGGCACTAAGCTCCGCTCCTTCAAAGCAGGGGGCCGGAAGGACTGCCGCCTCAATAGGATAGCTGGATTCATCCTCCAAGGTAACCCGCTCCGGAAAATAAGTCGCTCCCGAAGTAGATCCTACCAAGACAATCAAATCCCCGGTCTTGGCGTCGTCCGAACGGAAACGTCCGTAGGCGCCGAACCAGCCGTTGATATAAGGGATATAATAGTTATCCCAGAGCTTTCGGAAAGCCTCCTCGTCCGGTTCGAAGGCGATCGTTCCTCCCTCATGGGTAAAAAGAGAATTGCCTGTCAACTGATAATAACCGAGAATAATATAGTTCGCCATAGCATCCCGCCCGAACATAGCTTTACCGTCGCCCGGAATATCCGGTGTCTCCCCGTCAGTCCAGTTATAGTAAGACTCGGAGGTCTTCACCACGCCCTCAATGGTTTCAAGCTCCGTCATCGACGTTCCGATAGCAGCCGCAAATTTATCCCAATCAGTTTTATTGATCATCATGATTTCTGTCGCCTTTGCTATCGGGATGATCTTCAAGCCCTCCGCCTCGCCAAGCCGGCCTTCCTCGATATATGCATCCACGTATCCTGCCAGTTCCTCTTCGGTAAAATACCCGCCAAGGTCAGCTACCAGTCCCCGCTTGTCCAAATCGTACACCGTATCTGTATAGGCTGCAAAAATCGTCGGTACCTCGCCGGCTCCTACCTTCTTATCCACAGCGTCATGCACCTTTTCATAAAGCTCATTCACATTTCCCTGACCGAATGCCTCTACGACAATGCCTTGCTCCTGCCCCATCGTCTCATTAAAACGTGTAACAAGACTATCGAAAGCCAGCTTCTGAGGCCCATTGTAATAGTGCCATATCTCAATGGAAACCGGATTGTCAGGGTCCAGCACCGCCTGCTCCTCCTTCGTTCCTTTCGTACATCCGGCAAGCAGAATCGCGGCACCCGACACAGCAGCGATAATCTTAACCACAGATTTTCTCATTCGTAAATTTCCTCCCACAGTTTATTTGCTATATTATACTACAGTAATAGGAGAAAATGAAGTAAAAACCCGCATTTTATCGCGCTGTGTCCTGTTTTTTACCGGCCGCTTACCTGATAGTTTGCATAGACTCTTTTACCTGCCACAGCAAATATCCCCCCCGCAAGAATATACAAAATGGGAACTGCCTGCCACGCTGTAAATGTTCTGCCGGCAAGCGATACCGTCCGCGAGCTGAAGATGCTCCATACGGCAACAAATTCGCTGGGAATATAGCTCAAAAGCTGGGACGCCGCCCGGTACTGTTCCGGTATGTTAAAAAACAATAATAATATAATCATTCCAACTACCAGCGCCAGCGTACCGATGCCGCTATGAAGCAGTTCAGACAGCATCATTACAAATATGCCGGTCAGAACTCCCGCAATCATCAGCATGCTATAGGAAATCAGAACCGCTTCTCCCACGCTTAACGGATAAGAATAATTGGTATACATCAATTGAAATGCACCGGAAAAGCCGTCCGCACCATATAATGCAAACGCAAGGCTAAATGCCAGCACAATATACACAATCGACACAAGAAGTGAAAAACTGATTCCTGCTAAAATCTTAGCCCAATAAGCATTATGCCTTCCATATCTGCTGCAAAGTATGAGCTGATCCGTTCTTTTGGCATGCTCCTCCGCAAAAACGCTCGACAGGCAGACCGTGATCATGATAAGCATCATCAGGCCTATTGTATTCATGCAGTCAAAAAGCTGCCAATATCCGTCTTTGTATACAAACGTCATCGGCCATTCCAGCTTATCCTCCTGTTCCTGCCAGAAGACCTTTTCGCCCTGCGTCAGGCGGAGTTCTTCCCTCGTTTCTTCTAACATTCTTTGACGCATTGCATGCATATCCTCTTCGTCTGCCGCCCACTGCCGCACTTCAGAAACCGTCATATTTGCCGTATTTCTGACAAATTGAAATATTGCGCTATATGGCCGTGCATATGCTTCATACTCTTTTGTCAATGTATATGCCTCCACATCGGAAGGAATTTTATCATACCCGGCCTTCATTTCCTCCAGCAGGCTTTGGTCAATGGACCTGCCGCTTAATCTTTGCTGATACTCCTTATCAGTCTGGAACATATGATAATGGGTATCGATTTTAACACCATTTGCATAATAATCTCCAAGAAGAGCTGCTATTACCGTAAATATGACAATAGGCAGCATAATAGCAGCGGTGACCAGAACGATTTTACGTCTTATTATTTTCTTAAGTTCATATCCATACAATGTTTTAAAATTATCCATGATTTTTTCCCTCTTCAAACTGCTCTAAGTAAAACTGTTCCAAATCTCCGCGATTCTCGTCCCATCCTCCCTGATATATGAGCTGTCCGTCCTTCATCATCAAAACAGTATCCGCGATATGCTCGATATCGGACACGATATGGGTGGAGAGCAAGACGATATTATTCTTTCCAAGCTGCGCGATCAAATCCCGGAATCTTACTCTTTCCTTCGGATCAAGCCCCGCCGTAGGTTCGTCCAGTATCAAAAGCTGCGGTTCTCCGAGCAAAGCCTGAGCGATTCCCAGCCGCTGCTTCATGCCCCCGGAATAGGTCTTAATCTTCTTTTTCCCTGCATCCTGCAAAGCCACCAGTCTAAGTAATTCTACCGCCTTCCGCTTCGCCTGCGCCCTGTCAAGACCTTTCAAAGCGGCCATATACAGCAAAAAATCCATTCCCGTAAAATCAGGATAATATCCGAAGTCCTGCGGAAGGTATCCCAGCCGTGAACGGTATTCCTCGCTGGAAACATCCTCACCATCCAAAGAAACGCTCCCGCCCGTAGGCTTTAAAATGCCGCATATCAGCCTCATCAGAGTAGTCTTTCCTGCACCGTTAGCCCCCAGCAGACCATAAACTCCTTTTTGTAATTTAAGTGTTACTCTGTCCACCGCGATTCTGCTTCCATATTGCTTGGACAGCCTGTCTATTATAAGCTCCATAAAACGCTCCTTTCTTTTAAATCAATTCTTCCGTCCTTACTACTGTCTTTCTATATTCCACTGCTGTAGCGACACAGAGAATAGCCAATAAAACCAGCCACCAGCCAAATACTTCCGGCTGGTACAGCAATGTTATAGTATATTTGCTCACGATGGGAAAAGCGCTGATAATAATGGCATATCCCATGCAAACATAAGAAGTCTCCCTGCTGCGAATTTTGCGTACCAGCCATAAACCCCCGGCATTGGTAAGAAGATAAGGCACCAGCAAGTAAACTCCTGTCTGAAGCGCCGTAGAGACGCCGTGCATATGCCCCAGCGGAACAAGCAGGCAAAGCAGTATCAAATGAAAGACTCCCAATATCCCCATACGGGCCAGCACTACACTCTTTAACGAGCATCTTGATGCCATTTCCAACTCCGCCATCCCGTACACCTCTGAGCGGACATTTTCTGCTATTGAGACTGCTGCCAGATAGGGCATCAGTGCCGAAAGTACCCATATCACCTCTCTCTCCAGAAAGCCTCCGCTTATGAGAGCCACTGCAAAAACCGCAAGTGATAATCCCCATATCCATTTTCTGATATAAGAAGCCTGGAGCAGTATAAATTTAAAATATCCGATTCCGGGCTGCCTTATATTGTTTAAAAAGACTTTCTTTCTCTGTGACTCCGGCGCTTCAAACGCATCGTACAATGCCCTTCTTAATTCTTTTTTCATATAAAATCCTCCTCTCCAAGCTTATCCTGCAGCGATTTCAAGATTGCCTGTGTCCTGCGGTAAACCGCAAACCGTGAGATTCCAAGCAGCCTGCTGATTACAGACACAGGAACCTCATTCACATATCTAAGAAGCATCAGCTCCCGATCTTCCTCACGAAGTTCTTCCAAAGCCTCTCTTACCGCAATAGAAGTAAGCAGCTTCTCCTCCATGTCATGCTCTGCACTATCATGTATTCGTCTGTGATAATCCTTCTCATCCTCGGGCAGGCGTTCATAGGATTTTCGTCTGTATTCGTCAATACAGAGATTCCTCGCCACCGTATAAAGATACTGCAAAGCCTGTCCGGTATTTCGATATGTCGCGCTCTCCAGAAAGCGCAAGAAGGTTTCTTGAGCGATATCTTCTGCTATATGCTGCTGCCGCAGCTTAAAATAGCAGTACCGGTATATCTTGTCATATTGTTCTTCTATGTCCATGGACTCTCTTAGGAACCTCCTTTCATAGTATTTAACGGTTGAAGGGTGACGGATGTGCGGCGTTTGCATACAAAAATAATAAAAGCCCGGAGAACTGCTACGCTCCGGGCTTTATCCTGCTCTCCTCTATTAACTATTCTGTCCGATCTCGGCTTGCTATCAAACACTCCTGAAAAATCATAATAATCTGAGATATTTAACTTCTTAATTTTATGAACTCTTTCATAACTCGATCATTTATAGATAAAAATATATCATATGGTACGTTTTTTATTGGGAGATTTTTTTACCTTCAGCAGCAAAACAATTTCACTATATAAATTATCGTCTTCCACATCAAACATTAGCCATTTCCCATCATGGTATACCTCTGTTCTATCATATATTTCCTGCAATTCATGAGAAAACTGATTTCTTATCTCTTCAAATCTGCTTCTTTCTTCCTTGCCGAGTATGACCCAGATACCTAATTGTTTCTGACGGAAATATAAGGTACAGAGCGTTTTTCCGCTGCGGCTGTAGCGAAGGCAGATATCTCCATACTTTCCTCCCTTACTCCACATCTGATTAACATTATAATTTTCCATAATGAAATTATTTACCCGCTCATACATCTTATAACAATCTGCCCCTAATAGCTCCGGGAAAAAATCTGCCGTGTTTACATTATCCTTATTTTCTAATAATTTATCGATATAATTCATACATCTTGATCCTTTCTGTTTTACCGGGATTTTAATTCTTTATTTTTTCATTATCAAATAGCCAGTCAAACTATGTATTTAACGAATAGCCGTCCAGTTGATCCGAACAATATTATCGAGCATATTAGCTATAATCATTGTTATATAAAAGCTAAAGAGCGTAAGGAAGCTATAGCGGATGAATCCCTTGGCAGATATCTCTGTCTTTAATTTTCTATAAAGGCATGCTATGCACATAACGGAAACCAGAATAGATATGAGAGCCGGAAGAAATATGAGAACCGAATAGCCTGTTGCCTCCGCCAGGGCAAGTCCCGTTCCATACTCATCTTCATTATGCACTCTTCCCGTCAGCAACGGAACCATGATCACAAACAGACATGGTATTAACCGCATGACACTATTTGCAGCTGCAAATCCTAATGCAATTATTTTTCCCTTTTCTCCTTTTTGCAAGCAGAAAAGAATCGTTCCTGTAACAGCCAGCATAAGGGTTGCCGGTACGCCAAAATCTAATAAGCTATCCGATACTGCACTATATTCTGCCCGGAAATCCACATCTTTCGGATACTTGTATATGTCACCCACACGATTAAAGCCCGTGCTGCACTCAATGCCCCGCAGGGAGTTGGCAAACCCATGCCCGCATTCGTGTATAAAAATTGAAATCAAGAATATAATCACGCACAAACCCTTACGCCATTACTCATTTTTTCACCCGCCCTAACAAACTGTAATTTAATTTTACCATTCATTCAAAAATATCAGGGTATCCTCCAAAGACTTCATATTACTTTCCATACATTCTTCCGGATATCTTCGTTCTACAGCGAACATCTTCGCCGATTTCAGCTTATAAGGAATCAGAAAATGGCTCGCATATTTGTAATTATAATGCTTATGCTGATAGGGAAAGAATGGGGCCGTTGATGTTCTCAATTTTAATATGTGCCTTTTCTGGCGCTGAGGCAATTGCATTATTATAACAAGAGCGCATACAAATACTTCTTCGCTTCAGCATATCCTTTATAATCTGCCATTTGTTATATTGAAGATTTGCATAGGGGATTTCCCTCTCTCGAAAACTCCATGCAGAACAATCCAATAAACTTACTGATTTACCCTTCCGTATACCCTGGCAGCAAATATTAATCGGGCACACTGCTACCACACACGAAATTAAATTCTGCAATATGCTTCCCGAAATCAAAGCATACTCTGAACCTTTTGAAATGCCCCACATCCCAATTTTTATGTAATTATTATCTTTAAACCATAATGCTGCTCTTTCTACATATTCCACCGGTATTTTTTCTAAGGCATCCGCAAGACCGGGCTGATTCCAGTATGCAAGTGCCATCACGGTAAGACCGTGTTTTACAAACTGTTCTGCAATCAGGCAAGTTAATGAGAAATAACCGTCACTGCCACCGGACATGATTAACGCTTTACCTTCAAAAGAATTATCCTGAGGTTTGTACAGACTACCGATGAATCCATCATTTTGTATGTTAAACGTTTGATCGGGTTTCATTGTTAAGAACTGTTCCGCCGGTTCTTTTCTTTTACTCATCCTCATTTCCTCCATAAACATTTATTTTCTTACGCGCCAGACCGGAATCCAACAGATAACTTCTTGCAATAACTAAAATTGCAATTAGCATATCCTAACTCTTTAATCACAATAAAATCACTTGTTGTTATCGAAAGAAGATCGGCCGTATAGGAAGGATTAAACATCTGCATAAGCCCTGTTATAACCCCAGACACTCCTAAAGACCAAAACAAGAACCATTTACAAAGAAGCTCAAAAATATTGCGGGATTCATTCTCACAAACCGATTTTCCTACCCCAATTCAAACAATGCTTCCTCATAATCTTTTACATAGTATTTGATATTCTTCCTGCCCTTTTGAATTATAGTGTGTCCTTCTGCTTCCAGCCTTTCTTTCTGAGCTTCCATTCCGCCCGGATATTTGGGATTCAATTCACCGTTTGCTTTTAGTGTTCTCCAATATGGCGTTTCGTTTTCGGAACGCTGATAGCTCGCCCATGCCGCAATAGACACAAAAACTCCGGCGGTAATTGGCTCCGTGAAATCTGCTCCGTTCAACTTGGCAAAATACACACGGATCTGGCCTATGGTAATTACTTTACCACGGGGAACTGATTTCATTACCTTGTCATAGTCAATTGGCGGCGCAAAGTACATGATGTTTCCACCATATTTTTGAATGCTTTTTAGGTCTGTTATCGTCTGAATCTTTGGCATATCTTTGCTGTCGTACAACATTGAATTAAAATCTTTCTTATCTTCGTTTGCCATATCTTTCACCTCCTGCATAAAGAATATTGCAGTTTTACTATTCATGCAATGAGACAGTTTTAAAAACTTCTGATTTACCGTTATAATTATATCACTCCTTCCTATCACCTGCCATCATATTTTAAAGGGCATGGCCGCAGCCCTGCCCTTCTTCTTTATTGTTCAAAGACTTTTCTTTTACATATTTCATTAATACTTTAATTACTGATTCTATCGATTTCCAGTATTGTGTTCAACAATACATTTGCACCCTTTAAGCAATTCTCAAGTGGTGTATATTCCAGCTCACAGTGGCTATGTCCTTTATCGCTAGGTACAAATATCATTGCCGTAGGAACAAGCTCGCATATATATTGAGAATCGTGACCGGCTCCGCTATACATTCTTTTTGACGAATAGCCTAATTTATCCGCACTTTTTTCTACAAAGCTTACAAGTCTTTTATCGAAATCCACCGTTTTCCTGTCCCATTCTCTGACTGCCTCTACCGTACAGCCAGACAGCTTCTCCGGGACATTTTCGATTACCGAAATAACCTGCTTTAGTACCTCCGGACTTTTATGTCTGGAATCTATCGTCATTCTCACTTCTTCCGGAATAATCGTATGGATATTAGGATAAGCGGCTATCTTCCCTATGGTATACACAAGCTCTTCGTCGAGCTTTCCCAGCTCTGTATATAGATATTCCAAAGCCTGAGCGGCGGCATACAATGCGTCCTTCCGATACTTCATTGGCGTAGTACCCGCATGATCCGCCTGCCCTTTCACTCTGAATTCATAATTCACCATACCCACAACTCCCGACACTATACCTATATCTCTGTTCTCTTCATATAAAACAGGGCCTTGCTCCGCATGCAGCTCAATACTGGCGATATATTTTTCCGGAGACATTCTATTGCCGATATCGCCCATAAAGCCGCTCTCCAACAAGGCGTCTTTAAAGGTATAGCCCGGAATATCTTTTGCTTCCGAACGAAGCATTGTATCTTTGTCAAACTTACCGCATATTACGCCCGAAGACATCATTGCCGGTTCAAATCTCGCTCCCTCTTCATTTGTCCATACAACTACAGTAA
>JAEWPN010000121.1 GCA_023399455.1 Bacillota bacterium
ATTATAAATTTTGTTTAAAGCGCAAAGCCGACAGATTTTGAAAGGGTCATGGTTATCGCTATGAAAAAAATCACGAAATATTATAAAAGATTACAAATACGTTCCATTAAAATAGCTGTGTTGGCTGTTATTGCCAGCATATTTTTTATGCCTTCCTATACTAAAATCGAAAGTACGGGAGATAATATGTTTACGGTGTTTTTAAACGGAACGGATGTAGGAAAAGTCGGCGACACCGTGGTTGCGGAGGAAGCTTTGAAGGAGGCGAGAAAGGCGCTTGCAGGCGACGGCGAAGAACTGCTTTTAATCGACAGCGATCTGGAACTTAAGGGAGAAGAGGTGTTCTGGGGGCATATCGACGATAAGTCCGTCATTGCCCAGAATATGGAGAATGTTCTGGAAAACAATATTAAAAAAACGCTGCACCGTTCCTATACGGTAAAGATAAACGAATATACTGTTAACCTTGCCAGCAAAGAAGAAGTCCTGCAGCTATTGCAGGCTTCTATCGATAAATATGATCCTGAGGATCAGTACTATGTGGATCTCATACTGGATTGTTCGAGGGAATTGAATGTTTTGACAACCAGTGTGGTTTCCAGAGCGCAACAGCAGGAGGAAAAGGCAGAGCAGGAGGTACTGGCCTGCGTTGGAATTTATGAGAGGCTGAATGAAATTTTCGATGCCGTAGAACCGGCGGGGGAGAAGGATTTCTCCGACTATGAGCTGGGACTTAAGTCGTTAGAGTTCGCAGATTCGGTGGAGGTAGTGGAGTCCTATCTTTCAGAGGATGAATTGATGCCCCTTGGTGAAGCTATTGAGGAGGTTACCAAGGAACAGGAGAAGAATCAGATATATGAAGTAGTATCGGGAGACACCTTGTCGAAAATCGCGTCGGAAAATAATCTGACCATAGAGAAGCTTATCGAGATGAATGATACGATCGAAAGCGAGACCTCCACCATCCGCGTGGGAGATGAAATCATTGTAACGGTGCCGGAGCCGGAATTGTCCGTAGAGCGGCAGGAGGAGGTATATTATGAAGAGGATTATGAAGCTGAGGTAGTCTATGTGGACAACGACGACTGGTATACTACGGAAAGCGTAACCAGACAGGAACCGTCGGCAGGACACCGAAAAGTAGTGGCGATTGTTTCCTACAGAAATAATGCGGAGCTGTCCAGGGAGATTGTAAAAGAAGAGGTTACCTATCAAGCGGTGCCCAAAATCGTGGAACGGGGAACGAAGATACCTCCTACTTACATCAAACCGATTTCCGGCGGACGTCTTTCCTCGGGCTTTGGAGCCAGAAGCAGGCCGACCAAGGGAGCAAGCACCTTCCATAAGGGGATAGACTGGGCGACTCCGGTGGGAACTGCAGTTATGGCCTCCTCGGCAGGAACTGTTGCGAAGGCCGGGTGGGGAAGCGGCTACGGGTATGTGGTATATATTAATCATGCTGACGGAAGACAGACGAGATATGGACATTTGAGCAAGGTTCTCGTTTCTGTAGGACAGACGGTATCGCAGGGACAGAAGATTGCCCTCAGCGGAAATACAGGCGTCAGCTCAGGGCCTCATGTTCATTTTGAGATACTGATTGGAGGCAGTCAGGTGAACCCTTTAAAATATCTGAATTAAAAATTTTATGCTGAAATTTCAGGATGAAATGCACCATTTACAAATGTTCAATTTATGGTATAATCATAAAGATAAGATTGATGGTTAAATTTTGCTGACCGGAGCGGGGGCGGCGAGGTTATAAATAGAAATAGGGATTAGATAGAGGGTACACCATGGAACAATACGCAATAAAGGGTGGAAATCCGTTAGTTGGCGAAGTAGAAATAGGCGGTGCGAAGAATGCGGCGCTTGCTATTTTGGCGGCAGCTATTATGACGGATGAGACTGTAGTAATAGAAAATGTGCCTGACGTTCGCGATACGAATGTGCTGATTCAGGCGATGGAAAGTATCGGCGTCATTATAAACAGAATAGACAGACATACGGTAAAAATAAATGCATCCCACATTCACAATCTTGTTATCGAGGATGATTTTATTAAAAAAATCAGGGCTTCCTATTATTTGCTGGGAGCCTTACTTGGAAAATATAAAAAGGCAGAGGTGGCGCTGCCGGGAGGCTGCAATATCGGTTTAAGGCCGATAGACCAGCATATCAAAGGGTTCCGCGCTTTGGGAGCCGATGTCCGGATTGAGCACGGCCTTATTATTACCGATGCGGAAGAGCTTCGTGGAAGCAACATTTATTTGGATGTGGTTTCGGTGGGCGCTACGATTAACGTCATGATGGCGGCTGTTATGGCTGAAGGAAAGACGACGATTGAGAATGCTGCGAAGGAACCGCATGTGGTCGACTTGGCGAACTTTTTGAATAGTATGGGAGCTGACGTCAAGGGTGCCGGTACCGATGTGATACGAATTAAAGGAGTTCCCAAGCTCCATGGCAGTGAATATACGATTATTCCGGATCAGATAGAGGCAGGAACGTTTATGTTCGCGGCGGCGGTTACCAGGGGGGATGTTACCGTGAAGAACGTCATCCCGAAGCATTTGGAATCTATCAGTTCCAAGCTGCTGGAAATCGGCTGTGAGGTGGAGGAATCGGACGATGCGGTGCGCGTAGTATCTGCAAAGGCATTGACCCATACTCATGTGAAGACCCTTCCTTACCCCGGATTTCCTACCGATATGCAGCCGCAGATTGTGGTTGCCCTCGGGCTTTCCGCAGGAACGAGCATCGTAACGGAGAGTATATTTGAAAACCGTTTTAAATATGTGGACGAGCTTACCAGGATGGGAGCAAGTATCAAGGTGGAAGGTAATACTGCAATTATCGATGGCGTAGAGCGTTACACAGGAGCGAGCATCTCTGCTCCGGATCTTCGTGCGGGTGCGTCGCTTGTGCTGGCAGGGCTTGCGGCGGAAGGAATCACCGTTGTGGACGATATCAGATTTATTGAGCGGGGATATGAGGATTTTCATTTGAAGCTCAAGGCTCTGGGGGCGCAGATTGACAGGGTGAATACGGACCGCGAGCTGCAGAAGTTTAAATTGAAGGTAGGTTAAGACCATTTGGCAGATGGGAACAATAGAAAAGACACATGAGGCAGAAATGCTTCTGTGTCTTTTTAAGTGCGTGTATTTATCTCCTATAATATTGCATCGATAAACAGATGCGGTTCCTGCGAAAGGTTAATATATTTTTCTCCGACCTTAATGGTAGGTTTGGATAGTTTATGGGGATTGATATATACAATTTTTCCCACTTCCCCATTGGTCAGGCGGACGTCGTGCAAAAGATAGGTATCCACGATATTTTCGAGGAAAGTAAGGATGTATTTCGAATCGTACTTTTGAAAACCTTCATTTTCGAAGGTCTCGATTACCTTGAAGGGACACAGCGGACCGCGGTAAACACGTGCACTTGTCATAGCGTCGTATACGTCGGCTATGGCTACTATTTTAGCGTAAGGGTCGATGCTGCCGGATGTGAGTCCCAAGGGATAGCCGGAACCGTCGCAGCGCTCGTGATGCATCAGTGCAGCGTTCTTAATATGAATGCTCAGCGGATAATTTTCCAGCATCTTGTAAGATTCTTTAGGATGTGTCTTAACCACGCTTAGCTCCCATGCCGTGAGCTTCCCGGGCTTCTTGAGAATTTTTTCGGGTACTTTGATCTTGCCGATATCGTGTAAAAGACCGCTTAGCGTAGCGATGCGGATTTCTTCTTCGTCCATTCGCAGCCAATGGGCAAAAATGTTACAAATCAAGCCTACATTCATGCAGTGCACATAGGTTACGTCATCCAGCTGGCGCATGCTGTGAAGCATATCGAATACGTTGACATATTTATTCTCGGAAGAAAGCAAAGACAAAGCATGTTCGATTAACTGGTCTGCATCCAGTTCACCGTTATCTCCTACAAAATTATCTATGACACCCTTGAAATGATCCGTTTCCCTGGAGAAGTCCTCTTGAAAACGCTGGAATTCAGGAGACTGCTTCAGGCGCTCCGAATATGAGGTGTCCTCCTCGATCTGAGTCTCTGGGGTCTCCACGACCTTGTCCTCAATTCTTACATTGATGATGGAATAAAACTCCAGTTTGGTAATCGCTTTATCTGTCAGAATCAGCCCTCTTGGCAGAATTAAGTGATTGTTGTAGTTATAAACATCCTCCGCCGTTACCATACCCGGTATCAGCCCCGATGTGTTTACTCTCCTCATGTTTCTCCCTCCGAAATACAATATTTACCCCGTTAACATTTGTTACAATATAGCGAATGTTATAAAAATTATAGGAGTTTTGGCGAATATTGTCAATAAAATACATTGACAAAATAGCAAAACTATTGTATTTTAAAAAAAGATATGAAAATTCCATATTGTAAAAAATCTCTTATTCAGAGTGGTGGAGGTACATAGGACCTATGAAGCCACGGCAACCCCTAGCGAGGAAGGTGCCTACCTGAGCGAGTAATCTGTCATAATACGGCAGTTCGAACGATAAGAGGATTTGATTATCGATTATCGAGTCCGCTTCTTGTAAGCGGACATTTTTATATTATTGATATTTTTTCTCATAATATAAACGATGCACAACACAATCCACATTATAAGGAGGAATCGGAATGGAAAAATTTTTATTTACTTCGGAATCAGTTACAGAGGGACATCCTGACAAAGTCTGCGATGCCATTTCTGATGCGGTACTCGACTCACTGATGGAAAAGGATCCTATGAGCCGTGTTGCCTGTGAAGTAGCGACCTGTACAGGCTTTGTACTGGTAACAGGAGAAATTACTACGAACGCTTACGTAGATATACAGAAAATAGCTCGTGAAACGATTAAGGAAATCGGTTATACGAAATCTGAATATGGTTTCGACGGCAATACCTGTGCGGTACTGGTAGCTATCGATGAGCAGTCCTCTGATATCGCAATGGGCGTGGACAAGGCACTTGAAGCGAAGCAGCAGGAAGCGGCTGAAAACAAGATGACCGATGCACAGATCGAAGCCATCGGTGCCGGCGATCAGGGTATGATGTTCGGTTATGCAACGAACGAAACAGAGGAATATATGCCTTATTCTATCTCCCTCGCTCACAAGCTGGCACTTCAGCTTACCAAGGTGCGAAAGGATGGAACCTTAAAATATTTAAGGCCTGACGGAAAGAGTCAGGTTTCCGTAGAATATGACAAAGACGGAAAGCCTCTGCGCCTGGAGGCCGTGGTACTTTCCACACAGCACGATGAAGAAGTGACTCAGGAGCAGATTCATGAAGATATCAAGAAATATGTATTCGATGTAATACTCCCGAAGGAATTGATCGATGCGGATACGAAATTCTTTATCAATCCCACCGGCCGTTTCGTTATCGGCGGACCTCACGGAGACGCGGGGCTTACGGGACGTAAAATCATCGTCGATACTTACGGCGGTTATGCCCGTCATGGCGGCGGCGCATTCTCCGGCAAAGACTGCACTAAGGTAGACCGCTCCGCAGCTTACGCGGCCCGCTATGTAGCGAAAAACATCGTGGCAGCCGGCATCTCCGAAAAGTGCGAGATTCAGCTTTCCTATGCCATCGGCGTAGCACAGCCTACCTCCATCATGGTAGACACCTTCGGAACAGGGAAAATCGAAGATGAAAAGCTGATAGAAATCATCCGTGAGAACTTCGATCTTCGCCCGGCAGGTATCATCAAAATGTTGGACCTTCGCCGCCCAATCTACAAGCAGACAGCCGCTTACGGACATTTCGGCCGAAACGACTTGGATTTGCCCTGGGAGAAATTGGACAAGGTGGAGGTCCTCAGAAAATATTTATATTGTAATGAGAGAGCTTAAGTAAATACTACGAGATAGAAACAATGTGTATATAAAAAGTTACGCCTGTTTTATATTGTGCCAGTATGGAAACCCTAACGTTTCCGTATTGGCACATTTACGTTCATGAAAAAAAGAATAAAAATATAATAATTATTACTTTATAAAATAGTATTAAAGATTAAAATAAAGTAAAAATATACATATTTTAAGTGAAAAGTTCGTTAATAACTCTCTATTTTCACAAAAATGAAAGTATGATACAATGAATGCAAAATAAAGCTAAACTAAAAAAATAAGAAATTTAGCTAAAATTAGTCTATTCATTGTGGAGGAGGAGAGCGATGAGACGAGGTATAAAGAAACGCATTTTATTGTGGGAATGTGTTGCCTTAATGTTTGGTTCATGGATATTCACACCAAGTATATCAAATGCGGAAGAGAACTTGCAGGAAGCAGCAGCGGCAGCAGTAACCGAACAGACACCTTTGCAGGAGATTGCGGAGCGCCTGCATATTTACAGTAATGAGATCCAATTTGATCCAACCAAAGACTGGGACGATCATGGAGAATTTAATATTGGATTGACCACTAGTGCGCCTTTACACGTTGGTGCACGTGTAACAATGGATATTTTACTTCCCAAAGATGTTTCCTATAACGGAATTATAAAATTACAGGGAGTAGTAAGAATTGGTTCTGGCTGGACATGGGTAGCGGCGCCTTCCATACCGGAACTTCAGGAGTCGGATTTTGTGGTAATATCGGATGAATATAAAAAAGCAGCCGTTGTTTTTGAATTTGGAGAGGATGTCGCGGACGAACTAACGGAGGACAACCTTTCCCAATTTACATTAAAGCTTGCAGGTTACCTTTGCGATTATCAAGGAAATATCTATGTTGAAAATATCAAACTTTTTGATGGATCAGGCGAAGAACTGGAAGAACCGGAACTTCCGCCTACGGATGATTCCATAATGGATGATTTTGAAAGTGGTAATATATCAAACTGGAAAGACGGCGGAGGATGGCAATATGAGAATGGAGTTACCATATCTGCGGCGAATTTTAATTCCAGCACGATGTTAAAGATTGATTTAAACTATACAGGGATGGGCGATTATAGCTGGAGCGAAGCAAAACTGGACAGATGGTTAGATCCGGCACATGTCGTAAGCGGATATAATTGCTTCAAAATGGATTTTTACTATCCGGAAGGATATACGGGTAATTCCATTAAAATTTTTGCAAAGGACAATAGTGATCCATATAAAGAAATTATCAATAAAGAAGCGGTGATTGAGGAAGTTGGAACTGCTCCTGACGGATATAAAAAGGCAACGGTATCTGTCAGCTTTAAGCCGTCAGAAACTCCGATGCAGGCAATGGCCATCGGGTTTGTAGGGAAGAATAGCACTTTTGAGGGAAGCGTTTATATTGATAATCTGACTTTATTACAAGTGAACACTTCTGGTGAATATGTGAAGATAACATCAATAGCCGGGGAAGGAACAAATGCAAATATTTCCAATCTTCCGTCGCAAGTAAAGCTGACCGACAAGAATGCAAATGATTCTGCAAGGGCACTTTATTCGTATTTAAAAGCACTGAGCAGCAATCATCAAGTATTATTCGGGCATCAGAACGATTACAATAAAAAGGTTAACGGGAGTGCTCAAAAAGGAGATGTATTTGATATTACGGACAGCTTAAGCGGTATGTATGGAATTGATACCCTTTCCTTGACCGGTACAGAGCTTGGAATTACCGATGCGGGAGAGGCACTTAATACTTCCGTAAACAATAGCATCGCAGCGGCAAACGATGGGGCAATTATTACGTTGTCCGCCCATATGCCGAATTTTACCAATGCTAAAATTACAAAGAATGCTGATGGAAGCTTTAATTTTACATCCTGTGATTTTTCCGAGTCTAAGGATTTATCAAATAACAGCGGAGAGTTGATTCTTCCGGGTGGTGAATATAATCCGCAATTTAATGCGTATCTGGATATTATTGCGGTATATGCCGGAAGGCTTCAAGAGAATGGAATTCCGGTAATTTTCCGCCCGTTCCATGAGTGTGATGGCAGCTGGTTCTGGTGGGGAGCAAACACAAGCACCGAAACATATAAGAGTATCTTCCGCTATACGGTGGAATATCTTCAGGCAAAAGGAGTACATAACATGCTTTATGTTTATTCTCCAAACGGGCCTGTTTCGGATTCCAGTAAATATCTGGAAAGATATCCGGGCGACGAATATGTGGACATCCTGGCATTTGATTATTATGATGATTACACATCTTATCCGGCAACGGCCGATGGAAGCTTTTTTGCTAATTTGGAAAACTCATGTAAGACAGTTGCGGGTATTGCGGATACTAAAGGAAAAGTGGCGGCAATTTCAGAGACTGGTGCAAGGGTAATGAAAAAAGACGGATCTGACAACGAAGGGTTACTTGTATCAGGGAATCCGATAACAAAAGAAAAAACAGACGTTAACTGGTATCAGAAAATATGTGATATTGCAGATGCTAATGGGATGCCGTATTACCTTGTTTGGGCGAACTTTGGAGACACTAATTTCTATGTACCTTATAAACATAATGATACGTTAGGCCATGAGTTGATTAATGATTTTATCGATTTTTATAATAGCTCCAATGCTATTTTTGCAAAGGGTGCCAACTTCTATGGAAAAGTAAGTGCAGCGACGGGTACTTCTTACGATAATGCTTATGGATATATGATTGCGCCGTTCGAAAGGGCGGTAATAAAATCTGGCATCCAGCTTCGTGCCAGCGTTACCAATGCAGGTGACGTTAGTTTTCTGATAGTTAACCCGGATACAAAAAAGGAAGTATCGTTAAAAGCAGTCAGAACAGACCTTGAGATGATAAATGAATATGGCGCATTGCTTACGGTAGAACAGATGAATGCTCTTGGGAAAACCGATCAGGCAATCATTCGCCTCATGTCAGGGAATACAGAAATAGCAGCAATTGGTAATATAAGTCTTTTAAAGGATAAGGACACAGCAGCCGCCAATGTAATAGAAAACTTTGATTTCTATTTGGGCAGCAATGATTTACTGAAGAGTACATATGCGGGTAATTCTGCAGGTGGATGTTCGTCAGGTTTCACCCTGGATGCTGAGCACAAAGCGGGTGGCTCTTATGGCGGTGCTTTCCACTACTTGTTAAAGACAACAGGCAAAGAAGTGTGGACCGGACAAGTGAAGACCTTGGAAAATAGAGATTATTCGGCTTATAATGGAATTACCATGTGGGTAAAGCCGGATGGTTTTGGACAAAAACTTGTGGTACAAGTTGCAGATGAATCCGGTGAAGAATTCGAAATATTCTTAACAGACTTTGTAAAAGGAACAGATGCGAAGTATGTGACGATTCCATTTTCTTCTTTTAAAGGAAAAAAGAATGGAACCTTAAATACTTCTGCCATCACGAAATTTGCTGTCTGGTGTAATTCCATTGTTCCGGAAGGTCATACAGATACATGGGAAGTGGATTCGGTAATTTACCTTGATGAAATACAAGCGATAAAATTAGACGATGAAAAATTAAACAATATAGATAAGAATGGTTTGATTATTACAGATAATTCTTTGGCACCTGCCAATCCGGGCAATAGCCAGGGTGGCAGCGGTAACGGTAGTGATTCCCAAACCTCATACAGTTCTAAGATAAAAGCTGCTGAGTCCGAACTGAAAACAGTGAACGATCCGGATTACTATGCGTTTAATAAAAATAATATAGAATTAATCAAAAAAGCAGAACTAAGTTCCGTCCTTGTAATTAATACCAATTCATGGGTAAGCTTCCATAAATCTGTTTATATGGCGATTTCGGCAAGATCGGATTTGACGGTAACGATTAATTACAGGTATCAGGGCAAATACTATACAGTGACTATCCCTGCGGGTGCTGATGTTATATCATTGGTAAATGAAGAAGGATTCTGCGGTTTCCGGAATCTGGATGCAGCATACGGCGGCAGCGAGGTAGTAAAATAGCAACAAGATAAATAATAAGATCCTATTCAACAACAGGTTTGATAGCTATATATGTTAAAAAATGTGTCGGTATGGAAACAGCAGCACTTCTATGCCGGCACATTTTTCATCAATAATAATAAGATATATAAAAAGAAAAAATTGCATCGCCACAGTTTGTACGGTGGAATTCGGCGGAAGGCGCACCTGCTAAAAGTTTACAGAAAAAAAGAAGTATGATATAATGCCACAAGTAATCAGTACCTTGAAAATTGAATAGACGATTGCATTCATTTCAGATACACAAAACCTGATGTGTATCGGTAGAATAATTTCCCAT
>JAEWPN010000124.1 GCA_023399455.1 Bacillota bacterium
TGTACTTCTGTAATGATAAGCGGAGGAGCTATCATGATTGTCGCTCCATGTCCGAAGGTTGCGAGTCCGAATTTATATAGATTCGCGATCATTTGGGATAAAAACGGCTTTCCGTCCTTGCCCTTTAGCATACTCGTATGCTTCTCCCTATCGGTCACAAACTCTATCGCACCAAACAATCCAATATATCTGACATCACCGATCGCCAAGTGTTTTTCTTTTAATTTTTCCATCCCCTGAGCAAATTTTCCGGCCAATGTCTGAACATTAGTTTTAATATCCAGCCTCTGGTACTCTCTGATGCACGCTATAGCGGCCGCGACTCCAAGCGCATGCGAATTATAGGTCAGTCCGCTTGGAAGTGCATGCACATCAAAATAGTCTGCAATTTTTTTATTGATTATTACTCCTCCCAAAGGTGCATATCCGCTATTAACTCCTTTTGCAAAAGTAATGATATCCGGTTCTATTCCCTCTGCCTGACAGGCAAACCACTCACCACATCTTAAAAAACCTGCCATAACTTCGTCACACACCATTACAATCTCATATTTATCACAGAGTTTACGAACGCCTTTCAAATACCCCTTCGGGTACAGATAAGTTCCGTTACTTCCGGTAACCGATTCTATAAACAAAGCTGCAATACTGTCGGAACCTTCCATAATAATCTGATATTCTAACCGACTCAGAAAATGTTTTGTCGCTTCTTCTTCTGTTGAGAACTGAATGTCATAAGTATATAAGTGCGGAGGTTGGAATTTAATGAATCCTGAAATGGTAGGAAACGGTGATGAGCGTTCCGCCTCACCTGTTAAATTGGCTGCTCCATAGGTGGAACCGTGATAGGATTCATATTTTGAAAACACTTTATCTTTGCCGGTAAAAGCTTTTGCAAGCCGTATCGCATATTCGTTCGCATCGGCACCTCCCAGTGTAAATAAAACTTTTTCCATATTGGGGGGTGCGATTTCTTCGATTATTATTTTTCCCAGTTCGGCCCTCTTATCATAGGTGTGCTTTGGTGCAATATACGGTAAAGCTGCCGCTTGCTCCTGGATGGCTTTAATAATATTCTCATTGTTAAAGCCAATGTTAACGTTAACTAATTGTGAACTTAAATCCATATATCGGATTCCGTCATAGTCCCACATATAGATACCTTCCGCTTTTTCTATTACCAGCGGTTTAAATTTCTCTTGTGCTACCCAGGTGAAAACAGTATATTTTTTAGAATCATTAAATATTTCCTCTCTATTCATGGTATCCTCCTGCATTTATGGTAAGCCTTAATAACTATGTCTCTAATGGCTTTTCTTTTTTGGCTGTTATGCCCTGCCTATTTAAGTCATATTAGCATTGGTTTTTCTCTGGTTATTGTAAAAAGTAGCCCTAATATATAAAACAAGCCCGGCTAAAACGTAACCTTTATGCCGAAATATACACAATTAATAAATTTTTCCATATCTTCCGGAGACACTTTAATTGGATTAACAACTGTTGCTCCCTTCATGGAATTTTGCAAAATCTCATGAAAATCTCTCTTAAACTCTTCTTCTGTGATTCCAATATCTGCAATGCATGCTGGAATATCCAGTTCGCGATTCATTTGCTTAACACCTTCTATAATATCCTTTTCCAGTATACGGGATAATTTTGTGTACTTAGCAGCAACCTCTGCATCCTTTTTATTATAATCCATTGAGTACGGAAGAATTATGGCATTAACAAGTCCGTGTGCAAGATTATATTTCCCCCCAAAAGCATGTGACACGCCGTGTACCATACCAAGTCCCGCATTGGAAAATGCCATACCGGCCATACATTGGAAATTATGGATTTTTTCTCTGCTTTGCACAGTTCCTTCTTTATACGAAATTGGCAGCCATTCCATGATACCTTCAATAGCTTCCTTAGCAAGGGCATCCGTGAAATCATTTCCATTTTTGTTTATGTATGCTTCCAGTGCATGGGTTAAGGCATCCATTCCTGTTTCAGCAACGATATGAGCGGGTAATGTTACAGGAAGATTCGGATCCAATATGGCAATATCCGGTCTTATATGTTCGGTTTTAATCGCTAATTTGAACTGTTGTTCTTCCAATGTAATAACGCTGACTTGTGTTACTTCTGATGCTGTTCCTGATGTGGAAGGTATGGCTATCAATTTAGTTTTTAAATTTTTATCCTCAAGAGACATAGAAAATACAGTATCCCAGGTTATTTCCGGATGCTCATAGAAAAGAAGCATAACTTTTGCGGCATCAATCGCAGATCCTCCGCCGAGCGCCAATACGACATCCGGTTTTTCTTTATGAAAAAATGCAACGCCTTCTTCCACCTGTCTGGTTGTGGGATTTTTACTGATTCCACTGTATAAAACAACCTCACATGCTTCTCTATACATAATCGCTTTTACTCTATCGATGACACCTGTTCTTACCATGGATTGACCGCCGGTTACAATAACCGCCTTTTTATACTCTATATTTCTCAAATAATCAAGTGCATCTCTTCCCGTGATCAGTGCCGTTTTGGTAAATACAATTTTCTTCATACCTATTGTCTTCCTTTCTGCCAGCTGCTTGTATGGTCTTTGTAATAGTGCGAAAAAGAGCAATATCATCTGTAAGACATTGCTCCTTTTCTTTTTATAGAATCATAATATAATTGTTTTTATAAAAGTAATTGTAAAAAATCGGCTAATCCGATTTTTAAAATATTATACAAAATTTATATCCTGTATTTTTTTCATAGCATTCGGTGTAAATGAAGAAAACTTCTTAAAGTCGTGAATAAAGTGAGCTTGATCATAATATCCCAATTTACTGTAGATATCATCTTCTCTTTGAAGTCTGATATATCGTAAACTTTCCTGTAAACGAACAATATTGGCATAATTCTTAATGGACAAACCCACGTTGCTTTTAAAGACGCGGTTTGTATAACGGTGACTGTACCCTAAGGTTTCAACCATATCACCTATAATTACATTTCCGTGCTCTTTTTCAATCTTATTAATAATATGTTTAGTAATGATGTTCTCATTGGTTATCATTGCATTTTCAAGCAGGGATAACATACAATCCGCCTTTTGCTCCAAGGGTAAATCAAAGCTTATCATATCCTCCATCTCCGGTATCCTGAGAAAAGATTCTATAGGAATTCTGTTGCTGATAATATCCTCCATAAACCCTTTAAAGCATGACGGAACAACCCCTCTGATCAATCTTCCGCCAAAGCATTTGTCATATTCTGTAAGAAGAGAGGTTCCTCCTTCACGAAAGCTCCCTACTATCAATACCTTCAGCTTGTTATTTCTCCATAGGCATTGAATGTCAATGCTCCCATCCGGTATGGTAATTAATTTATCATTACACGGATTATCAATTTCATAGAATTTTTCAAATAAATTACCGTTTGCGATCACTTCCTGATAATTGATATTGCGCTTAATGCAAAATGTCTTCATTTTCATAAGCATCACTCCTTAGAAAAATTCTGATAATAGGATATACTTATCAATTTAATGAAAATCAGAACCACCGGCTTAGCCGGTGGTTTGCTCAAGCCCTATAAGGGCGTATTACCGGCTCTGAGTCTAAAGACTCTTCGAAAAAAGCTCGCCAGCCGCAACATCATTTGTCCGCTGAGCCCTTAA
>JAEWPN010000198.1 GCA_023399455.1 Bacillota bacterium
ACCACACTTCTCCGTCTGTATTTTGTCCGTTTTCATCCAGCGGCAAAAGTACGATATAATCTTTTCCCTGCGATTCCAGAATTGTCACAACTGCGCAGACAACATGGGTGCCGTCCTCCAAGTCGAGTTCAACGGTCATTTCCTCATCGTTTAATTCTTCAGTCTCTGTCCGGTTATTCAATTCTTTGTCCATAGAAACTCCTTTCCCCTACCGGTAGTTATTTTACTGATCATGTTCCTATTGTACTAGCGAGTAGAACATTAATCAATAATTTTTCTGTATTTTTACACATAAAAAATTTTTTATGGTATACTTTAAGGGCGATGCAGTAAAAGCATACGAAAAATGACTGCGGAAATTAACGGATGGAGGAGAACATGTATACAATCGACAACACGACAATCGGCAGACCATATCCGTTAGGTGTGACAACAGAGCATGACCATACTTATTTTTCGGTGGCTATGAAGAAAGGGAAGGATTGCGGCATCATATTATATGATAGGAAGACGAAGGAATCGTGCAGGCATCCTTTCGATGTGCGGGGTAAGTCCGGCTCTATTTTCAGCATGGGAATCGAGAATCTCGATATCGAAAGATATGAATATAATTTCTATGACGGAGAGTATGTTTTTACGGATCCCTATGCAAAGATAATTTACGGGCATGAAAAATGGGGAAAGTACGGCGATCATATAAAGGGCGGTTTTCTTTGCGAAGCTTACGACTGGGAAGGCGATAAGTCCTTAAAATATCCATATGAAAGTAGTATTTTGTACTGTCTCAATGTGAGGGCCTTTACAAGGCATAGATCATCGGGAGTAGCTCATAAGGGAACTTATCGGGGAATCATAGAGAAAATCCCCCATTTAAAAGAACTTGGCATTACAGCGGTGGAGTTGATGCCCGCCTATGAGTTCGACGAGACGGAAAGACATAGACTTCCTACTGCCGAGGCATCCATGGAGGAGATGGTAAAGAATAAATTCGCTCCGCCTCAGGAGAGTGAGAAGAAGGAAAAGTACAATTGCTGGGGATATATAGAGGGATTTTATTTTGCACCTAAGGCTGCCTTCAGTTCCAATGGGGATGCGGTTTCTGAGTTTAAGGATATGGTAAAGGAGTTGCATAGGAACGGTATTGAGGTAATTATGCAATTTTATTTTCCGGATTCAGTAAATCAGGGAGTGATCTTAGAGGCATTAAGATACTGGGTGTTGGAATATCACATTGACGGTATTCATTTAAAGGGAGAAAGGCTTCCGGTACGCGCTGTCGCCTCGGATCCGCTCTTTACGGAGACTAAATTATTCTATGATAATTTTCCTTATGAAGAAATATATGGAGAGGAAGAAGTACCGGAATTCCGCAATCTGGCCTCCTATAATGATGATTATATGTATACGGCCCGCCGTTTTCTAAAGGGCGACGACAATATGCTGGGATGTTTTCTGGAATTACAGCGTAAAAATCCTGCCCGCCATGGCGTGATAAATTATGTGACTAATTATTACGGCTTTACACTATCGGATATGGTCTCCTACGAGAAGAAGCATAACGAGGAAAATGGCGAAGGAGGCAGAGACGGCAATGACAACAACTTTACATGGAACTGCGGAACGGAAGGTACGACGAGGAAAAAGGACATACTTAAGCTGCGGGAAAGGCAGATGAAAAACGTACTCGTCATGCTCTTTACCTCTCAGGGAACGCCCCTCATATACAGCGGCGATGAATTCGGAAATACCCGGTATGGAAATAATAACCCTTATTGTCAGGACAACGAGACCGGCTTTGTGAAATGGAACAGTACCGGTTCAGGACAGAGCATTTTTTCCTGTATGAAGAGCTTGATTTCCCTTAAGAAGGAGCATCCGGTGCTGAGAAATGAACAGGAACCCAAGCTTCTTGATTATATCGGCTGCGGTTATCCCGATGTCTCTTATCATGGAGAGGAAGCGTGGCGTCCTGAGCTTAGCGGCTACAGCCGTTACGCCGGAATCATGTACTGTGGATGCTACGGTAAATTAGATAAGAAAGAGGACGACAATTTCTTTTATATCGCATATAATATGCACTGGCTTCCTCATGATTTCGCACTTCCCAAGCTTCCCAAGGGCATGGAATGGCAATTGCTTGCAGATACGGGAATGGACAGCGGGGATATGTTTTTATCGGAGTCTTTAGCCGAGGCGGAAGAACAGCCCAGGGCTGAGGTGAAGCCCCGCACGGTTCATATATATATTTCAAAACAGAAGAAAGGACAGAAGCCTGAAAAAAGGCAATATGTGAGGACTGCATTTTAATCCGGCACAGACAGTCTTTTGTAGGTGAACAATATGAAAATCTGGAAGCATTTTAAAACGATAACTTATCATAAATATCTCGTGTTGAAAGGCTGCTTTAAGGTGGGGCTTTATTGGCAGGGACTAACACATGATTTATCCAAATACAGCCCCACGGAATTCTTAGTTGGTGCGAAGTACTATCAGGGGGACAGAAGTCCGAACAATGCGGAGAGAGAAGACATTGGCTATTCCGCCGCATGGCTGCACCATAAGGGAAGGAACAAGCATCATTACGAGTACTGGCTGGATTACAGCACAAAGAATATTCCCGGAGGTATGGCTCCGGCGCCCATGCCGGAACGCTATATCGTGGAAATGCTCATGGACCGCATAGCTGCATGCAAGGTGTACCGAAAGGGCAATTATACTGACCATGCCCCTTTGGAATATTACCTTTCGGGCAAAGACCCGGCTCCCCTTCATGAGAAGACGAAGGAACTGCTGGAAAGGCTTTTGCATATGCTGGCGAAAGAGGGAGAAAAAAAGACTTTCTCTTATATAAAAAAAGAGGTGTTGAAAAAGCGCGGACATGTGTTGCAGGCGGAATCGCAGCAAAAAAGTGGATAAGAAATAAGTAACCCTTTATGAGATATCACATAAGATAAAGCATACCATAAAGGAGTTGAAGAATATGAATTGTCTTATTTTGTTAATTTTACTTTTATGCTGCGGCAATAACGATATAGGCTGGGGGAACAATTCGGGCTGCGGAAATGATTTAGGCTGCGGCAACAATTCAGGCTGGGGCGACAACTCAGGCTGTCGAAATAACAATACATGCGGATGCAGTACCCCGGATAACAATCAAGGAACCGGCGGACGCAGCCGGGGACCTGAACAAAGATATGACGGCAGACAAATGATGAATGAACCTTATGTCGATGATGTACGCAGAGACAGAGACAGGGGTTTTAATTCGTTTCCTTCACCGGGGAATACATGTGGATGTGAAGAATAATTTTGTGTAATAGTTTTAGGATAAAATCCGGGGCTTTGTCCCGGATTTTTTTATATAATTTAGGAAAGTACGTCCTATAAGATAAAAGCCCTTCGGGCAGGATGCGCAAGCTTTTGTTCTTTTTACTTTAATGTACAGGCTCAATATGACTACATATATTTGTTGTAAAAGCGGCATAAATACGGAAAAAGCTGCCCCTAAACTTGTCAATAAAGAAGAGTGGTTGTAAAATATTACCAGTAAATGGAAATAGGATGGCGCGGGATGCTAATGATAAAAATAGGTATTTGCGACGATGAAAAATTGATAACGGAGAGACTGGAGCGAATGATCGGAGAATGCTTGCGGGAAATCGGGCAGGACTATGAAATATATACGTTTCTGTCCGGAAGCGGACTGCTTGAAAAAGTGCAAGAGCTGGATGCGGTTTTCCTGGATGTCATCATGCCGGTTTTGAATGGCTATGAAACCGGGAAGCAGATAAACAAGCTCAATCCGGGCTGCCGTATCATTATGGCGACAGGAGAAACCGAGCATTTTGAGGAAGCCTTTAAGATAAACGCGGTTTGGTATTTGCGGAAGCCTTTCCATAAAGAAGGAATCATGGAGGCTTTGACGAGGGTGATTAATTTATCCCTTGGGATGAACAGTGTCGAGGTGTATAAGGAGCGGAACAAGTATCAGATTCTTCAAAGGAATATAAAATACGTGCGGGCGTATAACAGTTATACGGAGTATTTTGCAGGGAACGAGATATTCAGAAAAGAAGTATCCCTAAAGGGAGCAGAAAATGAACTGGATATGCGTTTATTTTTTAGAATCGATAAAAAATATATCGTAAATATCCTTTGGATAGATAAATATAAAGATGAAAAAATATGGATAGACGGAAATGAATTTATACTTTCGCGAAGGAGAAAAAGCAGCTTTTATAAAGCATATTTGCTGTATCAAGCGGAATATACGTGAGGATAGATGATATGAAGATATTTTGCCTGCTGTTGATTATTTTTATTACGGAGCTGCTTAAGTATGGAATATGGTTCTGTGGAGTTTATTCTTTGAAGATAAAACGTCTTTGGATAGGAGCGGCGGCGGTAACAGGCTTTGCGGTGTTCACATTGCTTGGGGTTGTGGATGAGAATACATTGCTATTATGGTGGAGTACTCTCTCTATCATAGTATATATATTTGTTTTGGATTGTGATAAAGGAGAGAAGGCACTGAACATTTTCAGAGCCGGATTTCTAATAATATGTATGGGAGAAATAGTCGGAGGAATCATTTCGCCTTTTTCAGCAGGACAAAATATTCCTTTTGCCGAAGAAAAAATCATATATTTAATTAATAATAGTATAGTAATTGTATTAATAAGTATAGCCGCTGTAATAAAGAAAAAAGTTAAATTGCCTGATAATGAAAAATGGAAAAAAATCTATAAGTTTATAATATATGTTTCCGTTTTTGTAATGGGGATGGCTATATTTTTGACTATTGCCGGGTTTCAAACTATCTCCAGATATACTCCCAATGAAAAGATTATTTTGTTTTCAAAGGTTATATCGATTATTTCTTTTGTAAGTGTTGCATGCCTTATTTTAATTATGATCTATATTGATAATGAAAATAAAACTATAAAGAAGTATCTGGAAATGGATGCTTTGCTTTTAGAAACACAAAGAAACCTGTATAAGGCTATGCTGGCTAAAAACGAGGAGACAAGGAGGTTCCGACACGATATACAGAGTCATCTTATATGCCTGAACGAACTGGCTCATCGCGGAGATGTTTCCAAGGTGAAGGATTATGTGTCGGGAATGGAAGGCCAGCTTCTTGAAATTAAGAACATAACTTATTCGGTTGGAAATGATGTTATTGACGCGGTACTTAATTATTATATTTCCTTGCTTGATAAAGAGGTTAAGGTCGACGTGAACGGTAAATGTCCCGATAATATAAGGATAAATAGGGTAGAGCTTTGCACCATCGTGTCAAATCTTACTCAGAATGCGGTTGAGGCGTTGAATAAAACGGAATGCAATGAGCGCTATTTGAAAATAGTTGTTGCCAATAACAATAATTATATGAAGTTCGAGGTAATAAACAGTGCGCCGGAGGCAGATAAAAAAGAAACGTTAGTAAATGGGTTAATGGCCACTACGAAAGCGGATAAGGAAAATCACGGTATCGGGATGCGAAACGTGAAAGAAACCGTAGAAAAGAATGGCGGAGATTTTAGAATAAACGTTGGAAATGGTGAGTTCGTGGTAAAAGTGACGATACCATATGACGATAAATAGAGTACCCAATAAAAAGATTGATAAAGTGTTTAATAAATGTACCGATAATGTAGTTATGTAACCGTTAAACGAGAAATGGTTGAAAATGTCATACCCATATGATATTTTGTTGAAAAAGGAGGTATGATGCGATGTATACAGTATTGAGTGTGTTCGGCAACTTTTGGAATTGGTTATTGGGTGGGGGTAATTAATTTATATTTTTGACAGTATGGGAGCATTTAAAAAAGCGGTTTGCTTTGCTGTCAAAGTATAAGAGCTTGCAGGATTTTACTGGAATGGGACCGAAAGAGAGCTTTCCAACGTTTTCTATTTTCGTCGATATATGTTCCTTTGAGAGATGCAGACATCATTGAGAGGGCAAAAGGGGAATTATATATATGCGTTATCGAGTGGATCGATATCGACGAAAAGTCCGGTTCCGGTGAAATGGACAAGCTTTTTTGAATTACTGTCTGCAGTGTCCGATGGGACGCATGCAGGCGGTTTTTTTGTATCCAAATTTTCGGGTTTATCAAACTCATAAAATCTACGGTTCGTCCGCCCTTGCCTTGACGAAATGGAGTACCAATGCTAAACTTATTACATTCAAAAAATGTTACATTCTAAAATTTGGAGGCAATCATCATGATAGACGGCAAAAAGATACTTTTCAGCGGAATGCAGGCGACGGGAACCTTGACTCTCGGTAACTATTTGGGAGCACTTAAAAACTGGGTAACCTTAAGCGACGAGTACGAATGCTTTTATTCCGTTGTAGACTTACATTCCATAACGGTCAGACAAGACCCTGCAGAGCTTAGAAAAAGGGCTAGAAATTTATTGACCTTATATATTGCGGCAGGTCTCGATCCTAAGAAAAACTGTATTTATTATCAGTCGCACGTGTCGGGCCATGCGGAGCTTTCGTGGATATTAAACTGCTTTACCTATATGGGTGAACTTAACCGAATGACACAGTTTAAGGATAAATCATCCAAGCATGCGGACAATATCAACGCCGGACTTTTCACCTATCCGGTACTCATGGCGGCAGACATTCTCTTATATCAGGCTGACGTAGTTCCCGTAGGTAAAGATCAGCTTCAACATTTAGAGATTACAAGAGATATCGCTCAGAGGTTTAACGCCATATACGGCGATGTGTTTACGATACCGGAGCCCTATATCGGAAAAGCCGGAGCGAAAATCATGAGTTTACAGGACCCGGAAAAAAAGATGTCGAAGTCGGATGAAAATCCCAATGCGAGCATTTATCTTATGGATGACCCGGATACGATTATCCGCAAGTTCAAGAGGGCTGTGACAGATTCCGAGGGGGCGGTGAGGTATCGTGAGGAACAGCCTGGCATTAAGAATCTGATTGATATTTACTGCTCCTGCACCGGAAAGACTCCGGAGGAGACGGAGAGAGAATTTGATGGTAAAGGCTATGGCGATTTCAAGCTTGCGGTAGGAGAATCGGTAGTGGGCGTGTTAAAGCCCGTTCAGGATCGATTTGCAGAGCTGATCCAGGATAAATCCTATATCGATGGAATTATAAAAGAAAATGCGGATAAGGCCGGCTATTATTCGACGAAGACCTTGCGAAAGGTTCAGAAGAAGGTTGGTTTTCCTGAGAAAATAAAATAAAGTTAAGTAAAAAGCGAATATGAATGAAAAACGTTTTGAAGAGGCTAAAAGCAAAATTATAGGCATACAGAGAAATCGTGGTGGAATCGGTACCCTGCAGGAAAAGACTGTGCATGCGGTGCTTAAGAACTATTATGCGCCGGATGTGGAGATGCATGAGGTTTCTCTTTGCAATTATGTGGCGGATATTTATACGGGAAATGAAATCATCGAAATTCAAAACGGTAATTTTTATAAAATCCGCACCAAACTGGAGGTATTTCTTGAAGAGTATCCGGTCACTGTGGTTTATCCCATTCCCCATACGAAGTGGCTCATATGGATTGATGAGACGACAGGAGAGCTTTCCAGGAAGAGAAAAAGCCCGGCGACGGGAAGTGCATACCTGGCTTTCAAAGAGTTATACAGAATTAAACCATATCTGAAAAATGCGAATTTGAAATTTTGCTTTCCGATAATGGATGTGGAGGAGTACCGGTTATTAAACGGATGGAGCAAGGATAAGAAAAAGGGTTCCTGCCGCTATGACAGAATTCCGGTGGCTCTTTTCGATGAAGTGGTTATCGAAAGACGGGAGGACTACCTTCAGTTTCTTCCTTATGAGCTTCCAGGGGAGTTCACCTCGTCCGATTTGGCAAAAAGCGCGAAGATTCCGTCACAAACGGCTAATCTCGTTTTGAATATCCTTCTTTTCATGGAGGTGGTGGAGCGGATTGGCAAAAAAAGCCGCTCCTATTTATACAGGATTGCGGAGGGTTTGGGCTAAAGAGGAAAAAGCATGGGGAATATATTGGTTATAGTTCAGCTATTAGGTTCATTTGCAGCGTTTGCGCTGATCATACTTGTTTATAGAGCAAAGTCCTCCGAGCCGCAGAAGGTTCTTTTAGCAGGAACGATTTTTGTCTATATCAATATGCTGGGTTATTATTTCGAATTGACCTCGAAAACAGTAGAAACCGCGATTCTCGGTATTAAGATGGAATATATAGGGGATACTCTTGGTTCTTTGCTGTTCATTTTCTTCGTGTGCATTTACAGTCCGCAGAAGAGCTATCGTTTTTGGAAGTTTTTTTATCTGATCAATAATTTGTTCATCTTATTTCTTGTCCTGACCTATCCCAATCATACGTTATACTACAAAGGCATAAGTATGCGCATTGAAGGAGGCATTACCTATGTGGATATGGAATACGGTATTTTTTATTACTGGTGGGTTATTTCCTCCGGCATGTTAGGGCTGTTGGTGGTCTACATAGCAAGTTGTGCCTATATGGGATATAAGAGCAAGAACCATCCGGAATACGCGCGGATCATTGCGGCCTCTGCCATAGCCACGCTGTCCTGGCCACTGAACATATTTCATGTGTTCGGAGATTATGATATCGGGCCGATGACGCTCCTTCCTTTAAAAAAACGGGGATGGATTTTCACGTGATGGGCGTTATTATCAGTGGAAGAGAAAGGCTATGTTCGACGGCAAAAAGCGGCTTTTAGGCGAGATTGTCCGCATCGTTGATCATACCGAGACCTACGAACATACCAACAAGCTGCTGGAACTGAAAAACGATGCGGAAAAAGCGAACAGGGCAAAGAGCATGTTCTTAACGAATATGAGCCACGAAATACGCACGCCGCTCAACGCTATCGTGGGTATGGACGAGCTTATTTTACGGGAGAGCACTTCGGAGAACATAAATGAATATGCTGGAAATATAAGGGAAGCAGGACGGGCGCTTCTTGCCCTCATCAACGATGTACTGGATATTTCCAAGATAGAATCGGGTAAATTGGAGGTAAAGGCGGATCAGTACGAAATGAAATTATTACGAAGGAACTGGTGAACCTTATGGGCGGAAGCCTGAGTGTTGAAAGCGTTTATGGCGAGGGCAGTACCTTTCGCTTTGAGATTCCGCAGGGAATACCGAATAAGCTTCAGGCTTCCGCTCCGATAGGAAAGCTTAAGCTGCAAAATGTAAACAATACATCTCCCCACAAGTCCGCTTATCTATTTACGGCACCTGAAGCGAGGGCTCTTGTCGTGGATGATAACGCCGTCAATATTACCGTAGTGCGGGGCTTCTGAAAAGATGTGAAATTCAGACGGATGATGCGCTCAGCGGACCGGAATGTCTGGACAAAGTGAGCAAAAGTCATTATGATATAATATTGATGGATCACATGATGCCGGGAATGGATGGAATCGAGACCTTTAAGAAAATCAGGCAGATGAAACTTATCCAAGCCCATCAGCATTGACGAGCTATACCGCCAGCTGATGGAATACCTTCCAGCGTCCATGATAATCCGTCAGAAGGAAGAAGAGGAGTAAGGATTTTTATGACAACACAAACAGAAACTGCCCGTCAGTTTTTATTTATCGAAAAAGCAAAGGAGCATGTAGATGAACTGGCGAAGAAGCTGGGCCGCAGACCTCTCTGCAACGTAACTACGTTCGGCTGCCAGATGAATGCCAGAGACTCGGAAAAGCTGGCAGGCATATTAGAGCAGGTGGGCTACGAGCTGATAGAGTCTGAGGACGCCGATCTCGTAATCTACAATACATGTACGGTCAGAGACAATGCCAACCAAAGAGTATATGGGCGACTGGGATTCCTAAATAGTATGAAGCAGAAAAAGCCCCATATGAAAATCGCCCTCTGCGGCTGCATGATGCAGGAGGACGTAGTCATTGAAAAGATCAAGAAGAGCTACCGGTTCGTGGATTTGATTTTCGGTACCCACAATATTTTTAAGTTTGCAGAGCTTTTATGTACTATGTTCGAATCCGAGGATATGGTAATCGATATATGGAAGGATACTGATCAGATTGTTGAGGATTTACCGGTAGAGCGCAAATATCCGTTCAAATCAGGTATCAATATCATGTTTGGCTGCAATAACTTCTGCAGTTACTGTATCGTGCCTTATGTGAGAGGACGCGAGCGCAGCCGCAGTCCTAAGGATATTATAAAGGAAATAGAAAGCATTGCGGCGGACGGTGTGGTAGAGATTATGCTGTTAGGTCAGAATGTGAACTCTTACGGCAGGACATTAGAGGAGCCTATGAGTTTCGCAGATCTTCTGCGCGAGGTGGAAAAGGTAGAAGGAATCGAGAGAATCCGCTTTATGACCTCTCATCCTAAGGATTTGTCGGAAGATCTGATTCAGGTCATGAAGGAATCGAAGAAGATATGCCGTCATCTTCATCTGCCGCTTCAATCCGGTTCCACCAGTATCCTGGCGGCTATGAACCGCAGCTACACCAAGGAGCAGTATCTTGCCATTGCCGAGAGGATCCGGAAAGAAATCCCTGATATGTCTATTACCACGGACATCATGGTAGGTTTTCCGGGAGAGACCCTCGAGGATGTGGAGGAGACCATCGATGTTGTAAAGAGGGTGCAGTACGACAACGCTTTTACCTTTATCTATTCCAAGCGGACCGGAACTCCGGCTGCGGCCATGGATAATCAGGTGTCGCAGGAGGTGGTGAAGGAGGGCTTCGACAAGCTTTTGAAGGTAGTTCAGGATACTGCGAAAGAGCGCACCAAGCTTCTGCAGGGACAGATTCAGACTGCGCTTGTGGAAGAGGTGAATGAGCAGAATGATTCTCTCGTTACAGGAAGGCTTTCCAATAACACTATCGTACATTTTCCCGGAGACGCGTCTCTTATCGGCAGGATAGTGAAGGTAAAGCTAAAGGAATGTCATGGCTTTTATTATGCCGGTGAAATGCTGCAGGAAGTTTAAAGCACACTTACATTTGAATAGAATCCGCGCTTGAAATGATAGATACTATCAATAGCGGTCGATTTACAACCCCTACATTTTGTGGTATATTAAAGACGGGTGTACATATGGAGTATGCCCGTTTATTCAATTACAGAGGAACAGAGGAGAGGAACAGTGGCGGAATTAACTCCTATGATGCAGCAATATATGGAAACGAAGGAAGAATACAAGGACTGTATTCTTTTTTACCGACTCGGCGATT
>JAEWPN010000025.1 GCA_023399455.1 Bacillota bacterium
CATCCTGTACTCGGTAAGGGGATTTTGGAACTGACTGATATCAAATCCAGCCCTTATCCGGGTGCATCCGTTGTACCGGATTATTGCAGAGCTACCTATGACAGAAGGCTGCTGGTAGGAGAAACCAGGGAAAGCGTACTGGAGCCGATTGAGAGACTTTTTGAAACACTTATCAAGGAAAATGAAGACATGAAAGTAAAAATATCTTATGCAATGGGGAAAGAAAAATGCTATACCGGAGAATGGATTGAAGGAGAGCGCTTTTTTCCCGGCTGGTTATTTGAAGAGAAGGAACAATATATTCAGGACATTAAAAAGGAAATGGAAGAAAACGGTTATCAGCCAAAGGTTACACAATATAACTTTTGTACCAACGGAAGCCATTATGCGGGAGAAGCAGGAATAAAAACAATCGGCTTAGGACCTTCCAGAGAGAATCTGGCACATACCATCAATGAATATGCTGAAATAGAGCAGATTGAAAAAGCTGCGGACTGCTATTTACTTGTTATGAAGGCACTGCTAAAATAGCACTTTCTTCTAAGTTGATTATGTTTTCATATACAATAGAAATCTCCTTGCTCCCCAAAGTTTTTTACTTTATGGTGCCTTTCGTGATATTTTTACATTCCTTTTACATCCTTTATACTTTTGCTCTTTAAAAATATGATATTATTGTTTTAACAGTAATAATCGGACGTTTCCTTTCGCTTTGCAATAAGGGCGCCTGGGCGGATTTCTTAGCAATATATGTTAAAACAGTAAAAGGAGAGTTGATTCATGAAATTAAGTAAGGAAGAAAGAGCATGGATATTGGTTGATTGCGGCAATTCAGCATATTCCATGGCGGTTACAACTGCGTTGCTGCCAATTATATTCGGTATGTTTGAAAATGTCAAAAGCAGTATGGATCTTGGGTATTTTAATTCATTTGCAAGTATTCTGATAGCAATTCTTAGTCCCATTTTAGGTACGATTGCAGATTACAAGGATAAGAAGAAACGTTTTTTTATATTTTTTACGTTTCTGGGTGTGTTTGCTACAGCCGGGCTTGCATTTTTTTCTCCTTCCGGGGGACAATGGCAGCTGTTGATTCTCTTTTTTATCTTGTCGGCCATCGGTTTTGCAGGTGCTAATATTTTCTATGACGCATTTTTGGTAGATGTCGCGAGTAATGAAAGAATGGATAAGGTTTCTTCTTTCGGTTTTGCTTTCGGATATATCTCGAGTATCATTCCTTTTGGTATCAGTCTGGCACTGATATTCTTTATGGGAATGGATAAAGCGATCGGATATCAGATCGGGTTTATTATTACTGCTCTTTGGTGGGGGCTCCTGACCATACCTATGCTAAAAGATGTGAAACAGAGACATTATATTGAACCGGAGCCTAAGCCGGTGATCAACAGCTTTATACGTCTGGCCGATACGTTTAAAAACATAAGACAGCATAAAACGGTATTCATCTTCCTTATGGCATATTTTTTCTACATTGATGGTGTGGATACGATCATCAAAATGGTGGTACCCTATGCTACTTCCATTTTAGGAGAGGGAACGCTTGACACTTTCACTTTGCTCGGGATACTGCTGATCATACAGGTTATCGCATTTCCCTGTGCGATCCTCTACGGTAATCTGGCAAAAAGGTTTTCAGCCAGAACGATGATCATTGTCGGTATCATCACGTATATCATTGCATGTGTGGCGGCATATTTTATATCCTCCTTATGGCATATTTTCATTCTGGGCGCTATGATCGGCTCTGCGCAGGGAGGAATTCAGGCACTCAGCAGGTCCTATTATGCGAAGATTATTCCCAAGAAAAAGTCGAATGAGTTTTTTGGATTTTACAATATCTTCGGTAAATTTTCGGCCATCATCGGTCCGGTCATAATGTCTTTGACAACAACGATCACCGGTAACGCGAGATTGAGCATATTTGGAATTATTCCGCTGTTTATTATAGGATTCCTTATTTTCATTACTTTGCCTAAGGAACAAAAGTACAGTTCTGAAATTATGGAGTGAAAAAGAAGATGGATACAGGAAAAGGAAAATATTTGGTAGTTATCTCCTATGATGCATTTTCGGAAGATAACTGGGAGAAGGCAAGCAGACTTCCCAATCTTTCTAAATTAATAGAAAATGGAGCATACAGCACGAAATTAAGGAGCGTCTATCCGACCCTCACTTATGTTGTACATACCACGATGGTAACAGGTGTCTATCCTGACAGACATGGGATATATCATAATAATCCTTTCCAGCCATTTGTGGCGGAAAAGGAGCAGCGCTGGTTTTGGTTTAAGAAGGATGTCAAGGGACTTGCTATTTATGATGCGTTGAAAGGGAGCCGGATGAAATCGGCAGGAATTCTGTGGCCGGTAACAGGAAAGGCGTCCATCCGCTATAATATACCGGAGATAAGAGCGATCAAAAAAGAAAATCAGGCTTTTAAAATTTTAAAGAACGGCAGCCCTTTTTTTAGTATAAGAATGGAGAAAAAATACGGAGCACTTAGAAGAGGAATAGAACAACCCTTTCTGGATGATTTTACAACGATGTGTGCTGTGGATACCATTAAAAGAAAAAAGCCTGATCTTCTTCTGATACACTTAATCGACCTGGACGACGCGAAACATGAACATGGAACGGATAGTCCGGAAATTGAGAAGGTGCTTATCCGTATGGACAAAAGACTGGGCGATATCATGGATGCGGTTGAGAAGGCAGGCATTAAAGCGGATACGGTTTTTCTGGTCTTAGGTGATCATGGGCAGATCAATGTCAGATACAAGGTAAGGCTCAATCAGCTATTGAGGGAAAAAGGACTTATTTACGAAGAAGATGGTGAGATGAAATGGAGAGCTTATATACAGAGTGCCGGCGGAGCGGCTTATCTGCATTTAAGGGAAAATGATGATGAGGCAGAACATCTCACCCTGGATATTCTCAATAAGGCCATAACGGATGGAGGCTATGGAATAGAGCGGCTATATGACAGGAAAGAACTGGATGGTTTCCATGCAGCTTCTTTGGTGACATATATGCTGGAAGCCAAGACCGGCTATTGCTTCGAAGACGGTCTGGATGGTGAGGTTGTCACCAATCTGGAAGAACAGGGAATAAAGTATGCAACCCACGGGTATTCACCCGATAAAGCGGGCTATCGATGTAATATAGCAATATCGGGAGACTGCATAAAAAATGGATATTCCCTGGGAGAAATCCGGATGGTGGATATAGCGCCGACTATGGCAAGTATTCTGGGAATTGATTTTCATGACTGTGACGGACGGCCATTGAATGAGATTTTTTATCATTGACTGAGGGAACAATTCCAAGCATTTACCGTAAAAAACAGAATTGCAGTTCCGCCGATTGTAGTTTTTACATAGCCGGAAACACAGTGCGTGCGACGCAAAAACATGTGGAGCATTACGAAGCCGTTTGAAAGGATATATTATTTCCGACATGAAAATGCTAAAACAGTTGCAGGATAAATGAAAGGGCGGCAGGGGGCTGCTACTCATATTTTATCGGGAAATCCAAGGTCGAAAAGTAATCGGCAGGCGATTCCGGCCGTCGTATCTGACGTACGGAGCCATCCTGGCGGAGCAGCAGTTCTGCAGGCCGTAACCTTCCGTTAAAATTATTGGCATGAGAATAGGTATAGGCTCCTGCATCATGAAATATCAGGATATCGCCGGCTTCTATGCATGGGAGTCGCCTGTTCGCCGCGAAACGGTCCCTGTTTTCACATAAAGCTCCGGTAATATCATAAGTATGATCGTATGCCTTCTCTTCCTTGCCGGCAACGGTTATATGATGATAATCGGTATATCTGGAAGGGCTCATAAAGCTGTTGGTGGAAGCATCCAGACCCAGGAATGTCCTGTAGTTTTTCTTGATATGGAGGACTGAAGATACAAAATAACCATAAGGGCCGGTCATGAAAATACCGAATTCGATATATAAGGGAAGCGGTGCCAGGCCCGCCGGTTCCAAAATATCCTTATAGGCTTTTTGGATGGCATGACTCACTGCTTCAATATCCGCACCGTCAGCATCGTCCTTATAGGGGATTCCCAAGCCTCCTGCCAGATTAATGAATTCAAACTTTATACCGGTTTTATGACAGATATCGACAACCTCTTCAAATAATGAGCGGGCATTTTCTTCGAAATAATCCGTTTCAGTTCTGTGGCACCCGAACTGGCTGTGTAAGCCGAAGCGTCTGATTCCTCTCTTTTTTAAATAAGTAACACCTTCTATAAACTGTTCCTTTGTAAACCCGAACTTGTGGTCATTGTAATTCAGTATTGTTTTGCCTTCGTACTGGATAGTCCCGCCGGGATTTAATCGAAAGCAGATAAGCTTCGGAATATCCGTATGCTCTTGCAAATAATCGATATGAGAAAAATCGTCCAGATTGATAATTGCATTCAGGCTATTCGCTTTTTTAAATTCTGCGGCAGAAGTCACGTTAGAGGTAAACATGATTTCTTCTTTGCGAAAGAAGCTGGAATCGGCCAAGATCAATTCTGTTTCGGAAGAACAGTCCACGCCGCAGCCCTCTTCCTTGAATATTTGCATCAGGAATGGATTGGGTGTGGATTTCACGGCGAAGTATTCCCGGAAGCCTGCATTCCAGGAAAAAGCTTTAAATAAACGGCGTATATTCCGCCGGATCGCCTTCTCGTCATAGAGATAAAATGGGGTGGGATACTCGCAGATAAGGTTCTTTAAATCTTTGAAATCCAACGGAAAAGTTTTCATGGTCATATATTCTCCTTCTTTGCTCTGTGGTATGATTATAGTAATCTTATGCGGACCGGACGGGAAAAACAAGAATCGAAAAAGGTATCTGTACCGGTATAGATATCGTGTGAAAGGAGGGAGAGGCATGTACAAATATAACCAAATAGCCGATTCCATCAAAGACAGAATATATAAGGGCGACTTAAAGCCGGGCGAAAAGCTGCCATCCATTCAATCCTATGCCAGGGCATCGGGGTATAATTCAGATACTGTTGTAAAAGCTTACAGGCTTTTAGAAGAGGAGCATTTGATATACGCAGCACCCAAAAGCGGTTTTTACGTGGTGAAATCCATGGGCAGGCTTTCAAAAGCCGGGGATGAGATCGATCTGATTACTGTAAGGCCTCCGGATTCGATTAACCCTTATAAGGACTTTTATCACTGTATGGAGAAATCAATTTCTATCTATCAAAATAAGCTTATGGAATATGCTCCGCCCCAGGGAATGGAGGAATTAAGGGAAGTTTTGGTTAAGCATCTGATGAATTTTCATATTTTTACAAGGCAGCAGGATATTTTTATTACTAACGGTGCCCAGCAGGCTTTATATATTCTGGCAGCCATGCCGTTTCCCGGTGGCGGTACAAAAGTCATTGTGGAGCAGCCGACTTATGCGGTCATGCTTCAGGCATTAAGCTGCAATAAGATACCTGTCATAGGGATAAGAAGGGGAAAAGAGGGGATTGATTTAAAGGAATTGGAAGCGCTTTTTAAAACGGGTGATATTAAGTTCTTCTATACCATGCCGAGATTCCAAAACCCCACGGGGTTCAGCTATCATGAGAAACAAAAACGGGAAATTATAAGGCTGGCCAACCGATATGAGGTATATATTGTGGAGGACGATTATCTGGCAGATTTAGAGCTGGAGGAAAAGGTGGATTCCCTCTATGCCATGGGCGGGAAGGAGCGGGTTATTTATATCCGCAGCTTTTCCAAGACATTACTGCCTGGATTGCGCCTTGGTATGACTATCATACCGGAACCGCTGAAAAAGGAATTTATACATTACAAGCAAAGCATGGATATAAATACTCCGGTCCTGACCCAGGGGGCCTTGGAAATATATCTGAAAAGCCGTATGTATAGATCTCATGTGTTAAGAACGAAGAAGTTCTATAAAAATAAGATGGAAGCCTTAAGAGAAGCGTGCGGACTCTTTTTTTCAAGTGATGTCAAATATCATATTCCATCCACTGGTATATATGCCTTTATTGAAATGGAAAAAGGCGTAGCGGAGAAAGTAGTAAACGGTCTGGCTAAATGTAATGTTCGGGTAAATAGTATAAAAGACTGCTATCTGGACGGATTTGCCGTTTCGGAAGGAATACGCCTGTGTATATGTAACTGCGAGGATGCGGATTTGGCAAAGGCGGTGAAATTGATGGGAGATGAAATAGCAAAATATACGTTATAAGAATGGAAGCCGCTAAACAACAAAGCCTTCACAGTTTGTAAGGAAAATACCGCCGTGAAGGCAGGGAAAGGAACAGGGGTTCAACCTTTAAAGTTTTGTAGAATTCCGTACAACCAGTTCTGTATGCAGTATTACTTGCTTATCCGGTGTATTGGGGTTCAGTATTTTTTCGATAAGGAGTTCACAGGCCTGAAATCCGATATCAAAACATGGCTGTTCGATGGTCGTTAAGGGCGGATTGCACATCAGGGACAAGTCGATGTTGTCGAAACCGATAATAGACAATTCTTCCGGTACCTTTATACCCAGCTCGTTGGCAGCACGGATCGCGCTGACTGCGAAATAGTCGGATGTACAGAACAATGCATCCGGTCTGCTTTGAAGGCTTAAAATATGTCTTGCATGTGAGAGCGCAGAATTGAAGTTAATAGAAGAAATATGGGCAGTCCATTCGGGATTCATTTCCAGACCGGCATTTTCTAAGGCAAGCCGGTAACCCTTCTCGCGATGTCTCGCGTATTTAAATTTCATATTACAATTTAAAAATCCGATTTTTTTGCATCCTATGGAAATTAAATAGTTTACTGCTTTCTGTGCGGCGGCCACGTCATCGATGCTCACATAAGACACGCCGTAAGTTTCGGAATATTCCGAACACATTACCACAGGACAGCGGAAACTCAGCTCCTCCAATAATTTGTTATTGGGAGCGGAAGACAAAATGAGCATACCCGCCAAAGAGTTATTTTTTAGAATGTTTAAATAATCATCGCTTTCGGTATAATAATCCTTGGATTGCAGCAGCAGTACATCATAGCCGTTATCATGAGCTGCTTTTTGCACGCCGTCAATGACAAGTGAATTAAAAGGGTTGTTAAAATCAGGAACACACATGAGAATAACCCTGCTTTTTGAATTATTAAGACTGGATGGAGCTTTGGGTTTAAACTGCAGTTCTTCCATTATGGAAATTACTTTTTCTCTGGTAGCTGGTTTTACAGTATCTTTATTGTTCAGAATTCTTGAGACGGTTGCGATGGAAACATTGGCTTTCTGTGCAATCTCTTCTATTGTTATTTTTGAATTTTGTGTCATAACAAATCCCCCGTTTAAATTTTTTTACTTTACTAAGTATAGCTAATAGGAAGTGAAATGTAAATAAAAATGTAAAAAATAGTGTAAAAAATAATTTTTACATTATTTTTAAGGATGAAAAAAAATAATATACAAAAATATAAAAAAATATTTATTTATAATTACCAAAAATTAAAAAAATTTAAATACACATTTGACAATTATGGCAAAATAGAATATTATGAAAATGTAAATTTACAGAAATAAAATAATTTTACAGTAAAACGAGGTGCGATATGAAATATGGAATAAGTTCATATGTATGGGTTTCTCCTTTTTCCAGCCATACATTAAATCAATTGCAGCACGCGAAGGATATGGGATTCGATATTTATGAAATCGGGGTCGAGAATCCGGATGTCATCGATATTGAATTAGTGAAGGAAGAAGCGGATAAGACAGGAATTGCGGTGCACATTTGCGGTGCCTTCGGTGAAAGACGGGACATAGGCTCCGATGTAACGGAATACAGAGAAGAAGGTATGCGATATATAAAGACTCTGATCGATATGGCGGAGGTGACAGGTTCGCCTTATGTGGCAGGCCCCATGTATGCCGCGACGGGAAAGACCGGGATAGCAGGCGGTGAAGAACGCATAAGACAAAGAAAATATGTGCTTGAGAATATGAAACGTATCGCAGAGTATGCTGCTTCCAAAAATGTAAAGCTTGCACTGGAACCGTTGAACCGGTTTGAAACTGACTTTATGAATACGGTTAATCAGGGTCTTATGCTTATGGATGAATTGAAGCAGGATAATGTAGGATTTTTATTGGATACCTTCCATATGAATATCGAAGAAAAGGATATTCCCTCGGCAATACGGCTGGCAGGGAATAAGCTGTATGACTTTCATGCCTGTGCCAATGACAGGGGAACACCGGGAGAGGATCATTTCAACTGGCCGGAAATTAAAAAGGCGCTTGCTGATATTAATTATGACGGCTCTGTCGTAATCGAATCATTTACAACCGACATAAAAGAAATTGCAAGAGCAGTTTCTTTATGGAGACCGCTGGCCAAGGATCAGGATACTTTGGCAAGAGAAGGTCTCAGATTTCTAAAAAACACATTATAAGGAGAGAAAAGTATGAAAAAGAAAATGTACAAGAGAGTAGTGGCTTTACTGTGTGCATCCGTTATGGTGCTAAGTCTTACTGCGTGTCAGAAGACTGAGAGCACAGATACTGCAGCGGATAATCAGCAGGCGGCGGAAACGAAAGAAGAAACGGGTAATAGTGAGCCTCAGACAGAAGAAACCAGTGCAGGGGATAAGAAGGTATATGGTTATATCACACCCGGCCCTGATACATGGTATCAGAGAAACGTAGAAGGTTTCCAGATGGGAGCAGAAAAAGCGGATTATGACGTAGTGGTACTTAACTCGGATTACGATGCCAGCAAAGAAGTTGCCAATATCGATGCAATGATAAATCAGGGAGTTGATGGTGTTTGTATTTTCTCCTTTAATGAAAATGGAGCAAAAATCGCTGCCGAAAAATTCGCAGAGGCCGGCATTCCGGTAGTGGCTACAGACTCCTGTGCTACAGCGCTGGATGCGGAACAGGATATCGTTGCTGCAATTGATTTCGACTGGGTAGAAATGGGAAATAATTATGCGCAGTGGATGGCAGATAATCATGCAGGCGAAAATTATGTTATTATTACGGGTAATTTTGAATCGGTACCTTGCCAGATGATAAATGAAGCGATGACTGCAAAATCCGAAGAATTGGGACAGAATGAATGTATCGACATAAGAGAGGGCAAGTATGACCCCAGCGAGGCAGTAAATGTTGCACAGGATCTGATTTCTTCCGGCAAAGAATTCTCCATCATATATGTAATGAATGAAGATATGGCTGCTGCTGTTGTTCAAATGCTGGAAAACAATAATCTGTTGGATCAGTACACGGTAATCGCTCAGAACGGCTCTCCTGCCGGTCTTCCTCTTATTGAGAACGGTAAACTGAGCTATACAATTTCTTCTTCCCCCGGATGGGAAGGGCTGGTATCTTTCCTTGTGCTGGATCAATATGTAACCGGCAGCAGCACAGCGGTGGAACAAGCGGTTATGCTGCCTATCATGCCTGTTGATCAAGAGAATATCAATGATGAATCTAAGGTAGTACCGTGGGAGGTCAATGATATTTATTGGGATTTGACCAACGAGTATTTTCCGGATTTAATGAAGTAATTAATGTGGTTAAGGAAAGGCAGTCATTGACTGCTTTTCCTTTATAAAGGAGATAAGATACATTGAAAAAAATACTCGAATTAAAGGGAATTAATAAATCATTTTCCGGCATACAGGTATTGCATGATGTCAGCTTGTCTTTGTGGGCAGGAGAAGTGCTTTGCCTTGTAGGAGAAAACGGCGCCGGGAAGTCTACATTGATCAAAATCTTATCGGGGGCTGAGAAACCGGATAGTGGAGAAATTGTGTTATTCGATAAGCATTATGACAAGATGCAGCCGTCGGAGGCTATTAAGCTTGGAATAGCAACGATTTATCAGGATGTGGATCTGGTAGATACACTGACTGTTTCCGACAATATTTTTCAAGGATCAGAAATCAAATTCGGCGGAATCTTCATTAACCGGAGGGAGCAGGAAAAGATTACGGAGCAACTGCTCGACCGTCTTAAGATTCGGATCCGCCCCGATGCTATGGTGGAAGATTTGTCTCCCGGACAGAAACAAAACCTGCAGATCGCGAAAGCGCTGTATAAAGAAGCGAAAGTTATTATTATGGACGAGCCCACCGCATCGCTGGGCGAAGAGGAAACGGCATCATTGATGCAGCTTATCGGTCAATTGAAAAAGGACGGAATTGGAATTATTTATATTTCGCATTATTTTGAGGAAATATATCGAGTGGGAGACCGTGCTCTCGTGCTGAAAGACGGGCACAGTATATGTGAACGGGTGTTAAAAGAAACAACGCAGGAACAGCTGATAAAGGATATGGTCGGCAGAGACGCGTCAAACTTCTATCAAAAGGGAAATTTTGATACGGGTGACAATGCCTTGGAGATAAAAAGCTACAGTGGAAACGGTCTGGTCAAAAATGTGAGTTTTTCGGTATCGAGAGGCGAAATATTTGGCTTGGGAGGCCTGGTGGGCGCCGGACGGACTGAGCTGGTCAGAATGATATTCGGTGCTGACAGGCAGGAGTCGGGCAAGCTTTATCTGGATGGGAAGGAAATAACGCCTGCAAGCCCTAAAAATGCAATTGAAAGAGGAATATGTTATGTCTCGGAAGACAGAAAAGGCGAAGGCCTTTTTTTGGAGCGCTCTGTAAAAGAAAATATTTCTATTACCAGAAACGAAAACAAGTTCTTTTTAAGCTTGAAAGAGGAATCGAAGCTCGTTGGGGAGCAGATCGGGCAACTGGACATTAAGGTCTTCGACCAACAACATGAGGTAGGGAAACTCAGCGGCGGAAATCAGCAGAAGGTAGTAATTTCCAGATGGATTTCCATGCAGGGGGATATATACATTTTCGATGAACCGTCCAAAGGCGTGGATGTAGGAGCCAGGGAGGAAATATACCGGCTTATGGAGGGACTGGCCAAGCAGGGTAAGATTATTATTATGGTCTCTTCCAATATGCCGGAGTTACTGTCTATGAGCGATCGGATCGGTGTAATGAAAGACGGAGAACTGACACATGTTTTTAATGCAAGAGAAGTGACTGAGGACAAGCTCTTAAAGGCCTATATGGGAGTAGAGGAAACGGGCGAACGGGAAAAGGAGACAGACAATGAATATAAAGATTAAACAAACATTACTCAGGTCGCAATGGCTGATTCTTTTAATGGTTATTTTACTGATTTCTGCAATAACGGCAACCATAAATCCCAGATTTTTGATGGTGAACAATATTATGAATATCTTTGAGCAGATTGCTGTTTTGGGGCTTGTGGCAGCCGGGGCGTCTATTATAATAATTTCGGGAAATTTTGATATTTCGGTAGGTGCTATTATCGGGCTCACCTGCTGTATTACGGCAATTTTAATCAACGCGGGAGTGAACGGATTTGCTGCGTCGGCAGCAGGCATTCTGGTGAGCATGCTGTGTACTCTGTTAAACGGAATATTAGCAATACTGTTTAAGGCACCGTCCTTTATCATTTCATTGGCAACTACGAGTGTCTATACGGGAGCCGCACTTTTCATAACAAAAGGTGTGATTCGTACCGTATATGGAGAATTCGGCTTTTTAAGCAAAACAAAGGTCTTAAATATAATACCGTTAATATTTGTGATCAGTCTGATCGGTTATGTCATCGTACATGTCATTTTAAAATATACACAAATCGGCAGAAGGCTGTTTGCCATTGGCTGCAATGAGAAATCCGCATTTCTCGCGGGAATAAGCGTTACCGGGAATAAATTGATATTTTTTGTGTTGAATGGTTTTTTCGTGGGCGTGGCAGCCGTCCTTTTGCTGTCAAGAGTCGGGTCGGCGCTTCCGTCATCGGGTGCGGGCATGGAACTGCAGGCGATGGGAGCGGTGGTAATAGGCGGTGTTCCTATCAGCGGCGGCAAAGGAAACATTATAGGTACTTTTTTTGGTGTACTTCTTATGGGATTGATATCCAATGTTCTTAATATTCTGGGAGTTAATCCGTATCTTCAGGAAATTGCTTCCGGAGCTATTATAATCATTGCCCTTGGTATCAGCGCGTTAAGGGTAAATTTACTGAATAAAAACTAAAGGAGGAAGGATATATGTTTCATATTGGTATTATCGGATGCGGAAAAATCGCACAGGTCAGACATATACCGGAATACACGGCGCTGAATGACGTAAAGATAGCGGGATTTTACGATGTAAGCAGGGAAAGAGCGGAAGCTTTGGCGAATGTGCATGGAGGAATTGCTTACGATTCCTATGAAGAGATGCTGAAGAATCCTCAAATCGATGCGGTAAGCGTATGTGCCGCGAATCATGTTCATGCGGAAATTACGATAAAGGCACTGGAAGCGGGAAAGCACGTTCTTTGTGAGAAGCCTATGGCAATGACTCTGGAGGAGTGCAAGGCAATGGTAGAGGCATCGGAGAGAACAGGGAGAATACTGATGATCGGACATAATCAGCGTCTGACAAAGGCTCATGGAAAAGCAAAGGAGCTGATAGATGCCGGAACAATAGGAAAGGTAATCACCTTTCAGGCGATGTTCGTCCATAAAGGACCGGAGACATGGAGTATAGACGCAGGGAAAAACACCTGGTTTTTCGATAAATCCAAGGCTGTCCTGGGAGCTATGGCTGATTTGGGAATACATAAAACGGATCTGATCCAATATCTGACAGGAGAAAAAGTAACGGAAGCCACAGCCGTTCTGACTACATTGGAAAAAACGGACGCATCCGGCAACAAGATAGGCGTAGATGATAATGCTTTTTGTATTTACAAGATGCAAAGCGGCATCGTGGGAACGATGACGGCAGGGTGGACCTGTTACGGGAATGAGAATAATTCCACGGTCATCTATGGAACAGAAGGAGTAATGAAGATATACAGCGATCCCGATTATTCAATTATATTGGAAATGAAAGACGGAGAGACGGTTAAATATTGTATAGATAAAATCCAGACAAACGATAATCAGACAACGTCAGGTGTCATAGATATGTTTGCGGATGCGTTAAGGACAGGAAGGGAACCCGAGTTGAACGGACAGACTGCGCTGAACGCAATGGAAGCGGTTTTTGCCTGTGTGGAGAGCTCAAGGACAGGCAGAACCGTTCAAATAGAGAGATAAGAAATTACCGGGCTTTGAAAGGAGCAATAAATATGAAATTAGGATTTGTAAGCGCAATTCTTGAAAAAGACAGCTTTGAAGAAATGATAGATACGGCGGCAGAGCTGGGATTTTCCTGTGTGGAGGTTGCCTGCTGGCCAAACGGCAAGGCGGAAAGGAGATATGCGGGAGTCAGCCATATAGATGTTAATCGTACGGAGGATAGCTATATAGACTATATTAAGGACTATTGCGGAAATAAATCTATTGAAATTTCTTCTTTAGCGTTCTATCCGAATACGCTGGACGGCAATCTGGAAAAGAGAGAGGCAAATATCGCCCATCTGAAACAGATTATTTTGTTCAGTGCAAAGTTAGGCGTAAATATGGTAACTACTTTTATCGGCAGAGACCAACATAAAACCGTAGAAGAGAATCTGAA
>JAEWPN010000140.1 GCA_023399455.1 Bacillota bacterium
AAAAAAATGAGAACTCCTTTACGGAATTCTCACTTCAGAATTATCTTAAAACCTGTTGGCCGCTTGCCACATATATTTCATACCATTCATAATGTTCAAGCTTCACATCCAGTGCTTTTATCGCAAGGTCAAGCCTGTTCAGTTTATTACTTCCCAAAAGCGGCATCGCTTTCACCGGATGATACATCAGCCATGCATAGATGATCGTATCCGGTTCTTCCCCGTGCCTTGCTGCGATTTCCCTTATTTTCTCCATTGCTTTTTCACAATGAGAGTCTTTTCCTTTAAAAAGTCTTCCTCCTGCAAGCGGTGACCAAATCATAGGATGAACCTTATGTAATGCCAGATAATCCATCATACCGCTCTCAAAATGTTCAAAGCATACCGGATTCCATTCGATTTGATTGGTTACAAGTTTACCATCCATCGCTTTGTTCAAAGCATCGAACTTGAAGGGATCAAAATTGGATACACCGACTTCTTTTACCATTCCTGCTTTTTTTAAGTCTTTTAATGCCCTTGCCGTTTCCCACGGATCAAAGCAGGGATCCTCTCTGTGAATTAAGTACAGATCGAGATGATCCGTCTTAAGACGCTGCAGGCTTTCTTTACAGGAACGGATGATTCTATCATAAGTAGTATCATAATATCCAAAAGTACTTCCGTTAATTTCCTGCTGGAATATGCCTGTCTTGGAGACAAGCTCTATCCTGTCCCTGATCGTTTTGTCCTCTTCAAAAGCTTCTCCCATTAACTTCTCACACAGAGTGGCCGAATAAATCTCCGCCGTATCAAAAGTAGTTACTCCTTTTTCGATGCAGGCGTTCATATAATCTGTCAATTCCTTTGCCGTCATATTCCAGTCTTCCAGTCTCCAGAATCCCTGCACAATCGCGGAAAGAGACAGCTTATCCGATAACTTTACTCTTTTCATTCCTATTAGTTCCTTTCTTGTTAAGCATTTTTTCTCATGTCCAGAGCAACCGCACTGCAAATTATAATACCCTTGATAATTAACTGCCAATTCGAGTTTACTCCGATAAAAGCCAGACCATAACTGATAAATGTAAAAATGATCACACCTATGGCCGCTCCTGATACTTTTCCTATTCCGCCGCTTAAAGATACACCGCCGACCACGCAGGATGAAATCGCATCGAATTCATACGCCATACCATAGGAGCTGTTAGCGCCGCCGGTCCTTGCCACCTCCATGATACCTGCAAGTCCTACAAGGCAGCTTTCAATAATGAAGACCGCCATGATCACTTTTCCTACGTTGACACCTGATACTCTGGCCGCATCTGCATTGCCGCCTACGATATAAATATTTTTTCCGAATACTGTCTTATTCAGTACAAACCATACGATAACTACGGCTGCAATCGCAATGGCAACAAGCAAGCTGACCTGGTCAAATATTTTATAGCTGCTCAAAAACCTTAAATCTTCCCGGATTCCGCCTATAGGCTGTGAGTTATTAGGCTTTTTGGCAAAATAAAGACAGTTAATACCGTATACGATAGTAGACATACCAAATGTTGCAATGAAGGGAGCCATCTTTAATCTGGAAACCATAAATCCGTTTATTGCACCGATGACTGCTACTGCCGCAATGGCTACAAGCATGGGAATAATAATGGGGAGTTCGGGAAGATTGGGCCAGAATCTGTTCGAATAGGTACTCATCTGGGACATGGATGCAACCAGCACTGCCGCCAGACCTACCTGCCTGCCTCCCGCAAGATCCGTTCCTCCAATCAAAAGCGGAAACATAAGACCCAGCGCACAAATCATCTTTACTGCCGACTGTGTGATAATATCAGTGAACACACGCCACTGCAAAAAAGAAGGTTCTATAATAATAATTCCAATAATCATAAATAGCAGCACGATAACAAGTGCCTTATCGACCAAGATTTTTTTGATGTTTATAGTTTTCATTCGGAAGCCTCCTCTTTTGCCTTATTAGAAAACTTTGTTGCATACTTCATTACTTCCACCTGAGTTGCCTCGCTTTGCTTTAATACTCCGGATAGCTTTCCTTCACACATAATCATGATAGTATCCGACATGCCAAGAAGCTCCGGCATTTCTGAAGATACCATGATGATCGCTTTTCCTTTTTTTATGAGATCTCTCATAATTCTATAAATTTCATATTTCGCGCCTACATCCACACCTCTTGTGGGCTCGTCCAGAATAAGGATATCGCAGTCTGAAAGCAGCCACCTTCCTACCAGGACTTTTTGCTGATTCCCTCCGGACAGATTTTTAATCAATGTTTCCGTGCCCGCCATCCTGACATCTAAGTCTTTACATACTCTGTCCACATCTTTTTCTATTTTTTGTTTATTAATATATCCGATAATATTATCAGCCAGCTTTTTATATGCAACTGCCAGAGTATTATCCCATACGGAAAGCATGGGAATAATTCCTGTGGAACGCCTCTCTTCGGTCAGCAATGCAAATTTGTTCTTAATGGCATCCTGCGGTGTATTATTCTGAATTGTCTTACCGTCCATAGTAAGCGTTCCGGAGATAATCTTTCTGAGCCCGAAAATAGCTTCCACCAGCTCCGTTCTCTGGGCACCTACCAAACCGCCGATCCCCAATATTTCTCCTTTATGAAGTTCAAAGCTGATATGTTCAAATGAATGTTCCTCGGCACTCGTCAGATTCTCAACCTTTAAAAGCACCTTATCCTGTATGGTATCCTCGGAAGGAGGAAACCGTTCTTCCATATTACGTCCCACCATCTGATGAATTAATTCATCGATGGTTATATCCTCGATATCCCATCTTCCTACGTATTGTCCGTCGCGCATTACTGTTATTTCATCTGCAATTTCAAATATTTCTTCCAGCTTATGGGATATATATATAATAGAACGCCCTTCTGCCTTCAGACGGTTGATAATGTGAAAAAGATGTTTCGTCTCCGCAACTGTCAAAGAAGAGGTCGGTTCGTCCATTATGATAACTTTGGCATCATAAGATACCGCTTTGGCTATTTCTATTGCCTGCATCTGAGAAACGGATAAATCCTTTGCCAGTGTCTCTGCCGGAATATCAAACTCCAAATCCTGAAGCAGCTCTTCTGTCTTTGCTTTCATCCGTTCTTCATCTACAATGGGCCCTTTTTTCTCAAATCTTCCCACCCACATATTGTCTATCACATTGCGGTAAGGAATCGGATTCAATTCCTGATGTATCATGGAGATGCCTAATTTCAAAGCAGTATTCGGATCTGTGATATTCACTTTTTCGCCGTCCAGCTCTATCGTCCCTTCCTCCGGATGATACAATCCGAACAGGCATTTCATCAATGTTGATTTACCGGCACCGTTTTCTCCGATTAAAGCATGCACCGAACCCGGTCTTACTGCCAGCTGTACATTATTCAGCGCCTTTACGCCCGGAAAAGATTTTGACATATTACTTACTTTCAATCGGTACTTTTCCAAAGTAATAATCCTCCCTTGCTAAATTATAGGAAGGGTGACCGGAAGCCTTATTACTATCCGGCACCCTTTCAAACAAATCAATGATCTGACGGCACGTTTTACTGTGAAATAGAACTCATAAGTTCCAATGTGGAATCCAGGTTGCTCGAATCTACAATTACGTAAGGAACCCATACATATTTTCCATCAATCGTGCAATCAACTCCCACCACTTCTTCCGTAACCTCTTTACCTTCTTTTGCAGCTTTGATTACATTGATAATAGCATCAGACTGACTTAATCTGTCATTAAGTACCGTTCCCAATAAAGAGCCCGCTTTCATTGCTTCCAACGCATCGATATTTGCATCGATTCCTACAATAGGAACAAATTTGTCCGCATCGCCATTATTGTATCCATTATTGATACATGCCTGCATTGCACCCATTGCCATATTATCATTATTGCAAAGAACACCTTCTATTCCGTCAATTCCATAAGCTGTAATCCATGCATTCATCTTATCCAGCGCCTGTGCCTGATCCCAGTTGGCTGTATCCATCGCCAGTACTTCATAATCAATACCCTGTGCTTTTAAAGTTTCCTCATAAGCCTGGGTACGAAGCACAACGTCCTGCTGCCCGATTTCTCCCTGCAAAATAACGAGCTGAACAACTCCGTCCTTATTCTTATCTGCAACTTCTTTATTGCTGTTCCAGTAATTTATTAATGCCTGCGCACACATTTCACCTGACTCCTTAGCCTGAGCGCCTACATAATAAATATTGTCATAGGTCTGCATAGTCGTCTCCATAGGTTCCATGTTAAAAAATACTGCCGGCACCCCTTCTTCGTTCGTCTTCTGAGCCATAGTCTCCGTACTTTCACGATCAGGTGCACAGATAGCAACAACATCGGTACCTTTCGTCAAAGCCGCCTCAAGCTTACTGATTGCTGTGGAAACGTCATTTGCTGCATCCTGCATATCAAGAGTGATACCGCCTATTTTTTCTTCTTCGTTCTGCATGATGATTCTAAAGCCGCTTTGGAACTGGTCATCAAACGCCCTCCAAATAACAGTGGATTTTACATCAGAGGCTGTTTCTGCCGCAGGCTCCTCCTCCTGCGCCTCTTCTTCCGGCTCCTCCTTAGAAGAAGCGGGAGTCTCTGCCGCAGGTGCTTCCTGTGCGGTTTCTTTTGCACCGCATGCCATTAAAGATAACGTCATAACTGCTGCCAATAATACACTTACCATTCTCTTTTTCATATAACCTGTCCTCCATTTTAAATTAACTAGCAATTATAGTTTTATATAATACCCTTTTCAAGGCATAATATCATTGGGATCACTTCTCGAACCTGAAATCCTTCATCTTGCCTTTAATAAGTTCTTTTGCCGCATTTTTAGAATTAATGAACATTGCCGTATTATATTTGAATCCGGGCTGTTTCTTCAGTTCTTCAAAAGAATCGGCCACCGCTGTAAGAACGTCCGTAGCCACATTGATCTTCCGGATACCGTTACGTATGGATTCCTGTACCTGATCGATAGGCGTTCCGGAGCCTCCGTGCAATACAAGAGGTACTTCGACTACTTCCTGGATCGCTTTCAGCCTTTCTATGTTCAACTGAGGCGCCGCTATATAATGTCCATGCTGTGTTCCGATGCTGACTGCCAGGCAATCGACGCCTGTCCTTTCCACGAATTCCTTTGCTTCCTGTGGATCGGTCTGTGCGCCTTCCGGACCCTTTACCACTAAGTTTCCTTCTTCACCTACAAGTTTTCCCAGTTCTCCCTCTACTGTAATACCTAATGTGTGCGCATAATCCACTACTTTTTTGGTGAGCGCTATGTTCTCTTCAAACGGAAGGGACGAGCCATCGATCATAACGGAAGAATATCCCGCCTGAATAGCCTGTACGCATTCTTCATAGGTACGGCAATGGTCTAAATGAAGCGCAATAGGCACTTTTGAATTTGCCGCAGCTCTTTTTACGGTCTCTACCGTTCCTTCGAATCCTCCCATCAGATCACAGCAATCTGTTCCGGTAATAAAGATTACCGGGCAATTGAGTTCGGATCCTGCCTCGATAGCCGCCAGTGCAGTCTCATAAGAAACTGTTACAAACGCGCCGTATGCAACTTTTTGTTCCTCCGCTAATTTGAGGATTTCTTTCATTGGTGCAAATTTCATAACTTTCATCCTTTCTTCTTACGGATTTTATATAGTGTGTGTGAATCCGTAAATATGTTAGTGAGCATTTATTTTTCAAGCTTATTATTTTATTAAGCTTGATAATAACTAAATTGTGCAGCGACATTTTATTGATAGTTTTCTTTGTAAAAAAGATAAGCTTCTTCGAAATTGGGAATTCCTGCCGTTCCACCTACGGCACCTACATTTTTAGTCGCAACGCTTACGGCAAGCTGCGTGCTGGAAAAAACATCAAAACCTCTTGCCAGACCGCTTATCAGACCTGCCATAAAAGAATCTCCTGCGCCGGTCGTATCAACTACCGGCATATTCTCGGGACATCCAATAAATCTTTTATTCTTAAAATCCGTGACAAAACAGCCTGAAGCTCCTAATTTAATTCCGAATACTTTTATAGAAAACGGTCTGAAATATTCTGCTATTTTTTCTGGATTTGTTTCCCCGGTTATTTTAATCGCTTCATCGATGCTGGGAAAGAACACATCGGTCTCCATAAAGGCCGGAGCCAAATATTTCAGCCAATCCCTGTGGGGATCCTCTCTGTTGATGGCTGCGTCCATAACGGTTATTTTCCCTTGCTCGTGTGCCCTTGAGAATACGCTGCGTATGCCTTCCTCATCCATTTTACGAAGAGCCATGGCAGAACCGATATAAATAATATCTGCATCCTCAATTGCTTTATCTGAAATATCCTTACCTTGCAATCTTTCGAAAATAGATTTTTCCGAAAGGAAATGTCTTTCCCCTTTTTCGTCGATCAGCGCATAGGAAGCCGCAGTGGCACACTCTTCATCATAAATCACGCCGGAAACATCAATGTTATATTTTTTACATTCATTCAGAATAAACTTACCATTTGTATCATTTGAAATTCTTCCTATTATTGATACGGGATTATCTAATTTAGCAAGACCAATTGCTACATTTAAAGCATCTCCTCCGCAGCATACAGACGGTTTATTGATGCTCACACTATCCAGCTCCAAAATATTGGAAGGCACAGGAGAAAGCAATGTGTCGCATACCATCATTCCTATACAAAGTATCTTCATGATCTGTTGTTATCCTTTTCTCGGTGAAAGATTATTTTTGTTTTCTTTTTATTGTATTGTACGTACATTGGTATGTTATTATAATTGCATATGTGATAAAAAAAGTCAATATATTATTTTATTTTTATATATAATGCCTAATTTTTGATGCTTTTTTATCGAATGATTTTGTATGAAATTTCTGAATCATATCTTTTTCTCTTGCAATTTTTATTTTTATATCATATGATTACTATAATATTTATTACTGATATGCTAATTGTTTTATTATCCGAACATAATTATATTTTTATACGGTCTATCAATATATCGTTAGCATATAAAACATGTAAATAAGTAGCAAATAATTACTAAGGGGGAAAACCATGCAACTATTCCAAAAGAAAATAGATAAAAGTACACCGATTCCGCTGTACTTTCAATTGAAAACAATTTTATTAAATGATATCAAAGACAACTGCTTTGCAGTAGGAGATGCAATCCCTACGGAAAGCGAATTAGTAGAATTTTATCACATCAGCCGTTCTACGGTGAGACAGGCTATATCGGAACTCGTTCAGGAAGGGTGGCTGATAAGAAAAGCCAGTAAAGGAACCTTTGTAACGAAACCGGAGCAGAACTCCAGCTACATTCGTTCTTTTGAACCTTTCTATCAGCAGATTTCAAGATTGGGAAAAACGCCCCGGACAGAACTGATAGATTTAAGCGTTGTTACTCCCACACCGGAAATCGCCGGAAAATTGAATCTAAAGCCGGACCAAAAAGTCATTTCTATGTTCAGAAGGCGCTTTGCCGATGATATTCCCATGGTAACTTTTCAAAATTATATACCATATGACTTGTGTTCTTTTATTCTGAGCTATGATTTCAAATCTTATTCTTTATATGAATTATTAATGACCAATCCGGAAACGCAGATTGCCAATACAAAAACCATTGTTTCTGCAATGAATGCTACTTCCGAGGATATTGAACTGCTGAATGTCAAGATAAATGCTCCTATGCTTTACTTCCATAACATATCTACTACATCGGAAGGTATTATTATTGATTATGCCTTTGCTCATTACCGGGGTGATTTAAACAAATTTGAGTTTGACGGCAGCCCAAAATATTATCCTTAAAACCAGACCGAAACAAGCAGTTTTTGCTCTATAGGAATCATTACCTTATCCCGTTACCATAGCAAGGCCTTTCCTATAAGAGAACAAAAGTGTGCTTCGCACACTCTTGCGCTAAATACGCCGGCAGCACAGCTTTTGTTCCGCGCGCGAAGCTGCGCACCGCTTTTATCTTATAGGACGTACTTTCCTATAAGATAAAAAACAAAGGAGCATTTGTACATTCAAATGCTCCTTTGTTCGTAACTCAAATATTATGAATAATTATCTTTTTACTGCACCGGTGTCAGATAGCTGCTCACCGCATATACCGTCTGTCCGTTATAGTCCAGTCTTGACCACCCCGTATTCGGGTTAATTCCTGTTCTGGTCACAACATCCCCATTCCTTATCGTTGCCACTACCGTACCTTCGTTTGCCGTACTCGGTTCCGTACGCAGATTGCATTCAATCTTCGGTGTCACCTGCTCGTTGACATCGGTATAGACGGAAGTATCAGGAGTCGTCTGTACATATCCTAAATCGGTAGTCAGATAGCTGCTGATGGCATACAAGGTCTGTCCGTTATAATCTACCTGTGACCAGCCGTTGCTTCCGATTCCGGTACGTGTTACCGTTTCTCCGTTCTGGAGTACCGCCACTATCGTATCATCACTTGACGAACTGGCTGCGCTCCTTAGATTGGTCACCTTCTTAGCCGTCACCGTCTCGTTCACCGGCTGGTAAATGGAGGATGGCTGTACTGCTGCTGCCGGAGCCTCATATTCCAGCTCCGTAGTCAGATAGCTGCTCACCGCATATACCCTTTGCCCATTATACTCAAGCCTTGACCATCCGCTGGCAGAAATGCCGGTTCTGGTTACCACCTCTTTGTTCTTCAACTTTCCCACGATTGTATCTTCGCTGGCTGTACTCGGTATTGAACGAAGATTTGTCTCTATTTTCGCGGTTACTTGCTCATTTACTTCCGCCATATCCAGCAGTGCCTCCGGGTCTGCTTCTACCGCTTCATAAGGAGTGTCATCCACCGCCTCCGCCGCCTGACTATAGCTGAAATAAGCCACATTCATATCCACGCCCTTTGGAACACCGGGCACCGTGCCCTGACTAGTGTACTGCCACATAGCATGAGTGCCGCTGTAGCTGGACGAGACAGTCTGAGGATAAGGAAGCTCAGGATACTGAGATACCCATATCTTGTACTTACTGCTTAGCTCATCCGTATCCCACAGCGCATTTCCCTGCATCTCATTTTTCGCTGCGTAGAACATAGGAGTATATCCTTTGTTCTGTACATAATCCAGAAATGCAGCCGCACAGTCGCTCCTTACACTTTTCTCCAAGCTGTACTGCCTGCTTTCCGAGGACTGGAAACCTTCGCAGTTATAAACTACCGGATAGGTGATGGGATACTGGGCGATGAAGCTCGTTACCCATGCAGCTTCCTCTCTGGCCTCTTCCTGAGTTATCGCTGTTGAGAAAAAATAAACACCTAATTTAAGCCCTGCTTCTTTAGCCTGCTGCATATTATATTTTGCTAATGGATCCTCCATAATGATTCCCGTTTTCTGGGTACGGTAGCCCACACGGATAATAGCGAATTCTACGCCGGAGTCCGCTACTTGCTGCCAGTCTATGGTTCCCTGCCATTTGGCCACATCGATGCCATAGGAAACCTCTCCTGTTTCATTGGCCCCTTTAATCACCGCACTTATATCCGACGCTGCTCCTGCGCCGTCCTCACCCATGCTTTCCGCTTCCTGAGGGTCCTCATCATCGTCCATCTCCGCTACATCGGCGACTACATGCAAATTTTCTGTCTCCGCATCAGCTTCTCCTTCTGCCTCCTTCAGGGGCTCCTCTTCGGCCGGTTCCTGAGTTTCTTCAAGTACCTGAACGGCAGCCACCTCCGTATCCTCCTTTTTCTCTCCAAAAAATACGGACTTTACCAAGATAACAGCAAGTACCAGCACAAGAAGGATAGCGGCTCCAGCTCCAGCCACCACCGCTACATGCTTCTTGTTGTACCTCACACGTTTTTTTCTATGCTCACTCATTAAAATATCCACGCCTTTCCTGCCGGCTGAAAACAACAAGAAACACCCGCTGAGCGAGTGTTCTTAACATTTAAAACTTCGATTACTTCGTCAGCGCCTCTTGCAGCTTATTCTCTAAATCCGCCTTAGATACACCTCCGACGGTTACGCTTACTGCTTCTCCCCCTTTAAATATGATAAACGTAGGTATGGACATCACTCGATATTTCTGTGCTACCTCCATTTCCTCATCCACATTGCACTTACCTATCTTTACCTTCCCTTCCAGCTCTTTCGCAAGCTCCTCCACCACAGGAGCCATCATCTTACAGGGTCCGCACCAATCTGCAAAAAAATCCACCAATACCGGAACATCCGATTTCAGAACCTCTTCCTCAAAATTTGCCGTTGTAAATTTGTATTCCATATTAAACCTCTCTTTCTATCTCACAATAATATATTTATAAATAGGATTACCTAAAGAAGAAAATTTATCTTCATATTCGGTCATTATATTTCCCCGCATCATCTCCTCGTCCCGGTGCAGGTCGTAGGTCACCTTCTCTGCTCTCCAGCCGGCGTTTTCCAACTCCTCCAAAGCGAATAGGAACAAATCCTTATTGTCCGTCTTGAATTCCAGATGTCCTTCCTTTGTCAATATCTTATCATAGCGTGCGAGGAATTCCTTAGACGGCAGACGGCGCTTAGCGTGTCTGTCCTTGGGCCACGGGTCGGAAAAATTGAGATAAATCCTCTCCACCTCCTTTTCCCGGAAGACCTCCGTAATGGTCTCGGCATCCATCCGTACAAAACGGATATTTGGCAGAGCTTCCTTCTGCTCCATCTTTTGTATTGCTCGCAGCAAAACACTGGAATATTTTTCAATCCCGATATAATTAATGTCCGGATAAGCCTTCGCCATATCCATGATAAAACGGCCTTTTCCCATTCCTATTTCGATGTGTATGGGCCGGTCATTACCAAAGACACTCCGCCAGCTTCCCTTTTGCTTCTCCGGCTCCCTAATAACGAATTCGCTTTCACCGATAATTTCTCTCGAGCCTGATATATTCCGTAAACGCATAAAGCTGCTCCTTAATTTTCTTATGCTTCATTTTACACCACAAAACGATAAATGAAAAGCCCCAACCGGACGCGATGATTTATTTATTAAATATTATTTTTTTTTTGTAATTATCTTTGGTTTTTAGATAAAATAGTGTATTATTAGAATAATGTTTAAATTTTGAATAGGAGTGTCATTTTATGTCTTTTAATCATTTCAGGCTTAATAAAAAGCCTTTTTATCTTCATAAATTAAAGAAAAAACTCTGTCTTTTTACTCTATCGGCCGCCATATTTTCCTCCGCTTTTGCAGCAGATACTGCATATGTACAGGCAGCCAGTCTGGACGAGCTTACTCAGGCTATGGAGAATAGAAAAACCCTTCCCATCCAGTCCAACGAAATAGAGAACTGGCCCGCAGGTCCTCAGATCGGCGCCGAATCGGCCATTGTCATGGAAGCTAATACGGGAACAATCCTATACAGCAAGAACATTCATGAACAATTATATCCCGCCAGCACCACCAAGATTCTTACCTGCTTGATAGCAGCCGAGAATTCCTCTCTGGACGAAATGGTCACCTTCTCCCGCAACGCCGTTTTCTCCATTCCCAGAGGAAGCTCGAATATGGGTATGGACGAAGGACAGTCTATTACTATGGAGGAATGCTTATATGGAATCCTTATCGGGTCAGCCAATGAGGTTGCCAATGCGGTTGCGGAGCATGTGGGCGGCAGCATAGAGGGCTTTGCAGAAATGATGAATGAAAAGGCCAAAGAGCTAGGCTGTACCGATTCTCATTTTGTCAATGCTAACGGCCTGCACGACGACGACCATTATACTTCCGCTTATGACCTCGCCACCATCGCCCGGGCTTTTTATAAGAACGAACTCCTGGCAAAAATATCAGGTATGCCTTCTTATCATTTCGAACCTACCGCCACCCAGCCCGATGACTTCATCCTTCGCACGCACCATAAGATCGTGAATAACGAATATCCCTGTGAAGGTATCATCGGCGGCAAGACCGGTTATACAGATAACTCCAGACAGACTCTTGTAAGCTGTGCGGAACGAAACGGCATGAAACTCATCTGTGTTATTATGAAGGAGGAATCCCCCAAACAGTTTACAGATACGGTAGATTTGTTTCAATACGGCTTCAGCAATTTTGAAATCGTCAATGTATCGGAGAACGAGACAAACTATGATATAAACAACGCCGATTTTTTCCAGACAGACAACGATATCTTCGGCAACTCCAAACCGGTTCTGTCCCTCAACAAGGACAGCTATATCGTACTTCCGAAGACAGCAGTTTTCCAGGATACACAATCTTCTATCTCTTATGATGTCGAAAGCGACAGCCAGATTGCCAAAATCGATTATACTTATAACGGCGTATACGTAGGAAACGCGACTGTGGATATCGCTCTTAACACGGAATCCTCTTACGATTTCGACACCTCCATAGAAGGCACCGCTTCCGACGCGCCGGAAGCAGACAGTGAGGATCCTCAGGAGAATGTTATATTTGTCAATGTGAAAAGGGTCTTATCCTTTATTCTTATCGTTGCGGGCATATTAATTCTCTTATTCATAGTGAAATCTGTCATACAGAATTACAGTTTCGCAAAAAGGCGCAGAAGCCGTCTGCGGAGAAAAAGCAGACGAAAGAATAGAATGCGCTCCCAGTACAAAGATTTTGATTTTTAGCAGCTGCGCGTCCATTTTTTATGTAACAGGAGCACTTTCCCATTATAGATTAGAGTTCCAAAAGCCTTACAGACAACTTAGCTTCGGCAATTTGCACAAACACAGACTTGGCTATAGTGATACAAAACATAGTTCAATGAGCAACTGTATGAAGTCGTTGGTACTTAGGCCCTGTATTTTAGGGTCTTATGTACCACTACGTACTTCATCCAAGCGAGAGCGTGTTGCGAATGAACTATATTTTGTATCACACTATTGAAATTGTGCAAATTGCCGAATCATTATTTTGTTTACCTTCCGTACTTATTTCTTTCTTTTTTCTGCTGCCTGGCCCGTCCCTGCTTCTCTTTGATTTCGAGCACATCCTCTTCCGATATAAATTTCGTGGTCTTTATGGCATATATCTTATCGTTCTCCGATTTCTTGATACGCACTTTTGCTTTCATGAAACCGTGGCTGTTACAATAGCCTACACTGTAGTAATGCTTTCCGTTAGGAGTAAACCACTTAATTTTACGCTTGATATTCTTCCGGCAAAGATAGCACTTGGTACTCATAATTTCCCTGTCATCCAGCACATCCTGCTTACTGTCGAATTCTCTGGAAATGTACTTTGTATAATTATCAAATACCGCATACACTTCTTCTTTCTTGCTCGCCGGTGCCACAAAAACATCAAAGGAAAAATTGCTGAGCAGTTCCTTGTCGATATGTGCCAGTATTTTTGCAGTATAGTATGCATCGCTGAAAGCTCTGTGAAAGGGAATGTCCTTTCCTATATTCAGAAAATCGATAGCATACTCCAAGGTTCTTCTGGACTTCTTGTCCTCGAAGCCGATGCTGAATAGCTTTTGCACGTCATAAAATTTCAACGGCCTGTCCGAAAGCAGCGGCATATCGTAATAGCGCATATTCCGCTGAAGTTCAGTCAAATCCAAAGGCCCCCAAGTGCAAAACATATAATCCGTTCCGCACCATGTAAGAAAATCATGTATGACATCAATAAAAAAACTCTCGTTCTCCAGCTCTTCTATCTGCAAATGTATCAATTTTCTAGTAATATGGTGCATTTCATGATATATTTGAGGCTTTATCAACCGGTTGAACTCCCCGGTAATTTCAAAATTGTCGTTCAGTTTTAAAGCGCCAATTTCTATAATTTCAAAAGGGACGGTTTTTACTTCTTCATCTTTTCCGGTATTGCTTTGATTCCATTCTAAATCAAACACTATATAATTCATGTCAAATACCTTTTCCTTTGCAAAACAGTCCTAATCCTAAGATGTCCATTTCTTTTATTTTGAATACTTTTAATACAAATGTCAAGCTGGATGCAACTCCTCAATTACATTAATAAATATCCGGTTAAATTTGTCCAATTCATCATACATGATTCCGTGTCCGCTATTTTCAAGAGTATACAGCTTGGAACCTCGGATGCTCATATGCTGAATTCTCACGAGATCATTGGATACAACAATATCCTTGGCGCCATGTATAATTGCAGTAGGTACAGACACTGCTGCCAGATCCTTTCTCCCGTCCTCATCCCGAAGGGAAATTGCTGTTTTCAAAGTTCCGATTCCCGATGCGGAAAGCGCTATATCCTCAAACCAATTTTTAGCTGCCTCGCTTTGAGGACACGCGAATAACTGGTTATGAGTAAATTCATAAACAAGCTTCGGCCTATCGGTACATACCTGCTCAATTAATCCATCCACATAACTTCTTGTAAGTCCATAAGGATAACCGGGGCGCTGCGTCCATGAAGGAGCCGCTGCCGCTAACAGAATCAACTGCTTTACTCCGTATCCCTGATATATGTTCATGTACCGTAATGCGATCGCTCCGCCCATGGAGAATCCTACCAAAACAATATCCGTAAGGCGAAGCGCCGTAATAATTCCATAAATATCCGCTGCCATCCGATCATAGGAATAACCGCAGGCCGGAGCATCAGAGTTGTCAAAGCCTCTTAAATCAATTGACACTACCCGATAACCACAGGCAATTAATCTCTCTACCTGATATTCGTAGATTTTATGGGAGAGCGGCCAGCCGTGAATAAGAAAAACCGTATGAGTCCCGCCGCAATCATAATTATATACTGCTATTTTTACATTATCTGAGGAAGTAATATAGAACATAGATATATCCTTAATATTTAAGTTATATTATTATATGTACTTTCCTCCGCTTCGTTATAGAATAAAAGATTCCGAAAGCCTCAAATTAATCCATGATCTCCGTTATTCAGAAATATTATTTTTCCATCCATAAATTTCGCTTCATTTTCATCGTGGGTCACCAATATAACCGTCTTACCCATACTTTTTTCCAAGGTATAGCTCATGACTTCATTTTTTTTATGTTCATCCAGCCCTTTAAAAGGTTCATCCAGAATCAGAATATCATAAGGGGACAGCAAGGCCCGTACCAGAGCGGTTCGTCTTCGCATACCGCCGGATAATTCCCTGACGGGCTGCCTTTCGCTTCCCGAAAGACCTACTCTTTGCAGTTCTTCCTCGATCTGCCGCACGGTTATCCCGCTATCGCATACCAGGCGAATATTGGAAACTGCATTCAGATTTTCACAAAATCTGTCCTCTTGAAAGACCATGCCGATCCTTTTGTTTTCCATTCCTATAACACTTCCCTCATCCGCCTTCTCAAGCCCCGCCAGAATTCTGAGAAGCGTTGTCTTGCCTGCTCCGGAGGGCGCCATAACAGAAGTAACTGTTCCCTCTTTTATTTTGATGGAAAAGTTACGAAGTACTTCTTTCTCCCCGTACTTTTTTGATACATTAATAACTTCAATATCCATTTCTTATGGTTCTCCTTGGGTTTTCAACCTCTCTCCATCTTTTTAACCAACTTATCCACAAAAAGTAGAAATATTTTCTCGAAACTCACACTCAAAAGGACAATGGTGAGTGTCCATGCAAATAAATCCGGAGTCTGCAAATAAATCTTCGCTTCATATAACTTTTCTCCGATAGATCCTTTCGGAATGCCTATCACCTCCGCTGCAATCCCCGCCTTCCAGCATAGTCCCAGGGACAGAGAGGCCGCCGTCTTAAAAAAGGGCATGATCTGAGAAAGATATATATATCTGAGGCGCCTTCCATAAGGTACTTGAAAGACCTGAGCCATTTCCAGAAGCTGCCGGTCCATCCTCTCTATACCCTCCGAAATATTCTGATATACCACCGGCAGTACCATGAGAAAGGAAATAACCACCGATAAATTGCGGGAAGGCACCCATATCAATACGAGGATAATGAAGGATGCCACGGGCACTGTCTTTATTACCGCGATAAGAGGTCGTATCAGTTCCTTGATAAAGTTGTGAACAGAGCTGATTGCTGCCAATATCATTCCGGCACATAAAGCTAACAAAAATCCTCCGATGATACGAAGGAGAGAAAAGAAAATGGATTGCCAGAACGAGAAAGTAAAGGACAATTGCAGAAATTTAGTCAATACAACAACAGGAGATACCAAAAGTATCTCCTGCCCGATAGAACGCGCCGCTATCTCCCACACGAGCAGCCATAGCAAAACAGCCCATATTTTTATATTTGACTTATTTCCCTTGTCTTTCATAGTAAAAGTCATCTGCCGGAATCTCTCCTCCCACGGACTTTTCATTCTGTTCCAACAATACGCTCAGATATCCCGAAAGTTTATCCTTCATTTCCGCTCCCTCGATAAAAGTAATATTGCAATACGGCAGCGCCTTTTGTGCTACAGCGGCAGGAACGATATCGAACTTCTCGATAAGCTTTGCTGCTTCCTCCATATTTCCATTTACGTAATCTACAGATTTCTTATAGGAATCCATAAAAGCACTTATTGTCTCAGGATGCTCCTCTATGAAATCGGCTCTCGCTACAACGACTCCGGTAAGAAGGGCACTGGGCGTCTCCTCATCCTTTTGCAGCATGTCCCACTCCTCTGTCAGATCAAGCGCAATACGTATTCTGTCATCCTGTGTCTGCGCTATGGTAACGAAGGGCTGAGGGAGCAGAGCGATACCTCCATCTTCGGAGGCCGCAAGCGCCGCCACACATTCCGCATGTTCCGACTTCCATTCTATCGTTACATCTTTTTCCGGGTCTATTCCATTTTTCATAAGAATATAGTCTATTGCATATTCCGGAGTTGCGCCTTTTCCGCTGGCATATATGGTTTTTCCTTTCAAATCCGCCGCCGAATGTACCGTATCTCCCGTATCCACAATATAAAGCACCCCTAAGGTATTGATAGCCAACACCTGTACCTGGCCTTCCGTATTGTTATAAAGCACCGAAGCCAGATTAGCGGGGACTGCCGCAATGTCCGCCTCACCCTGAACCAGCTTGGGAGTTACTTCATCCGCAGAAGCCGCGATGGTGAACTCATAATCGTTCCCGTTCACAGCACCGGATTCGCTTTCATTCATAAACTCTACTAAACCCATAGCGGTAGGCCCTTTCAGTGCCATGACCCGAACCGCTGTATCTGTCGTATCGGATATGTCCGCAGTCTCTTTAGTCTCTTCTCCAGGAGCCTGGCTCTCCGCCCCGGAGGTTTCCGTCGGCTGGACCTCCGAGGGACCTCCCGCCTGGCTGCCGCAGCCCGTTATTAGTGTGAGGCACAAAGCCAAACTTATAGGCAACATCAATAATTTTTTCATAATTCTTCCCTTCCTTACCATTTATTAATTTATTTCCTCAAACCTCATATGAGGTTTGGGAATATACTGCAGTGCAATTCTATTCTCCGGCTTGCTGTCACAAAGGTAAATGACCATCAGGAAAAACCATTCTGCCGGTTTCATAACATAAAAAATAAAATCTGCCATAAACGGCGATTTGATATTCTTAGCAATCGGATAACCATATTTATCGTAAGCATCTCTTATCACTGCGTGCAAGCGAGGAGTCCTTTCTTCAAGAATCTGCTCGAATGCATTAGCAACGCAAAGCTGTCTATTGACGATGACCTCATGTCCGTGCCTCACTCCAAGCCGCAGAGGCTTCACCACCCTCTTATGTCCGCCTGCTGCTACCGTGCATAAATAGTGTTCGTCGTACATAACGTTCTGCGGAGCTATTCTTTTGGACAAGCTCCAATCAGCTGTCTCCGTCCAGGCCTTTATAAAGCTGTCCGGCGCCTGTCCGAACAGCATCAGGATCACGATCACAATTCCCAGAAGCGGAAGGATAAGTATCAGTCCTATGACTGGCCATTTGGATGAATTCATCAGCCATGACTGGATAAAAGAAAAGGATTCTCTTGTCTGACTTGCATCCGCAGCCTGAAGCTCCTGCCATCTGAATATAAGCTCCTTTATTGTTTTAAATACGATAAGAATAAAATTAAACGGCAATAAACTAAAAAATATGCTGTCATATTCCATTTCCCATATTTGCACGATCCAAAGAACGCACTGTGCCGCTCCCAGATACATGCCGGCAATACAGAAGGTAAGGACTAAAGGCGGCAGTTTTTCCAGCCTGCCATAGCGAACGATAATATATCCCAGCATAGAAAGGCCGATGATCGCTAATATGGTAGGCAGGGCCTCCGTAAGAATAGGAGAATGCTTTTCCAAATTCCAGAGCTCGATCCACCAATCATTAAAGGTTATATTAGAAAAACCTGAACCCGCATAGATGACGCTATAAACAATTCCAAGAAAAATGGTGAGTGCCTCAATTCTCCTGCTGCCTCTCGAAAGCTCCGAAGAGGGATTTTTAAAAAACAAGGCAGCCATATTTATTATCGTCAGCACCAAGGGTACCGCAATGAATATCCAAATAAGGATAAAAATAATAAAATACATGTACAAATCATCCTTATCTACCCCATGATTTAATATCTCTGAGATAAAAACCAAGACGGCCGGAACGGTAAAAACAGCAAAGCTAAGAACCAGACATAAAAGAATTGGATGCTTTTTATAATGAAAGACTATTTTTCTAAATAAACTTTTCATCATATTTTTTAATCTTACACTCATTGTAATAGTTCTCCCCAATCACGTTCTTACGCAGCCTAACAGCAAGTGTTAAGCTGCTGTGTAAACGGTAATCTATTATATTAAAAGTTTGTTAAATTTTTATTACTCTTAAATATTACCACATAAAGCAATAAAATGAAAGAAAAGGGAAAGCTTTCGATTGCTTGAAATGAGGATAATTTGTTATTTTACTAAGGAGGAAGAAAAATGAAGCACCATAAATATTGGGTGTGGGCGATGGTATTCTGCCTCATAATGACAATATACACCGGATATGAACACAAATGACTACGAAAGAGGAAAATATCTTGTAGCCATAGCACAAGCAGATACTATTGTCTTCGATAAGACCGGTACCCTGACCAAAGCACAGCCTGCGGTTATCAATGCGGTTTCCTTCAGCGAAGACTCTCCCGACGAACTGCTGCGGATGGCTGCTTGCATGGAAGAGCATTTTCCTCATTCCATGGCTAAAGCTGTGGTGAATGCCGCCAGAGAAAGGAATCTGGAACATGAGGAAATGCACTCCAGGGTAGATTATATCGTCGCACACGGCATTTCTACTTTTATAGGAGATAAAAAGACGATTATCGGCAGCCACCACTTTGTATTTGAAGATGAAGGCTGCGAACTTCCTGAAGACAAAGCGAAATATGTGGAAAAAGAGAAAGCAGAGGGGAAAAAGGTGATCATGGTAGGAGACGGTATCAACGATTCTCCTGCTCTATCTGCCGCAGATGAAGGAATAGCTATCAGCGACAGCCTGATGAAGCGCATCGGCAAGAACTATCGTTTCATCGTCGGCTTTAACTCCGGATTAATCGCTCTGGGAGCAGGAGGCATCCTGCAGCCCGCAACCTCTGCGCTGCTGCATAACACCTCCACTCTGGCTGTAAGCGTAAAGAGTATGGGAAATTTACTGGAATAAATTATAGTGCCTTGACGAATTGTCTGCCATATTCCACACATGAGGTAATACCCTCCTCATCCGGCACCCAGAGCAGGCGCAGGCCGTCATTGACAACTTCAAAGCCTCCTTCACCGAGGAACTTTGTCAACTGCTTCACCGATTCGCCGCTCCAGCCGTAGCTTCCAAAAGCTGCGGCTTTTTTATTTTTGAATTTAAGACCCTTCATCATCTCGAGAATACCGCCCATAGAAAAGAGCAGACCGTTGTTAATAGTGGAGGAGCCTGTAAGAATGGCTTTGGAGCGGAATACCTCGGTTATAATATCGTTCTTGTCCTCCTTAGCAGCATTCATCAGCTTGACCGTTATGGAAGAATCGGTCTGACGAATGCCCTCCGCTATGGCTTCCGCCATTTTACGGGTAGAGTTCCACATGGTATCGTATACGAGTGTAACCTGATTTTCCTGATAGTTATCCGCCCACTTTAGATAGTTCTCGATAATCTGAGCCGGATTATCCTTCCAGATTACTCCATGGCTTGTACAAATCATATCTACCGGAAGGTTAAGAGCTAAGACCTCTTTGATTTTCTTCATAACAAGAGGACTAAAGGGGGTAAGGATATTCGCATAATATTTCAGTGCCTCTGCAAAAAGCTCTGCCTCATCCACAGCATCGTTATACAGAGATTCTGTCGCATAATGCTGCCCGAAGGCATCGTTGCTGAAAAGGATATTTTCTCCGGTCATATAAGTCATCATGCTATCCGGCCAATGAAGCATGGGCGCTTCCACGAAAACCAGCTTGCTTTCACCAAGATCCAGAGAATCCCCTGTCTTAACAGTTACGAAATTCCAGTCCTGATGATAATGACCCTTTATTATTTTTACACCGTTCGCCGTACAATAAATGGGTGTATCCGGAAGCTCTCTCATCAATTCGGGCAATGCGCCGCTATGGTCGATTTCACTGTGGTTTAAAATAATATAATCAATTTTCTTTAAATCGATTTCCTGTTTTAATCGGGCTACGAACTCTTTGTCATAGGGCTGCCATACCGTATCTATCAGTACGTTTTTTTGGTCTCTGATTAAATAAGAATTGTAGGAAGAGCCCCTGTAGGTGGAATACTCATCTCCGTGGAACTTCATAAGCTCCCAGTCCGTTTTTCCTACCCAGCTCACTTTATCGGTCAATTTCTTTCCCATAAAATACCTCCTTTTCTCTCTCCTTTTTATATTTTCCTTTTTTCCTATATTTAATCATACCTAAAATCTTTGATGGGTACAAGCTCTATCGAAAAAGAACTTTCTAAACGATTTATATAAAAGGTTCGAGTCCGCCCTGGGCGCGTTCGGTGCTGCCGAAGGCTGCCGCTTCTATTAGTGCTTTTGTATAGCTGTTTTCTGGTGATTCAAAAATTTCCCGGGCTGTGCCGTGTTCAACTATACGTCCCTCATTCATGACGTATACCCTCTCTGCAATCATACGTAATACTGATAAATCATGAGTGATAAAAAGCACAGCAAGGTGACGTTCACGACGGAGCTTTTCGAGCATATTCAATATCTGGTTCTGAATGACTACATCCAACGCCGACACTGATTCATCACATATTAACAAATCGGGGCGGGGCGCCAGGGCATGCGCAATTGCTACTCTTTGTCGCTGTCCCCCCGATAATTTGGCGGGTTTTCGATCCAGAAGTTCTGCGGGTACTTCAGCTAGAGATATCAATTCTTCTAGCTCGCTAAGCGGTCTGTTTGATGCTTTCAGCGCTGATTCTAAAATATATCGTATTTTATGGGCAGGATTAAGCGATGAATAAGGATCTTGAAAGACTATCTGAGTGCGGTTTTTTCCGAAAAATTTAACCGAGCCGGAATCAGCCTTGGTTAAGCCGACAAGACATCTCGCCAATGTTGTTTTACCCGAGCCTGACTGCCCTACTATGCCGACGCATTCGCCGGCACATACGTCAATAGTAACATCAATAAGTGCATTAACGCTGCCGAATCTCTTGTTCAGGTTCTCTGCCTTAAGCAGGATGTCGCCGCCCGAATGAGAATAGGAAAACGATTTTATCTGCAAAAACCGGTCGGCTTCGATTAGTGTTTTGGCCGCTTCCGAACGGGGTTGTTCGGTTACTTTTTTTGCTGTGCCTTCTTCTACAATTTTTCCGTTTTCCATAACCAGCACACGGTCGCATCTTGTTTTTGCAAGGCGTATATTGTGGGTGATTATGATTAAAGGCATCGTGCGAACATTGCGGATATGATCGATAAGGTCGAGAATTTCCTTTTGTGTTATTACATCCAACGCGGTAGTTGCTTCGTCAGCTATCAGCAGACGGGGTTGGGTTGCAAGGGATGCGGCAATTACTATCCTCTGCCGTTGACCGCCCGATAATTCAAAAGGGTATCTGTCGGCGACTTCTTTTGGCAGGCCAACTTCTTCCAGGGCGGACACAATATTAAATACGGCTTTTTTATCATTCGGGACGCCGTCCAGAATTTGTTTGCCGCACTTTTTCAGAGGATCAAGGGCGGTAAAGGGGTCTTGCATAACCATACCTATACCGCTGCCTCTTATTTTTCCCCACTGCTTTTCACGAGCGTTAAGATTAAATTTTTGTTCGTCTATTCTGTAATCTCCCGCCTGCTTCGCCTGATCTGGAAGCAGCCCGATGAGGGAGCGCATCATCATTGTTTTGCCCGAGCCCGATTGCCCTACAATACCGACACTTTCATTACCTTCCAGCTTAAAATCTATACCTTTTAATATTTCGCTCTCGCCGATTTGCACCCTTAAATCGCTGATGCTTATTTTAATTGTAGCTTCGGCATCTATTTTTTGAACTTTATTTTCGGAGGGCTGTACCGGATTAAATGTCATCTAAACCGCTCCTTTCAAGAAGATAGCTGCCTATAAGATTAATAGAAACAGCTGTTAAAATTATTACGATACCCGCAGAGAGGGACACGGCGGGATTTTGTGACAACAACTCGCGCCCGTCGGAGAGCTGCCGTCCCCAATCGGCTTCCTTTGGTCCTACTCCAAGCCCCAAAAATGACAAGGACGACATACTCATTAAACCGTATGCTATGTTTAAAAAGAAATTAACCAGCACTACCATCGCGATATTGGGGAAAATGTGTTTTGCTAAAATGTTAACAGCGCTTAGATTAAGCATTTTTGCCGATTCGATATAGGGTTTGCATCTTTGCTGTATTACCGCAGAGCGTACCAAACGGATATCGAAAGGAGAATACAAAATAATCATAACCAGAACGCTTACCCAGTAACCCCCGCCGATAATTGCAGCCGCAACAATAGCCAGCAGCATTGACGGCATAGAAAGAGTTAAATCCGCATAAGCTGATACGATTTTATCCCAAAATCCGCCAAACCAACCTGCTGTGCTTCCCAGAACTAGTCCTATAATAAGGGATCCCAACGCAATACACACCGGCCCTATCATTGCACTGCCGGCACCCGCAATGAGAAGTTTTAGTACATCACGCCCCAAAGCATCGGTACCGAGGAGATGACCTTCTGAACCGATGGGCAGCTTGGTATTATTAATATCCAGGCTTAAGGCATCGGGAGCAAAAAGCGAGGGAGCAATAATCCACAAGAAAATTATAAACAAAAACAGGCCTGATAAGATTATTCTGGCAGGAGGTACCTTTAACTTTTTATTTTTTATAGTTTTTTTCATATCAAATTTCCCCCTTTGCCGCTTTTTTATTGCCACTTTGTGCTCTGTGGGTAATTGGATTGAAAAGATAAACTAAAATATCAACGAATGCCGATGTAAGACAAATTATTACTGCCAACATAAGGGCGATAAACTGAACAACCGGAACATCGCGAAAAGTAACTGATTTGGTTAGCAGTTCGCCAAGCCCGGGAATTGCAAAGACGTTTTCTATCAAAACAGTTGAGCCGAAAAGGCTTGCGAGCACCAGCCCTGTGCTTGTTAAAACAGGAGATGAAGCGTTTTTAAGCTGAGAGAGCACTATCTTTTTTGTGGGGATTGCCCGTGCACGCATAAATACGGTGTAGTCACTGGATACTTCCTTTAGCATAGCAGAGCGGGTTATTTTAATAAGCAGGGCGGCGACTCCTATCGTAAGTGTGATTGCCGGCAAAACTAAGTGCCACAAAACATCAATAGGATTACTCTCGTCACCTATTCCATACATTGGAAAAATGCCGAACTTATAGGAAAAAAAATAGAGCAGCACCAACCCTAACGCAAAGCTCGGTGAGCAAGTGCCGATTAAAGATGAAATGTCGATTATTTTATCGGCAAGCCTGCCTTTTCTGCGCGCCGACACCACACCCAGCCCAACGCCGATCATTATGCTGAACAGCAGGGATAACCCAACAAGCTGAAAGGTAACGGCAGCGTGGGATGCTATATAGTCGATAACAGGGTATCCCGCCTTTATTGAGTTGCCGAAATCAAGCGAAAGAGCATCCTTAACCCACCTAGTGTACTGGGAAAGAAAAGGATCATTTAAATGGTACTGCTCGCGGATTTGGTTTAACAACTCGGGAGTGACTTTTTTCGCCCCCACAAGGGCGCGGGCAGGGTCACCGGGAGCTATATAAAGCAGTGAAAAAATAACAAAAGACAGCACCACCAGCGAAACAAGACACTGAAGCAGCCGTTTTATAATAAATCTTAATTTGCTCATAATATTTTCATCCTAGTTACCATCAATTGACAAGGTCTAACACGCTCTAAACCGTGTGTAACCTTGTCAATTGATAGTATATTCATACAAAATGAACTCACACTTCCCGACATTTTTGTTTGCTATCGGGAAGTGTGATGTTTATTATTAATTTTAAACCTTAAATTGTAGAAAACTGTGCTGTCTTCCATTATAAACTATTATTTTGTAAAAGTAAAATTTTGGGGCCAGTTTTGTGACAGGAAAGTATATGAGCTGAAGTTATCAACCTCAATCGAACTGTTGTAGGCAATTGCGCCCTCGCCCCACCAGATGGGAGCGTAAATTGCCTGTTCCTGCGCTATACCGATACCCTTTAACAAATCATCAAGACCTTCTTCAGCAGATTTCTCGTAAATCGCCTGAAAATAGGGCTGAACCGATTCATCTGTCCAGTTTGCAGGGTTTGTACCCTCGCCTGTGGTATCAAGAAACCATACGGCAATTTCGGCTGGGTCGAGTGTTGGCGGGCGGTAATCCATCCAGTCAATCCCCTTTGTACCTGAACCCATTTCGTTTAGCCACTGCTCGAGAGGAATCTCCTGAACATCAACAGTGATTCCTATTTCTTTCAGGGAATCGGCAATCACTAAGGAAGCCTTACCTAGATCCTGGTTACTGTCGGGATAATAGATCGTTGTTGAAAAGGGTTCTTCGCCTGAAAGCTCGAATTCCTCTTTTGCTTTTTCAAGGTTATAATCATAATGCGTAAGCTCATTTAACTTTTTGCGGGCATCATCAGCCGAGAGAACAGTTGCGAACTGCTCGGGTGCTGTGAATGCCGTTGCCTTTTCCGGATAGCCATCCTTTATGCTGTCGATAATCCCTTGTGAATCAACTGCGTAGGAAACAGCCTTGCGAATGTGCTCGTTATCAAAGGGTTTTACGGTTAAATCAAAGGTCAAACCGACATAAGAGCGGTCTTTATAAGTTTCTACCTTAGCACCGTCTACCGACTGATAATCGCTTATCTGACTTACTGGAATATCAAAGGCAAAGTCAACATCACCCTGCTTGAACGCAAGAAGACGGGTCTGGCTGTCGGGGATAAAATCTATTCTCACCTTTTTCATCTCGGGTGTGCCGCCCCACCAGTAATCGGAGGCTTCCAGTGTCACGTGAGAGCCGGGAGAGAATTCTGATATTTTATACGGACCTGAGCCAAGCAGCAAATCCTTAGCGGAGCCTATTGCTTCAGCATTTTGCGCCCATTCCTTTTTGGTTACGAACAATCCTCCATTATTTGATATCGACCAAATAAAGTTTGACTGTGCATGGGGTAATGTGATTTTTAAAGTATATTCGTCCACTTTATCAATGGCAAAACCATCGGGGTAAAAATAAGCGATTGAGGGAGACTGTTCAGGGTCGGCGCTGCGCTCAATTGAATAAATGATATCATCAATCGTTACGGGTGAGCCATCGGAGAACTTGGCATCTTTTCTCAGATTGAATGTCCAAACGGTAGAATTCTCATCCTCCCAGCTTTCAGCCAGCGCGGGATGGATCTTTCCGTCCTCACCAATCGCTACAAGACCTTCGTTAACTATCTGCTGAATATAATACTGGATAACTGAGCCCTCCTGACCTGCTTCGAGCAAGTTAATGGCATCGGGCACTGCAATTACCAGTGTTTTTTCTTCTTTCGAATCAGTGCCTGGAACGGTCGAGGCTGAATTTCCGCAGGCGGCAAGGCTTGTAAGAGTTAGAAGTGATACGATAGTTACAACCGTGCGGGTAAATAAATTTTTTTGCTTTTTCATTTCTGTCACCGTCCTTTTAAATTAATTTATTGTATTCATATATGATTTGTAGGTTATATTATATTGCCTGATTATAGATTTGTCAAGTATTTCATACTCAGTCTTTTATGATGCTTTTATCAGATTTTATGGGCTGTATATTGAATAATTATTATTGATAAAGAAAGAGCCCTGCAACTATTGAAATTACAGGGTTTTTACAACGTTCCCGAGGTGACTTGAACACCCGACCTACCGCTTAGGAGTTCCTATGGAGGGTTACATCATCATTTGTTATCAGCATTTTGTCTATTGCTTATTAAATAACCCTCTTTTCTCTTTGTCTGTCAAGGGGGTGTGAAACCAATGCAAAAAAGTGAAAATTCTAAAAATTCCGTCATCAAAAAAAGTGCATTTAGAGTAAGTTCTAAATCCACTTTTTAAAAAACATATATAATCAAGATATCAAATCCCCAACAGTCCGTATTTCAAAGGCATGAAGTTTCTCCAAAGCAGCCCGACCGCCAAGGACAATCTCGAATCTATTTCTTCTCATTTATATATATACTTGCTCGATTTTGAATAATATCTGCGACATTATCTACATTCCGATCATCATTAAACAAGTAATCTGCCTCTTCCAGCATGATGCTATATAGGTTAGAATCAACCGTCATACTAAACTCAATTTTACTAATAATTGCTTTAAGTGTTTCTGCATCTTCATTAGTTATTTCATAGATATTAACAGAATCTTCACTATCAAAAATAAGCCGCTCTTTTACTACCTTTTCGCCATTTGAATCAAATTCTGCCCTCTTTGCATCCTCTAACTTTTGTTCCAATGAACTGATTCGAAGCGGTAATCCGCTTTCGGTGTTATCTTGGAATTCACCGTCAAGCAAGCTTCTTAAAAACCCCCATGCTTCCTCTTTATTTTTACTGGTTGAACTGATACCGATTGAGATATCAACAATCGCCGCCATGTTCCCATTGCCTGAATCAAGCGGATAACCAATATAAGTCGGCGTTTCCCCATAAAGCGTTCTTATTCTGGTTGTTCCATAAACATTGTCAATGGAAACCGGATACAAAAGAGCACGGCCTTCTGTAAAAAATGCCTTCGCCGAGTAATCATTCGCCATGTTTAGACTTAGCGGAAATTGATTAGCAAAATTTAAGATTTCTTTAAAACTGTCACTATTAAAATGGCATATGCCTTCACCCCAATCAACGTAGTTTTCCAGACTCCCATAGCAGATCATTCCGAAAACAGCTTTTTTAGTTTCTCCCGGAAAAAGAATACTTTCATCATCCAGCATATTGTAAGCATCTGCTAATTGCTTAATATCCATTCTTTCTAAACCTAAAAGTTCATTGTTAGCCGTAGCATATGAGTCTATTCTATAGGTGGGTACAAGCACATAAAGGCTATCACCTACCTCAAAAGATTCAAGAATATTATAGTAAAAATCTTGCTTATCAAACGACTCATCATTTTGCATTAAAGGGTATAAATCAGCCATCATTCCGGATGAAGCATCAAGCGGTGAATATTGCCCGCCAAAATTAATCATGTCAGGGCCTTTTCCGGCACTAATTTCGACTTTGATTTGATTAAAGGCTTCAAACGAGTCCGAGTAATTATCTAAATAATTTACAATTTCAATTTTTACATCAGAATTATTCTCATTATACAAATTCACCCATTGAAATAGCTTTGACCTTGATAACTGCGATTCACTTTCAAAGACCGCCAGCGTCAAGGTTTTTGTTTCTGTCACCGCAGATGACTTCGCATTACATCCCGTAAATGAAAAACACAATATTAGTAAAATCCATAAGATATGCTTTTTCATCCCAATATTCCTCATTCTATCATTATTATATGTACGATAATTCTACTGGAAAACACCTGTTACTAAATCTATCGTTTTCAATTCTATAGATTTTATTTTGTGCCTTTTATCATCATCTATATCAGTAAAAAAAATGTACAGTTCATCTTCTACAAAAAAGCTCTTAGTAAATTCAGCTTCGAATGGAGGAAAATATATTATATTCTCAGCAGCTTCCGAATTAAAATTATATCCATAAACACCATATATTCCCTTCATTACCAAATCATATTTTGTGCATGTTCCCATGACACTATAAATCTCTTCAGTTGGCAAAATATTTCCATTACATATTTCATTGATTAATCCATCAGCAAATGAAATGATTTTAAATCCACTCCCAGCATCGATATTTTTACAAAATAGTGCATACACTTGTCCGTCTTTTCCGGTTGCCATGCTTTCAAATGAAATATCACTCGCTACATCCTTTAACCTGGATGTTTCAAATCCACTTTTATCTATGACTATTACCTCATCCGAAGAAATCTCTCTAATGAAAAAATTCCCATTTCCATCAATAGTAAACGCCCGGATTCCTCCGTTGTTTTTCTCATCTATAGAATTTGTAATGTCATATTTATTTAATACAATCCCATTATTGATTTTCCATATCTCATATATTGCGTTTTCGTCTTGTTTTCGCACAATTGAAAATAAGTTATTATCTTTGTCCAAGGCAATTTTTTCAAAACTCATGGAATCTATTAATGTCATATTATTATATAATGACATTTTATATCTATCCTTATCTAAGATATAAATCCCGCTTGCTAACAAATCCCCAGACTGGTCATCAAATGTATTACCAATAATAAAAATCTCATCTATACTACCGCAAGCCGCTACAGGCATTGCCGGATGGTCATGTGTTTGTAGGAAAAATATAGTACCTACTGCAAAGGTTAGCATTAAAAGCACAATTATGATAGCCTTTTTCCTAAATTTCTTCATATTTTCTCTACTTTCATAATATCCTTATTTACCCACAGGAATATACTTAAAAAGCAGATGCTTAGAACTCTCGCCATCAACATTATCTGCATTATTATCATTTACTGTTTGTCCCAGCAAAAGCAGCCGGCCATCGGGCAAAAATATGCGGAGCCAGAATTCCGATTCCGTATCGAAACCCAAACGAAGATCAGATAGTGGCACACGGTTTTCCATGATTCCACTTTCCGTATCGCAAGCCCAAACTCCACTGTATGGGCTCAATAGCAAAAGATTCGTATCTGTACCGCCGGACATCGCCATAAAAATCTCACTGCCCGGAAAATAAAGGGACGAATTTTCATTTTTTATTAGGCAGTTTTTCACATCTAACTTACCAATTTCCCATTTCTCATCCCGATCGCCGTAAACGAGATAAATCTGGCCGTCTTTTCCGACTGCGGCTTCCCTTGTCCACCTAATTCCAAGTGATTCCAACGTAAATTTATGCTTAAGCACACCTTCACTGTCAACAATTATTCCATTCCGATTTAGAGGCCACTGGATATAATAGGTACCGTCTTTATGAATCAGAAACCAAAGCGGCACTTGTTTTTCTTCAACATATGCGGAAATGTCAATTGTTTTGTCAACCTGATAGCTTTCATCAAGCCGCCAGATAAAATATTCCTCGTTATCACGGTCCGCAATGAGTAAATGAATTCTCCCATAGCTGTCAAAAGCAAGATTGTAAACATCCATTCCTTCCGGGATGTCAATATTCGCCGGGCTAAGCTCATCTGTACCAACCGGCATGATATAAAAATCCTGCTTGTCAACCAAATATATATTCTTCCCATCGGATTTACAGAGAGGCGGAGATGCCAACAGATCAATATAATCCTCACTGTAATAATGAATATCTTCTATTTTGGTATTTACAGGAACCTCAAGCGGCTTTGGCAAATCTTCGGATGGTTCATTATTTTCATCATCTTTCATCCTTCCTTCTGTTTCTGTAAATAAATTATCACTATCAATCTTACTGTTTTCACTTTGCCCGCAGCCAGATAAAATGAATATGCCAATGAGCAATGTAATGAATGCTTTTCTTTTCAAAATAAACCGTTGTCTACTCATCTTTTGACCCCATCCAACTAAATAAAACACACAATCTCAGTACATTTAATTTTAAATAATAGAGGCATAGGGTATCTCAAAAGATGATAATTCGAGACACCCTTTCCTTCAAAATGATTAGAATCAACTATGTACATAATAGGCGTAGTCCATATAACCTATTGTTTGACTCTTATCTCTTTTTACGTGGATACAAGTATTATCAACCATGGTCATTGATGGTCATATAAATCATAGCCCATATAACCTATTGTATTAGTCTTCACTCTCTTTACATGAACCCAATAATTATCGCTATACTCAGAGTCAATCCATATGCCCTCGCCTTTGTACATTAATTCCAATATGGTCCCATTGAAACTTGGGGTTTTTCTTAATCGGACACCATCTCCACCAACCGTGGCATACTGGTTAAAGTTTGCAGCATAAGTTGTTAATGGTGCAATTAAAATTATTGCTCCCATAATAAGTGCAAATGCACCAGCTAAAGTTTTGTTCTTAAAATGTTTAATCATAGTTCTTCCCCCTTTTTTTGATTTAATATAAGATCTGTTAAAAAACTGAAAGCCTTTGACCAATCTTTGATTTTTTCTCCCATCTTACTTCCATTAAAAAAACTAATCATCTCTAAAATAAATAGTTATTTTTCTAATTATCATATTCTCACCCCCCTCACTCAGATAAATCAGAAAAGAAACTTTACCAGTTTTCGTAGAATTTCATTTCTAAGGGACTAATTCTGCTTGTAAAATTCTCCTTTTGCTTCTTTCTTTTGGCTAAAATATTTTTACAAATTATAAATCAATCCAATCTGTGTCCCCCAATAACCCTGGCTTACGTTTTATTTCCAATATTGGCAATGTTTGCCTTAATTGGCAACCGTTGTCAATTAAGATGATTATACCATAGCAGAATTGTTATGTAAAATCAAGTCGTTTTTTGAAAAAATCGGCAACTCTTGTTGACGCTGACAATCTTAAGTTGTTATAATAATCTTAGTCTTTAAAATATCCGCAAGAAGGAGCACATTGTATGAAATTGACCAAACGTGAAATTGATGTTATGCGTATATTGTGGGAGTCAGAAAAAGCTCTTATGGTATCAGAGGTTGTTAATAGAGAGGGGGGGACTGTATACAGTGTACAGAGGGTAATGCAATCTTTGCTAAAGAAGGGCATGGTTGCTGTGGATGGATATGCCTATAGTAATAAGACACTGGGACGTAAATTTAAGCCGTTAGTCAGCTCAGAAAGCATAGAGTCGGAGGCCCTGCAAGAATTAACCGGGTCCTTAATTAACAAGAGTATTGCTACATCTCATCTATTGGCATCATTATTACCAACAGATAATAGCGAAGACACTTTAAGTGAACTCGACAGATTGGAAGAAATGATTAAGGAACGAAAAAAGCAGATACTTAAAATGGAAGACTCAGAGCACCAAACCTTTGAGGACTAAATAGAGAAATAAAGGGGAATTTATGATAATTACTTTATCAACAGTGTTGAATATTGTATTTTTCAGTGGGATTGCAACATTATCTCTCAATTATATTATAACCAAAAGTGAGATTGTATTAAAAATTGGAATCCAGATTGTGTTGTTTATTATAGTAATGATAATGTTTCGACTATTTTTGCCTTTTGAATTACCTTCTCAGAATAATATCAACATTACAAAATTCTGGCCAGATATCTATATTACTTTTGTAAAACCTGTATTCGCCTTCGCTGAGATGGAATGGTCATTACTATCAATTATGATTATAATATCAATCATAGGAAGCATAATATTCGTTTTAAAACTGATATTATCTTATATTGCGCTAAAACACACTGTTAATAACTTTAAAATAATAAATAAATCTGCTGTGAACCGAGTTGTCGATAAAATAAACTCTAAATATAAAAAACAGGTTTGTTTTAATGTGGTAAGTAGTAGCCAGGTAAAGTCACCTTTCATATTTGGGCTGCTTAATCCTATCATTATATTACCAGAAATAGAATTGTCAGTAGATGAATGGTATTATATACTGAGTCATGAAATGGCACACTATTATTTCAAAGACTTATGGATCAGGTTCATATGTGAATTATTACAAGCAATTTATTGGTGGAATCCATTCGTTTATTTGCTACGTAATCAGTTGATAAAAATTCAGGAACTCCGTGTCGACTCAGTAGTGATTAATAAGCTGGAAGAATTTCAAAAAATGGAGTATCTTGAATGTTTGATTAGAATTGCCAGGTTGCAGTCAGATATACATAGAAGGCATTGGGTTGCTGCATTCAATAGTGATTGTGAAGATGACATAGCAAATCGGATAGAAGCTATATTTGAATACGCCAAGGGTAGTGAAATAAAAAATAAGCGTACTATCAAATATATGCTTATAGGATTGGTTTTAGTATTGATTATTTTTCTTATGCCCAACTTCATCATATTTGAACCATATGCCATAACAGATGAGCATGCGGAAGGAACATATGAAATTAATGAAACGAATTCGTATCTCATTCAGAATGATGATGGAACCTATGATGTGTATGTTGAGCAGGAATATGTTGGCACAGTAACAGAAATTTTTGATGAAAACCTAATAATATATAATGAATAAGACAGAAAACATAATTTATAAATGAACTTTGATTCTTTAAAAAGGAGAAAGTAAATGAAAAAAAAATTTATTATTATATTGATTATCCTATGTTCAGTTACATTTATGAATTTATGGACTGTTCCAATTTTTGCCTCTGAATCTTTAGTTGTAAATCGTATTAATACTGAATTTCAGACAAGAGCTGCTAATATTGGATGGAGATATAAAAATGAAGATGGGCGATTATACCGACGTCTATACGACTATACTAACCAAAAATGGATTGGTGAATGGGAATTATGCCCCTAAAGAATCTCTATTTGTATTCCAGCCAAAAAATTTTATAGCTACGCTCCATCATTTAGTCATAATACTTTTGAAAATCCGGTATTAGAATACCTATTCTATTAAATAATTTTTATTTTTAAAAAATAGATATTCACATATTACAGAATTTGGGGACAAAAAAGAGAAGTATTGAAAAATCCAGTGTTTTCAATACTTCCCAACGTTCCCGAGGTGACTTGAACACCCGACCTACCGCTTAGGAGGCGGTCGCTCTATCCAACTGAGCTACGGAAACACATTATTGAAAAGGGACTGTTACCGAACTATTCTACCACAAGAATTGGACTCTGGCAACCTTCCCTTTTCAAAATTATTATTGGGTTACTGTGAACGGAGTGAACAGTAATGCTATTCGGGAAAGTTAATAAATCCCTGCATCCATATATTTCCCTTGAACCTTCTTCCCACCTGAGGCTCGCCGTACAGATCCTCCATATTGATACAGATGTCGAATTGCAAATCATTGCAGCTTACAGTCATCTGGTGGATTTCCTCTCCGGTCATTCTATTGGTCACTTTATGACATTCTATGATTTCCCCCAAGACGGAGTACTGGTCACATTCCACGCCGTAGGGCATGAAATAGGTGTCCACGAGACTGAATACATCCTCTTTCTGGATTCTCTTGGAAATGGTGGTATAAGTGTCCATATCCTCTAACGTCAGACTCTCAATAGCATCTTCGTCTCCCTTTCTTGCAGCGGCAATCAAGGAATTTCGGTTATTGGATGCCTTTTGAATAATCTTCTTATCCTTTTCATTTTTTATGATTGGCATCATAATCTTTCCTTGGAGAGAAAGTCCTGACAAAGTGAGTGTCGTTCCTCTTATAGGAAGGCTGTTGCTGTTTTGTGCCTTCACGTATGGAATCATGTTCTGCAAGTAAAAAATAAGTGAAACTCCAATTTTAATGTCGTCACACACTCCTGCGTAAGATTCCGTACCTGCATGACGTTCCACAGATACGTCTTCCTCCGAGGTAACACCGCTTCCTCTCAAATACGGATAATAATAATCATACGAATATCTCTCTTCCCTATCGAATTCACCACAGACAGCGATTCCCATATTTTCAGCAAAATCTTTGCGGAATTCTGCTATGATCGTATCTTCTCCATTAGATGTGTAAGAACGTTCATTCGTATTTACAATAATATCGGTTAAAAGATTTTGCAGTTCTTTTCTATCCTTCAATTTACTAAAACCGATTGCCCTTAAATATTTATGCAAAGATTTCACCTCTTTTCAAAAACTACAGATTGCATTGGGGCAGGGGCACAAAAACTGTTTTTGTACATTATTTAATTACTTTCTTACCGCCCATATAAGGCTGTAACACCTCAGGAATTCTTATGGAACCGTCCTCCTGGAGATTATTCTCCAGAAATGCAATCAGCATTCTTGGCGGAGCGACTACCGTATTATTTAATGTATGCGCGAAGTACTTTCCATTTTCTCCGTTTACACGAATTTTTAATCTTCTTGCTTGTGCATCTCCTAAATTGGAACAGCTTCCCACTTCAAAATATTTCTCCTGTCTCGGTGACCATGCCTCCACATCATAAGACTTTACCTTCAGGTCTGCCAAATCGCCGGAACAGCATTCTATCGTTCTAACCGGAATATCCATAGAACGGAATAAATCTACCGTATTCTGCCACAGCTTTTCAAACCATATAGGTGATTCCTCAGGCTTACATACCACTACCATTTCCTGCTTTTCGAATTGATGTATTCTATACACACCACGTTCCTCCAGCCCATGAGCGCCTTTTTCCTTCCTAAAACAAGGAGAGTAGCTGGTGAGAGTCTTGGGAAGCTCTTCCTCAGGAACAATAGTATCAATAAATTTACCTATCATAGAATGCTCGGAAGTTCCGATTAAATACAGATCCTCACCCTCAATCTTGTACATCATCGCTTCCATTTCGGCAAAGCTCATAACTCCCGTTACTACATTGCTTCGAATCATAAAAGGAGGAATGCAGTAAGTAAATCCTCTGTCGATCATAAAATCTCTCGCATAGGAGATAACTGCGGAATGCAGCCTTGCTATATCACCCATTAAATAATAGAAACCATTTCCTGCAACCTTTCTGGCACTATCCAGATCAATTCCATTTAACTTCTCCATGATTTCCGTATGATAAGGGATTTCAAAATCAGGAATTACAGCTTCTCCATATTTTTTAATTTCAACATTTTCTGAATCATCCTTGCCGATAGGTACACTAGGATCGATGATATTAGGGATAGTCATCATTATTTTGGCTATCTTTTCTTCCAGTCCCTTTTCAACTTCTTCCAGCTCTGCAAGACGCTTCGCACCGGCTGCAACTTCCGCTTTTTTTGCTTCCGCTTCTTCCTTTTTCCCTTGGGACATCAGCGTTCCGATTTCCTTGGAAATCTTATTGCGGTTCGCCCTTAAATCATCAGCCTCCTGCTGCGTCTTTCTGCTTTCCAAATCCAGCGCAATTACTTCATCCACCAGAGCAATTTTATTGTCCTGAAACTTCTTTTTGATATTTTCCTTTACTGTTTCCGGGTTCTCCCTCAAAAATTTAATGTCAATCATTACCTTGCTCCTCTTTTCTATTATTTTCCATTACTCTCTCAATATATATATTATCATATACCGATAAATCTTTCACTATATCTTGCAGAACCGTTTCACCTTTATTATCGTATATTATTTTAATAAACGGCTTGTCAGGCATATTCTTATTCTGCCTCAAAACAATGCCTATTTCTCCTTCGTTGGTGAGAACGTAAGAACCTGCAGGATAGACAGCAGTAAATTCGAGGAATGTATCTATAATTTTACCGTCATACATAATATCCTTGTTTTTCCTTAAGTGATCGATAGCTTCGTGGACCTTTATCCTCTCACAGCCGATTCCGCATATCATTTCATCGAAAGCGTCGCAAACATTAACTATTCTCGCTTCCATTGGAATATCGGTAGCCTTGAGCGGATACCCGGATCCATCCAATCTCTCATGATGATACAAAATAATGTTCTTGCCCAGTTCAGAAATCCATGGCTCGTTCTTCAGAGCAGAATATCCATATACGGGATGTTTCTTATATTCTGACAGCTCAAGCTCGGATAATTGCTCAAGCTTTTTATTCATATAATCGATCGTTAAATATCTCAAACCTAAATCATGCAGTAGACATGCCACACCAATGTCGTGTATTCTGTCCTGAGGAATTTTCATTTTTAAAGAGGTCAATATTGCTAAAGAACAAATGGTAATTGAGTGTTCGTAAATATCGGCAATTCTTTCCTTAATATCGTATATTTTTTCAATTACCTCTTCTTCCTCTAAAAGGTTTTTGATAATATTATCTGCCGTTTTACTCAATTCTACTAATTCTTTGCTATGAGTATAAGTATGTTTTTCGATAATTGTTTTAACTTTTTCTTTAAAGTTATTCTCTATTTCATCTTTTAACAATACTACTTCTTGCGTATTGATTTCTTCTCTTATGTATACTTCCCTAATTCCCAGCTCAATCAGTTTCTCAATATATTCTTTCCGTAAAATTGTCCCTTCCGCTAATAATACCTGATAGTCCAGCGTCATGATTGATCTGGATAAAATCTCTCCACCGGACAAATTACTGATATCACATACCTTCATCAATATTACTCCTCTTCTATATTAACCCTCCATATCCATTGCTATGTCGAGCGCTTGTTTTTCTTCCTCCCCTAATAAGATTGAACACTGCCCATTTTTTATTTCTTTCGTATAAGAATAGCAGCCTTCCGTGCTATGAACGGAATTTAATACAAAACCGTTATTGTTTTCATCAAGCAATGCCAGACTGAAGCTGAGTTGCCCTCCCATTTGCTTGAATGCATCGTATTTTACTATTCCTATCCTCTGAAAGGTAGATTCCAATTTCTTGTAAAGATTCTTTATATCCTTTCTGTTTTTTTCTGCCGCCGCCTTTACAAACTTATTATCTTCATACAATCCGATAATATCCTTTTCCAGATTCTTCGCATCCTTACCCTGCATGAATTTAGAATACTTTTTCTTTAATTTCGACGTAGTGACCATTTGGATAATTACTAACACAGCAAGTATAATGATAAGAGTTATCATTCCTATAAACAGATACCCTATATCCAAGTTGCCTAATCCAATATAATTCAATATTTCACTTTTCACAATTTTACTTTCCTCCATTCGTATTTCACCAAAGGTACCATTTCAGTTTATCATTATTTAATGTGTTAGTTTATCTGTAATTTTTTCCAAATCGTCATGATTGTAGAATTCGATTTCTATTTTTCCTGTACCTTCGCCTTTGGAGGATATGGATACTTTTGTACTGAGAGATTGTTTTAATTTTTCTTCTAAATCTTGATAAATTACTTCCAGATTTTTATCAGTCAATGAGACCTTTTTCGGCTTAGACGGCTTATTTAAATTCTTTATTAATTTCTCTACATCGCGGACGCTCAGTTTCTCATCGAAAATCTTTTGAGCTAAAGTATACTGCTGTTCCTCATCCTCTATCGGAATAAGCGCCCGGGCATGTCCGGTGGAAATCATATCGGTGATAATCATTTGCTGCACTTCATCACAAAGCTTCAATAAACGCATGGAATTGGTCACCGCAGTTCTGCTCTTAGATACCCTTTCTGCCACCTCATCCTGCTTTAAATTAAACTCATTCAATAACCTTTTATAAGCTAATGCTTCTTCGATAGGATTTAAATCCTCTCTCTGAATGTTTTCAATTAAAGAAATTTCAACTATTTCCTGCTCCGTCAGATTTCTTATAATAACCGGCACTTCCTTCAAACCGGCCATCTTCGCAGCGCGCCATCTTCTTTCACCTGCTATTATTTCATAGTAAGTCTTTCTGTCCTGAACAAGAATAGGCTGGATCAGACCAAATTGCTTTATTGATTCAGCCAACTCCAATAACGCATCTTCATCGAAATTCTTTCTTGGCTGTTCCCTGTTCGGTTCAACCTTAGTAATCTTTACTAATGTCTCAGAACTATTTCCATTCGATCCATTCTCACTATTAGATACCTCTTTTTTTTGTGAGGCATTACTCGCCTTAGTATCAACTCCACTTGGTATTAAAGCATCAAGTCCCTTACCCAATCCTCTTGCCGCCATAATTTATTCACCCTTTCTATTAATAACTTCATCCGCAAGTAACATATATGCTTCAGCGCCTGCCGATTTCGCATCATACATATTTATCGGCATCCCATAGCTTGGAGCCTCCGCCAGACGAATATTTCTGGGGATAACAGTCTTGTATATGTTTTGATTCAAATGACTTTTAACATTTTCTACTACCTGCATAGATAGATTTGTTCTTGAATCATACATGGTAAAGACAACTCCCTCTATATCGAGCTCGGGATTCAGTCTCTCTTTTACCAAATTAACTGTATGTATCAACTGACTCAATCCTTCCAACGCATAATACTCACATTGAATAGGAACTAAAACCGAATCAGCCGTCGTCATTGCATTAATAGTCAACATATTGAGGGAGGGGGGGCAATCGATAATAATATAATCGTATTGATCCTTAACCCAATCCACTTCATTTCTTAGAATAAATTCTTTTTTATCCACTCCTATTAATTCAATTTCCGTCGCTGCAAGATTCACATTAGAAGGAATAATTGATACGCCCGGCACAATATTTTTTATAATACATTCCTGGATAGAACACTCTCCCAGTACCAATTCATAAACCGTATTATCAAGTTCGTTTTTATTAATGCCAAATCCACTAGTCGTATTCCCCTGAGGATCCGTATCTATGACTAATACTCTTTTTCCTTTCTCCGCAAGTGAAGCAGATAAATTAATCGATGTCGTCGTTTTACCCACTCCACCTTTTTGATTTGCAATCGCAATCGTTCTTCCCATTTTTTACTCGCCTTTCATTTTTTCCAAACGATTTTCTAATTATATTATTATATCGTCTTGTTCGATTATATCATTATTTATATTTAGAATCTACATAATTTTAAGATAATCTCATGTTTCACGCTATTAAAAATGTTTCACGGACAGGTTTTACAACATCTAGGGTTTCTATGTTTCACGTGAAACATTATCTTGTGGAATAATTAAAAAAGAGCACTATATGTTTCACGTGAAACATTAAATACTCTTCTTTTTCGGATTTTAAAACCTAATAAAGCTGTATCAAGTTATTTTTAATTGCGAAAACAGCAGCCTGAGTCCTATCGTTAACCTCTATCTTCTTAAAAATATTTGATATATGATTTTTAACAGTTCTCTCACTAATATCTAAGCTATTTGCAATCTCTTTATTAAACATACCATTCGATACTTGAATCAGAACTTCCAATTCTCTTCTAGTCAAAGAATCAATTTTTTCCTTATCCATATCCCTATTGACCAAACGTGAATTCAATGCTGGGATTAAACTAGGCTGTATATAATTCTCACCCTGTATAATATAATTAATAGCACGTTTCAATTCTGCAGATTCAGTATCCTTCAATATATATCCATCAGCTCCAATATCTATCGCCTTCAACAAATATTCAACTTCATTATGTACCGTCAGCATTAATATTTTTACAAATATATTTCTCCTCTTAATCTCAGTCAATACCTCTATACCATTTTTGCCAGGCATATTAATATCTAACAAAATAATATCAGGCGTTATATTCTTTAGATTGCTCAAACATTCAACGCCATCCGATGCCTCTGAAACCACCTCAATACTTCCATCGAACTCCAAAAGATTTTTTATCCCCTCCCTCATCAAAATATGGTCATCCACCAACATTACTTTAATTGACATTTTATAATATTACTCCTTTCAATTCAGGACAAATCTTTCAATCTTGAAATACTAAATCCTAAAATTTCATATATAATAATGTATAATCTCACAATAATGTCACTCCATCAAAAACCATAAGTTTTATACAAAATTTTCCCCTTAATATTTATAAACAGACATATTAATATACTCACATCTCCAACAAAGGAATAAATATATGTATGGCAGTCCCACTACCCGGTTTAGAATCAATATTTATACTTCCTGAAAGAAGTTCTACTCTTTCTTTCAAAATATATAATCCAAAGTGTCTTTCTTCCGGAGAAAGAGCTTCATTACAATTAAAGCTTTGTCCATTATCTTTAACCTCAATTGAACAACCCCCATTTTCACTTTTCAGTGTAAAGACAACTTTATTTCCCTCCGAATGCTTCAAAGCGTTATTAACACATTCTTCAACAATTCTATATATTGTCATCAACACTAAAGAATTGTCACACTCGATTTCATCTACTTCAAATCTAATATCATAATTTGAAGACTCTCTGAATTTATAAATTAATTTTTCAAAAGCAGTCTTTAATCCTAAGTCGTCAAAAATCATAGGCCTTAAATCAAAAATAGTATTCCTTATATCCTGGATAACAGATTTCAGATTTTTGTTTACGGCAGCCAATTCAAGCTTTGCCTTTATAATATCCTGATCCATATACATGGACGTAAGCTCCACCTTATGAACTAAATAAGCAAGATTCTGAAGAGAAGTATCGTGCAAGTCCCGAGCTATACGCTGACGTTCTTTTTCCTGTATATCCAAAATCTGACGTTGCTCGCCAATATTTTTTTGATTACATCTCAAATGCTTGTCCAAATCAATATCCGACTTATCATATTCAGCAATAGAAATTTTATCAAGAAGATTTAATGCGGTACCCAAAATTTTTATTCTATCGGCTAGAGCATCAATCTTTCGATAATAATACTGATTATCATTTTCAATATTAATCTTCTCAGTTCTCCATAAATCTGCATCATGTTCATGCAAATAATTATCAATCTGTGAAATTCGATTCTTATTGTTCTCTAGCATATCCTGTAATTCTTGTTGTTCTTTAAAAAAACCATTATACATTTCTTTTAAATTTACATATAATTCATTCAGCATCCAGAGTCCCCATACAATACCAAAAATTTACTAAACTATATTATACCACATCTTATTAATATTTTGTAAAATGATTGCTTCAAAAAATCACTATTGATATAATATAATAAAATAAATACTATGAAAAGACATTTTAACAATTTTATTTGTAATCACTTTGCAAATATAATACAATAAAAATGTAAATCAAAAATAAAACTATGGGAAGGACATGGTTCACTATATGAAGCAGAAATTAAAACACCTCTTAATTTTGTCAGGACTTGCTACTGTTGTAATTCATATTATAAACAGAGTTTACTATACCATATACATCGCCAAAAATCACCTTCGTTATCCGAAGAATAACTATTACGAATGGAGATTCGGCAAGATACGTTATACAAAAAAAGGAGAAGGTTCCCCCTTGCTGCTTATCCACGACTTAAAAGTAGGAAGCTCTCTTTATGAATTTAGTAAAATCACGGACATGCTGGCGAAGGATCACGAAGTGTATTCCATCGATTTATTAGGATACGGTCTGTCGGATAAACCGAATATGACCTATACCAATTATCTATATGTGCAGCTTATTATCGATTTCATAAAAAATATTATTGGTAAAAAGACAGACATAATAGCTACTGGAGATTCTGCACCCATTATATTAATGGCTTGCCACAACGATCCGGAAGCAGTTGACAAAATGATTTTCATCAACCCCCAGAATCTTTATGATTCCAACCAGATCCCATCCAAGCAGACGAAAGCTTTTAAATTATTACTCGACGTACCCGTTATTGGAACCTTTATCTATAACATGCTTACTAATAGGGCATCAATTGAAAAATCCTTTAGAGAAGAATACTTTTACAATAAACTAAATATAGAAGAAAAGGATATTTCCGCTTACCTGGAAGCAGCACACCTTCCTGACTACACCTCAAAATATGCTTTTTCCAGTTACATGGGAAAATATATCAATACCAATATTATACACGCCTTAAAGGAAGTCAATAACAGCATATATCTCATCGGTGGAAACGGAAAAGAAAATATTCATACATCATTAGAAAATTATATGTACTATAACAGCGCAATTGAAGCTTCATATATTCCTTATACAAAGCTTCTTCCCCACATGGAAGCGCCGGAGAAGACATATGGGTATATTGATGTTTTTCTGACTTCATAGTAAGACAAAAATGTGCTCTGCACACTTTCCTATCACATAATGAAAATCCAAATGAACCCTTTCACATTTAAACCATGGCTTCATTTGGATTTCTTTATATATTGGCTCTCATCCAATTCTCTACAACCGGTGCGTCACTTTCATCCATAAAAGGATGTTCACTGTTTTCCGAAACAGTAATAACACTGCAAAATTTCTTTGTGAAATCTTCTATAACCTTCAAACTTTGCAAATTATCCTTCAACCCATATAAAATATGTGTGGGTACATTCCACTTTACAATAGGATTTTCTTTTACAAAAGTATAATAATCCCACGACAAAATATCAACGGGTGTTTCAATCTCTCTTTTCTCCTCCAATATAGGTTCCGAAACATCAAACCAAATAAACATCTGATGAATAAGATATTCCATATCTAAAATAGGTGATTGAAACAAACAATTTTCGAATTTCCTATCCCTATACGCATGTAAACTAAAAAAAGCTCCTAAGCTGGAGCCGAAAAGAGATATTCTTTCCCACTTTGAAAAAACATAATCGCCCACTTCTTTCAAATCCTCTTTACCATTCCAAATATCACACTTTCTCTTCTCCCCCTGCCGTTCACCGTGAGCAGGCAAATCAAAGCTAATCGTCTGATAACCTTTTTCCTCAGCAATCTTTGCAAACAACCCGGCACTTTCTTTGCAAGACATCTTTCCATGAACAAAAATATATACTTTATCTGACTTTTCACCCCATATAACAGCAGGTATGCTCCCTATATTAATCTTTAAAGTTTTCATAAATCTCCTTCATATATTATATTCAGATTATTTCAACTATTTCTTACTTTATAGGTTCCTTTACCGGAAGTCCCGCCTTTCTGGGAAACTTTTCCGGTGTATTTTTTACTTTTCTTATAATAAGAAGATTTCTATTAATATCGGAATCAGGAAGTTTAAAATATATCTGATCCTCCACCTCTCCACCAAGCAAGGATATTACCTTTCCGGCTTCTTTCAACTCATCCGTCAGTTTTTCCGACTTATAAGAAATAAAAAAACCATCTTTTTTCACAAAAGGAAGACATAACTCTGAAAGAGTAGAGAGATTAGCTACTGCCCTGGATACGCACAAATCATATTTTTCTCTAAGTGTTCCATATTTATTCAGTTTATCCGGCTTAGCATAATCCTCAGCACGTCCATGAAGGGTATCAATACCTGAAAGGCCTAACTTATCTATTACCTCATCCAAAAATTTAATCCTCTTCTGAAGAGAATCCAACAGGGTAATCTTAATATCAGGAAAAACAATCTTCAAAGGAATACCCGGAAAACCTGCACCCGTTCCTATATCAATCATATCAAATCTCATATCACTTAAAGAAAAACCCGATTTACCAACAAAATTTTCATTCATGTAATTGAATGCCTTAACAATAGAAAGACTATCAATAAAATGCTTCTTCATAACCTCATCATAATCAGTAATCGACGTCAGATTCATAAAAGAGTTCCATTCGACCAAAAGCTCATAATACTGCATAAACTGAGACTTTTGTACATCGCTCAAGTATATTCCAAATTCCCTCAAATCATCTTCAAACATATCAAACCATTCCCTTTTTAAACTCGATTATTATTTTTATTAAACTGTTCCAAATAAATAAGCAGCACAGAAATATCCGCAGGAGAAACCCCCGAAATTCTGGAAGCTTGACCAACAGATACCGGCTTATAAGAAATCAACTTCTGACGCGCCTCCAGGCGAAGGCTTTTTATATCGTTATAATCCAGATCAGAGGAAATCTTCTTTTTTTCCATCTTCTTAAACTGCTCTACCTGCCTCATCTGACGGGAAATATAACCCTCATATTTAATCTCTATCTCTACCTGCTCAATAACACCTGCAGGTAAAGGTTGTCTGTTCACATCGATTTCAGATAAAATCTCATATGAAAGCTCCGGCCTGCATATTAACTCAGACATATTTGTTCCGGTCTTTAAAGTAGAACTTTCTTTGGAAGATAAAAACTCCTGAATATTTTTCGATGCTCCGACAATCGTATTTTTAAGACGATGGATCTCTTTATTTATCAACTCCCTCTTATCTATAACAGCTTTATAAGCTTCCTCTGAAATAAGCCCTGCCTTATAACCTTTTTCCCTAAGACGAAGATCTGCATTATCCTGACGAAGAATTAATCTATACTCTGCCCTCGAGGTCATCATCCTGTAAGGTTCAAAACTTTCCTTAGTCACTAAATCGTCAATCAATACACCTATATATGCTTCCGAACGATCTATTACAAGCTGTCCTTTATTCTGAATAGAAAGAGCTGCATTAATTCCGGCAATTAATCCCTGAGCCGCCGCTTCTTCATATCCACTGCTTCCATTAAATTGACCGGCGCTGAAAAGCCCCTTTATATTTTTGAACTCCAAAGTAGGATATAACTGTCTCGGATTAATACAATCATATTCTATTGCATAAGCATTTCTCACTATCCTGCAATTTTCCATTCCAGGCACCGTACGATACATAGCAAGCTGCACATCCTCCGGAAGAGAAGAAGACATTCCTCCTACATACATCTCATTAGTATGAAGCCCTTCCGGTTCGATAAATACCTGATGTCTTTCTTTATCCGCAAACTTTACTACCTTATCTTCAATAGAAGGACAATACCTGGGCCCGGTTCCTTCAATAATCCCCGCATAAATAGGAGAGCGGTCCAAATTTCCGCGTATGATTTCATGAGTATTCTGGTTCGTATACGTCAACCAGCAAGAAACCTGATCTATCTGTACATCCTCCGGATTAGTTGAAAAAGAAAAAGGAACCACTCTTTCATCTCCAAACTGCTCCTCCATCTTTGAAAAGTCCAAACTTCTCTTATCCATTCTGGCAGGAGTTCCCGTCTTAAATCTTCTTATCTCTATTCCAAGATTTCTCAAAGAATCCGTCAAATGATTAGCTGCCTGCAATCCATTAGGTCCTGTATAAGTAATACTCTCTCCGCAAAGACATCTGGCTTTCAAATAAGTACCCGTACAAAGAATTGCTGCCTTACATTCATAAATTGCACCCGTAAAGGTTTTTATACTCACAATCCGGTTATCCTCTATAACCAGTTCACATACCTCTGCCTGTTTAATCGTAAGATGATCCTGATTCTCCAAAACCTTTCTCATAAGTCTGGAATATTCTGCCTTATCTGCCTGAGCTCTAAGGGAATGAACTGCCGGACCTTTAGACACATTCAACATTTTAGACTGAATGAAAGTCTTATCTATATTTTTTCCCATCTCTCCTCCGAGAGCATCTATTTCTCTTACCAAATGCCCTTTAGAAGAACCTCCTATATTTGGATTGCATGGCATAAGAGCAATACTGTCAACACTGACAGTAAAAATAACGGTTTCAAGTCCAAGCCGTGCACAAGCCAAAGCAGCTTCACATCCGGCATGTCCGGCCCCCACTACACAAACATCCACTTTTTCTTTTATACTGCTTTCAAACATTCTATTTCCTTCTTTCGTTATTTTCCCATACAAAACTTTGAAAATATCTCATTTACTAAATCTTCTCCGACTTCCTCTCCTATTATAGTACCCAAAGAAGAATAAGAGCTCATCAAGTCGATGGAATAAAAATCTTCAGGCATACCATCCTCCAAACTTCGCCTTACCTGAAGCATATCTTCATAAGCATTCATAATTGCTTCCTTATGCCTCATATTCGTAATGAATACTTCATCATTAAAGGATATCTCCCCTTGGAAAAACATATCCTTAATAGCCTTCTCCAATAAATCGATTCCTATATTTTCCTTTGTAGAAGTCTTTATAATCCTAATATGAGAAGCATCTACAGCTTTATCCACAGCCCTTATTTCAGCAGATAAAATATCTTCCGTAGTTACCTCATCCAAATCTGTCTTATTCAAAAGAATTATCGTTTTCTTACCGGCAATCATTTGAATGATATGATTATCACTCTCATCCAAAGGCAGAGAAGCATCCACCACAAAAATAACTAAATCTGCAGAAGAAGCATACTTTATTGCCCTTTCCACACCAATTTTTTCCACCACATCTTCAGTATAGCGAATACCCGCAGTATCTATAATATTCAAACTTATACCGTGAAGCTTTATGGATTCTTCCAGGACATCTCTGGTAGTACCAGCAACATCGGTAACAATTGCCTTTTCTTCTCCCACAAGAAGATTCAGAAGAGAAGACTTACCTGCATTAGGTTTACCGACAATTACAGTATTAATCCCTTCTTTAAGCATCATGCCGTTATCAGCAGAATCAAGCAGTTTTTTTAACTTCGAAATAATATTATCCGTCTTTTCATAAAGCCTTTCCCCATATCCCTCCAGACTAATATGCTCCGGATCATCCAAAGCGGATTCTATAAAAGCAATTTCATAAATAAGCTCCTGACGGAGCCCCTTAACTACTTCCGACACCGAACCCTTTAATTGACTCACAGAACTTTTTAAAGCGAACTGATTCTTCGAATGAATTATATCAATGACAGCTTCCGCTTTAGATAAATCTATTCTTCCATTTAAAAAAGCCCTTTTTGTAAATTCACCCGGCTCTGCAATTCTCGCCCCATTCTTAATTACCAGCTCCAATATACGATTCATCATGAGAACACCCCCATGACAATTAATCTCGACTGTATCCTCCGTAGTATAGCTGCCAGGCGACTTCATAACGCCGACCATGACCTCATCTACAATATTACTTTCTTTAAGATAACCTTCATCCACATCATTTTTCTCACCGGAAGAATTATCCACAATATATCCATAATTTATAGTATGAGAAACTACTTCACGCAGAATCCTTTTTCCCGATTTCGTTCGAAACATCCTATCCGCAATTTCAATAGCTTCTTCACCACTAATCCTCACAATTCCAATTCCGGAATCTGCCATCGCAGTAGCAATAGCAGCTATAGTATCTGTCTTCATAATAAACCTCTTATATGCTTTCCTTAAAAGCTTAATACTTTAAGATTACCCATTTTTACTTTAATTCATTAAATGACTTACCTTTCACACTAAAAACCCTTGAATCTGTTAAGATTCAAGGGTTTATTATATCATATATCTTTATTTTTTTAAAGTAACAACTACACGACGGAAAGGCTCCTCCCCTTCGCTATGGGTAGTCACATATTTATCTCCCTGTAAAGCAGAATGAATAATTCTTCTTTCATAAGGATTCATAGGCTCGAGTGATAGCGGACGCTTCGTTCTTTTAACCTTATAAGCCATATTTTTTGCAAGATTTTCAAGAGTATCTTTTCTTCTCTGTCTATAATTCTCAGTATCTACCTTCACACGGATATAGTTTTCAGCATCTTTATTAACTACTAAGGATACAAGATATTGAAGAGAATCGAGAGTTTGTCCTCTCTTTCCAATGAGAACTCCCATTTCATCGCCGCTCAAGTCGATATCCAATGAATTTTCAGCTTCATCGTACTTCGCTTTAACTACCACTGTAAGGTTCATCGCTTCGAAAACATCCGTAAGGAAAATCTTCGCTTTATCATCAACAGAGGACTTTACTCTAGCCTTAATAACAGCAGGCTTTGAGCCAATTCCAAGAAATCCGGAGGAACCTTCTTCTACAACTTCATAATCCAATTTATCACTCGTAACAGTAAGTTTTCTACAAGCTTCCGTAATCGCATCATTTACAGTTTTTGCTGAAATCTCAATAAATTCCATGACCATACCCTCCTACTTATTATTCTTTTCATTATATTGTTTTACCATGTTAGCCTTGGAAGCAATGCTGCCAGACTTTGCATTCTTGCTATAGTATTCTGTAGATTTCTTTACTGCCTCATCCTTCTCCTGCTGCGTCATAGAGGAAGCCCCAGAAACATTCTGCTGCGCCTGCTTAGCCGCCACATTCTTTGTATTCATGTTGGCATAATCGTTAATCGTCTTTAAATTAATGCCCTTTGATTTTTCAAGCTTCTTATTTCTCTTCTCTACGTTCTTTTTAATAAGTTCATCCAGATCCATCTTGTCAATGTGCTTATTGATCACTATCTGCTGAACGCTTCGCACTACAGAACCGGCAATCCAGTATAGACCCATACCTGCGGGAAGAGTATAACAGAAAAATGCCGACATAATAGGCATCATCATATTCATCGTCTTCATAGAAGAAGCCATCGGATTATCCTTATTATTGCTGGTATCCGGCTGAGGCATCAGCTTCGTATTGATCCACTGGGTAACAGCTGACAGAACAGGAACTGCAAGAGCAGCAACTATCATTATATAGGTTCCATTAGCAATTGCTTCCTTCATTATAAAAGAAGGAGAATTTCCTATATTCAATCCAAGAAAATTATTATATCTATCCAAAGTCTGAAGCGTACTAGTCACGTCCGTAGATAAATTAGGAAACTTATCCGAAATAGAAAGCCATTCGGAGGTAGATGCCTTATTCAGTACATCAATAAAAGTATTCTGCACATACTCCACAGTACCACTAGTAAAAGCATCTGATTGGAACTGTTTGCTATACATGTTAGCTTCCTTAAAGTTCCTTATGAAATCCGTACTTCCCGGAGAAGAAATCAGCTTGTCCACCAACGGGAAAAAAGCTTCCTTAATCTTACCTACATAAGCAGGCATAGAATAAATTACACGATAAAGTGCAAACAATATAGGCATCTGAATAATGAGCTGAAGACAACTTCCTGTAGGAGAAACACCGTATTTTGCATACACGGCCTGCGTCTCTTCATTCATTTTCATGGCAGTCTCATTGTCTTTCTTATTTTTGTACTTCGCTTGAATCTCTTGAAGTTCAGGATTCATCTTAGCGGAAAGTTTAGAGAATTTCTGCTGCTTAATAGTGAGGGGCATCATCATAAGATAAATAACGATAGTGAATAAAATAATAGCTAAACCAATATTTGGAATACCTATTTTGTCCAAACAGAAGAAAATTCCTTCCATTATATATCCGAGAAGCTTAGCAACCGGTCCTATAATAAAGGTTTGATTCTGGGTTAATATAATACCTGACAATTTTTCTCCTCCTTAATGAAGCATAACATAAATTTTAAATAGTAATTATTCTACGGAACTGGATCATAACCTCCCTTGGAAAAGGGATTACACCTTAAAATTCTCCATAACGACAAAAGCCCACCTTTCAAAGCGCCATATTTGCTGACCGCTTCCAGACCATACTCTGAACAAGTGGGAAAATAAGGGCATTTTGTTCTCTTCATAGGAGAAATATATTTTCTATAGAACTTAATCATGTAAATCAATAATTTTTTCATATCAATTATCAAATCAAACTTCTTTACATACATTAAAAATATATCTTTAATATATGATGAAGTTTTCCCAGATGTAATAATGCGCTTTCTATCTCGGCATAAGAAGCCGAAGCCGCATTGTTTCTTGCAACGACTACTATATCTAATCCATCATTAAATATATTTTCATGCAGTCTGTAACTTTCTCTCAACAATCTCGTAACTCTGTGGCGCACGACACTGTTTCCAACTTTTTTACTTACCGATATTCCGATTCTGTTCATATTTCTGTTATTTTCCAACACATACATTACAAGATATTTATTAGCATAAGATCTACCACTTTTATAAACAGTTCTGAAATCGTTATTTTTCTTCAATGATTCTGAAAATCTCATATTTTTCGCCACAAGAGAAAAAAGGCCACAAAACTGCGGCCTATGCTGACAATCTCTTTCTTCCTTTTGCTCTTCTGGCAGCTAATACTTTTCTTCCGCCCGGAGTACTCATTCTGGATCTAAAACCGTGAACTTTCTTTCTCTGTCTGTTTTTAGGCTGAAATGTCATTTTCATAATTGGTGCACCTCCTTTTTGAAAACCTTCTATAATATAAGGTAAACGAATAGTTTTTTATTAATATCGTGTTGGAAAAATATCATTACGATTATATAAGATAAAAAAGTTTCCGTCAAGTAAATAACCATAAATTTAATAAATTAAAAATACCCAAAAAACGTTGAAAAAATCGTGATTTTAACTAAAACTACATATTGTTATTTCAAAGATAAGCTAACCACTAAATGTAGATAGAAAATAAAGTTATGCACATGGAAGTAAATTAATTTTTAATTTACATAAATCTATCCACATATTGTGTATAAAATGTGGATAACACCTTGATATTATGTGAAAACATAGTGAATTAACTTAATAAATCCTCTAATAATCGATATTTACTCATGTTAATAATTATTTTTAGAGTTATACACAAGGCTTTGGAACGTATAAAATTCTATGTTAACTTTTATTTCAAAATCATACTTTATTCCCCTTAATTATCCACAAGATGTGCATAAACCCGTTCATAAAATTAACCATTTGAAATTTTGTATTATTTATATTAAGATATAAATGAGGTATTATCGCTTAAAGAATACCAATACTACTAAGATAGTATTACTATCAAAATAGTATGCTTTACTTATTAAACCGGAGGCATTTCATGGATTCTATTAAAGAAAACTGGGAATTAATTAAACAAACGATAAAAAAAGAATATGATTTATCTAATATTTCTTATAATACATGGGTAGCTAACCTCAATTTTTACAGTGTGGAGAATGATGTGGTCACTATTTTGATTCCTTCCGACCAAGCTCATGCTCTCAGCTACATAACAAACAAATATAAGAGTTATTTTCAAGTAACCATTACGGAAATGATGGATCATGAATATGACATTTCTTTTATATTGGAAAAAGATGTGGATGAAAACGAAGATTCTATGGCTTTGAAGCCTCAATACAACATTAATTACGAGAAAGCTAATCTGAATCCAAAGTACAGATTCGATACCTTCGTGGTAGGAAGCAATAATAAATTTGCTCATTCCGCTTCCCTCGCAGTGGCCGAATCTCCCGGAGAAGCGTATAATCCCCTCTATTTATACGGAGGCGCCGGATTGGGTAAGACTCACCTCATGCACTCCATCGGACATTTTATCCTTAATCAGAATCCTAATATGAAAGTACTTTACGTTACCTCGGAACAATTTACCAACGAAGTAATTGAATCCATAAGGAGCGGTAACGCTGCGGCCATGACGAAGCTCAGGGAAAAATACAGGACTGTAGATGTGCTGCTTATTGATGATGTACAGTTTATTATAGGAAAAGAAAGTACACAGGAAGAATTCTTCCATACCTTTAATGTACTCCATGCTTCCGGGAAGCAGATCATTCTCTCCTCAGATAAGCCTCCTAAAGAAATGGAAACTTTGGAAGAAAGATTTCGTTCCAGATTTGAATGGGGACTTATTGCGGATATTCAGCCCCCCGATTATGAGACCAGAATGGCAATACTTAAGAAAAATGCGGAAAGCTACAGTAAAGAAGTAGATAATGAAATCTTCAAATATATAGCTACGAATATAAAGTCCAACATCAGAGAATTAGAAGGTGCTTTTAATAAGATTATTGCTTTTTCCAAATTAAATAATGTAGATATCACTCTTGATATTGCGGAGGAAGCTCTAAAAGATATTATTTATCCTGACAAACCGAAAGAAATAAGTCCTTCCTTTATTATTAATGTAGTTTCGGAACAATTCGGAGTAAATGCTGAGGATATAACCTCCAAAAAACGTAATTCTGAGTTTGTGGAACCGAGGCAGGTAGTTATGTATCTTTGCCGCAGCATGACAGATACCTCTTATCAAAATATAGGTAAGATACTTGGCAAAAAAGATCATACCACAATTATCCACGGAGTTAATAAGATTACAGAGGAAATTAAAACAAACGAAGAACTCAAAAATAAAATAGAAATCATAAGAAAAAAAATTAATCCTTCATAGATTTCATAATAGCTTTCCACAATCTTATGTTTATTATTATGTGGTTATAATGTTGATATTTTTATGAGTATAAGATTTAATTTTATGCTTCAAAAAAAGAGATGTGAATAATTCACATGTTATCCAAAAGTTATATTTAGTTTTTCACATATATTATGATTTCTTTTTTTACTGAAAAATAGTATAATAGATAAGGTTATACACATATCAACAACTATTATTAT
>JAEWPN010000146.1 GCA_023399455.1 Bacillota bacterium
TTTAGTGATAATGGGGGAATTTGTTTTATCAGGTTACTCGAAAGGAGAAATAGGATTATGGCCTATATTGACATTATTAAGGAAAAAGCGAGAAGCGACAGAAAGACGATCGTCCTGCCGGAGACCACGGACAAAAGAACTCTGATAGCGGCGTCTAGTATTATATCTGAGGGAATTGCTGATATCATTATGATAGGTGACGAAGAAAAAATTATGGACGGTGCCGGCTGGCTGGAGGTAGAGCTTGGGGGAGCTAGGATTGTGAATCCGGAAAAAACGCCGAAACTGGAAGAATATATCGAACTATTGTATGAACTGAGAAAGTCCAAGGGAATGACGATGGAGAAGGCGAGGGAGCTTATCCTGAAGGATTATCTGACCTTTGGAGTTATGATGGTAAAAGCTAACGATGCGGATGGCATGGTTGCGGGAGCGTGTCATGCTACGGCGGATACTCTGCGTCCTGCATTGCAGATTTTGAAAACGGCACCGGGAGTGAAGCTCGTATCGGGATTCTTTATTCTGGATGTGCCGGATTGTGAGTACGGCGACAACGGAACCTTCTTATTTGCTGACTGCGGGCTCAATCAGGACCCTACGGCACAAGAGCTTGCTGCGATTGCAGATTCCAGCGCTACGAGCTTTAAGCAGCTTGTGGGAACGGAGCCGATAATCGCTATGCTGTCCCATTCCACAAAGGGCAGCGCGAAGCACCCGCTTGTGGATAAGGTGGTAGAGGCTACGAAGATTGCAAAGGAGAATTATCCTCATCTCATATTGGACGGAGAGCTGCAGACAGATGCGGCATTGGTGCCTCAGGTGGCGAAATCGAAAGCTCCGGGCAGCCCGGTGGCAGGTAAGGCCAACGTTCTTATTTTCCCTAATCTGGACAGCGGAAATATCGGCTATAAGCTTGTACAGAGGCTGGCGAAGGCGGAGGCATACGGCCCGATGCTTCAGGGAATCGCCAGACCGGTAAACGATTTATCCCGCGGATGTTCGTGGCAGGACATTGTAGGTGTTGTGGCGCTGACGGCGGTGCAGGCCCAGCTCGCGTAATTTGGCGATAAAATTATAAATAAAGATAAAATCTCAGAAGATATAAGGTTGAAAGAATTAATTCTTTCAGCCGGAGTTTTGTGCTTAAGGTGTGCAGGTACACCCGCACAAAGTCTCCAGACTTTGAAAGGAGCATGGGTATAATGAATATTTTAGTAATAAACTGCGGCAGCTCTTCTCTTAAGTTTCAGTTGATCAACGCTGCTGATGAGAAGCTGATTGCAAAGGGACTTTGCGAAAGAATAGGAATAGAAGGAAGCCAGTTGGTGTATACGCCTACCGGAGGCGAAAAAGTGAAGACGGTAACTCCGATGAAGGACCATACACAGGCGATAAGGCTTGTGCTGAACGCTTTGACGGACGATAAGGCCGGCGTTGTAAAAAGCCTTCAGGAAATTGGCGCGGTGGGACACCGTATTGTACACGGAGGAGAGAAGTTCGCTGCTTCTACTATCATTACTGATGAAGTGATTGAAGCCATTAAAGAGTGCAATGAGCTGGCGCCTTTGCACAATCCGGCTAATCTTGTGGGTATTGACGCATGCAGAGAGCTTATGCCGTCGACACCTATGGTAGCCGTATTCGATACCGCTTTCCATCAGACTATGCCCGAAGAGGCGTATATGTATGCTATTCCTTACGAATATTATCAGAAATACAAGGTGAGAAGATACGGATTTCACGGTACCAGCCATTCTTATGTATCCCATAGGGCGGCAGCGCTCTTAGGAAAAAGCTATGAGGATTTGAAGATTATCGTATGTCATCTGGGAAACGGAGCCAGCGTGTCGGCGGTAAAGAATGGAAAATGCGTGGATACTTCCATGGGACTTACACCGCTTGAGGGCTTGATCATGGGAACACGTTCGGGCGATATCGACCCGGCTATCATTGAATTTATCGCTCATAAAGAGGAAAAGAATATTGATCAGATTATGGATATCCTCAATAAAGAGTCCGGAGTGTTAGGGCTTTCCGGCGGATTGTCCTCCGATTTCAGGGACTTGGTAGCAGGGTATGAAAAAGGGGATGAAGCTTCCGTGCGCACGATGAAGGCTTTCGCCTACAGAGTGGCGAAATATATCGGTGCTTATACGGCGGCGATGAACGGCGTGGACGCCATCTGTTTTACGGCTGGATTCGGAGAGAACAGCGGATTCATTCGAAACCTCGTTTGCGATTATCTGGGCTTTCTCGGAATCGTCCTGGACGAGCAGGCGAATAAGGCACAAGGGGAAGAAACCGTAGTTTCTACGGAGGATTCCAGAACGAAGGTTCTTGCCATTCCTACCAATGAAGAACTGGCAATAGCGAGAGAAACGTTTGCACTGGTAAAATAACGAAATAACTATTGACAAAAAAGTATCCGATATGTATAATTGACAAAGTGTGAAAATGATTATTTTCATAAGGAGTCAGCTATGTTAATGAACCTAACTGATGTTTTAACATCCGAAGGAAAAGCGGTGGAGAAACAGGTGGACATGGATATAGCGGAGTTGAATTGCCGTCTCGGCGATTTCCCCGTAATCCGGAAGACACCTTTGACACTTACTTTAACCAATCTTGGAACGAACAAAGCGTCTATTGAGGGGAAGATGGAACTTACATTTGCCATAAGCTGTGACAGATGTCTGAAGTCTGTTAATCAGAAGGTGATACTCGACTTTATGCGGACGGTGGAAGGACCGGACGAATATAAGGAAGACGTACAGGACGATGACCAGAATTTCATGGAAGGTTACCAGCTTAATGTAGACGACTTAATTAAGAATGAGTGTTTTATGAACTTGCCGACGAAGGTCTTATGTAAACCGGACTGCAAAGGAATCTGCATGAAGTGCGGGAAAGACTTGAATGTGGAAACATGCGATTGTGATACGTTTGTACCCGATCCGAGAATGGCAAGGATAAAAGATATCTTTGATGCAAATAAGGAGGTGTAACAATGTCTATTTGTCCCAAGAATAAATCTTCCAAAGGTAGAAGAGATAAGAGAAGAGCGAACTGGAAAATGAGCGCTCCTACATTGGTGAAATGCAGCAAATGCGGTGCTCTTATGATGCCCCACAGAGTATGCAAGAAATGTGGCTCTTACAACAAAAAAGAAATTATTGCAGTAGATTAATGAATGAAAAGCTGAGGTTTTCCTGAGATATTGGGAAGGCCTTTTTTCATGTGATAGGAAAAAGAGCTTATTACGTGAAAAACGGATATAACTATATGTATTGAAATAAAAATATTTTGTACATGAAAAACAGCTTGATTTTTATATATGGGTTTAGTATATTAAAGAAAGATATTAGGAGGTTGCATATGTCAGAGTTAGTGAAAGTTGCTGTCGATGCGATGGGCGGAGACAATGCACCGGTAGAAATCGTAAAAGGTGCGGTCGAAGCGGTAAAGGAGAGCAGCAAGGTTAAGGTCTATCTGGTGGGAATAGAGGATAGGATTAGAGACGAGCTGAAAAAGTACACTTACCCTTCGGAGCAGGTGGAAATTGTAAATGCGACGGAGGTTATCGAGACGGCAGAGCCGCCGGTCATGGCAATCCGCAAGAAGAAGGATTCTTCCATCGTGAAAGCCCTTCAACTGGTGAAGGAAGGAACCTGCGACGCATACATATCCGCAGGAAGTACCGGAGCGACGCTGGTCGGAGGACAGGTTATTGTGGGCCGGCTAAGCGGAGTGGAGAGACCGCCGTTAGCACCTCTTATACCGACGGAAAAGGGTGCAGCGCTTTTGATAGACTGCGGAGCTAATGTGGATGCGAGATCTTCCCATCTCGTGCAGTTTGCAAAAATGGGAAGCGTATATATGGAAAGCGTTATGGGAATTAAGAATCCCAAGGTTGCAATCGTTAATATCGGAGCCGAGGAGGATAAAGGAAACGCTCTTGTTAAGGAAACCTTTCCTCTGCTCAAGAGCTGTCCGGATATCAACTTTATCGGAAGCATTGAAGCAAGGGATATTCCGGCGGGTTATGCGGATGTCATCATATGCGAGGCATTCGTGGGAAATGTGATTCTGAAATTGTACGAAGGGGTGGGCGGAACGCTCATCAAGAAGGTAAAGGCCGGAATGATGTCTTCCCTTCGGAGCAAAATAGGTGCATTTTTGGTAAAGCCTGCATTAAAGGAGACTTTGAAGACCTTCGATTTGGAGCAATACGGAGGCGCACCGCTTTTGGGACTTAAGGGACTGGTGGTAAAGACACATGGCAGTTCAAAAGCAGTGGAAATCAAAAATTCTGTTCTTCAATGTATCACATTTAGCGAGCAGAAGATTAATGATAAAATAAAAGAAAAAATTACTCTTGAGAATGAATAAGAAAGGGCTGTTATCATGGAATTTGAAAAGTTAAAAAAAGTCATTGCCGAGGTGCTCAACGTGGACCCGGAGGAAATTACGCCGGAAACTACTTTTGCGGATGATTTAGGAGCCGATTCCTTGGATGTATTCCAGATTATTATGGGAATTGAAGAAGAATTTGACATTGAGATTCCTGCGGAAGAGGCTGAAAAGATTAGTACGGTTGAAGAGGCGGTTGAGTTAATCAAGAACGCTATGAATTAGTAACTATGTAGAGTATCGAAAGCCCTATCTCAAGGGCTTTTTCGATGTTTATGGGGGAATGTGATGTTAACGGAAAATGATATAAATGAGTTGGAAGGAAAAATAGGATATTGCTTCACGGATAAGGAACTGCTAAAGCAGGCGCTTACCCATAGCTCCTTTGCCAACGAACAAAAAATCAAGAGGGCGAAGGACTATGAGCGTCTGGAGTTTTTGGGAGATGCGGTATTGGAGTTGGTAACCAGTGACTTTTTGTACCAAAGGCATCCTAAAATGCCGGAAGGGCAGCTTACGAAGAAACGTTCTGCGCTTGTATGCGGTCCGGCGCTGGCTTTTTGTGCGGCCGATGTTGAAATCGGCGGCTATATACAGCTTGGCAGAGGAGAAGAATCTACGGGCGGAAGAGGACGCGATTCCATTACCGCGGATGTTATGGAAGCCATTATCGGTGCCATATATTTGGATGGAGGGTATGAGGCGTCGAGTGTTTTCATTCATCGCTTCATATTATCTGATTTGGAAAATAAGGAATTGTTTTATGACAGTAAGACTTTGCTTCAGGAAGAAGTGCAGAAGGACAGCAAGGGAACGCTGCGATATGAGCTCGTCAGCGAGACGGGACCCGATCACAACAAGAGGTTCGTTATTGAAGCGAGGGTGAACGGGAAGATTCTGGGAAGAGGTGTCGGAAAAACGAAAAAGGCGGCGGAGCAGCAGGCGGCATATGAGGCGCTTCTGGCATGCAAAGTTTAAAAAGGGGTAATGGGAGTAACTATGTATTTAAAAAGTATTGAGATACAAGGGTTTAAATCATTTGCGAATAAAATTAATTTTAAGTTTCACAATGGAATAACCGGAATCGTAGGGCCAAACGGAAGCGGAAAGAGTAACGTAGCCGATGCGGTGCGCTGGGTATTGGGAGAACAGCGCATTAAGCAGCTTCGCGGTGCGTCCATGCAAGATGTCATTTTTTCGGGGACGGAGCTTAGGAAACCGTTAGGATATGCTTATGTGGCCATTACGCTGGACAACTCGGATCATCAGCTCACAGTCGACTATGACGAGGTAACGGTGGCCAGAAGAATATACCGCTCGGGAGAGAGCGAATACATGTTAAACGGCACACCCTGCCGTTTAAAAGACGTGAATGAATTGTTTTACGACACTGGTATAGGAAAAGAGGGCTATTCCATCATCGGGCAGGGCCAGATTGATAAGATTCTGAGCGGAAAGCCGGAAGATCGAAGAGAGCTTTTCGATGAAGCGGCGGGCATTGTAAAATTTAAACGCCGTAAATTTGCGGCACAGAAGAAACTCGAGGATGAAAAGCAGAATCTGCTGCGCGTGAAAGACATTCTGTCGGAGCTTGAAAAGCAGACAGGGCCGCTTGAAAAACAGTCCGAAATCGCTAAAATTTTTTTAAAGAAAAAAGAAGAATTGAAGACGTTGGATGTGAATGTGTTCCTTTTGGAAAACAACCGCATCAAAGAACAGCTTTTGGCTGTAGAGCAAAAATATGACATTGCAGGCGGAGATTTGCAGGAGACCACGGAGAGATACGAAGGCATCAAGGGGGAATATGAGCAGATTCAGGGCCAGATAGAGATGCTTGACGAGGCTATTGAGTCGGCACGTACGCAGCTTACGGACACCGGACTTCTGCGCGGCAAGCTGGAGGGCGAAATCAATGTCTTAAAGGAACAGATCAATTCTGCCAAAGGAAACGAGGGGCATCTTCGTTCCCGCCTGGAAACCGTGCAGAAAGAAATCGATGCTAAAAACATAGACAAAGAAGCTATCTTAAAAAATAAAAGTGAAATCGACGGGAAGCTTGCCGAAATTGAAAAAATAAGAGATGACGCGAGGTTTCTGCTGAATGAAGTACAGAGCCAGATCGAGGAGCTGAATAACCATATAGAGGCCGGCAAGAATACGATTATCGATGCTCTGAACGGCCGGGCTACCATCAAGTCCAAAATCGGTCGCTACGATACGATGCTGGAGCAGGCCAATATACGCAAGGCCGAATTGAATTCCAGATTGCTGCGGGCAAAATCGGACGAGGAGAAGCAGGAAGAGACCATTAAGCTGCTTCAGGAGGAGTTTGAGAACATCAACGAAGAAATCCGTCGGTTGAATGATTCCCAGACGGTCATCGAGGAGCGTCTTAGCGGCATGCATGACGAGCTTTCCGCCAAGGATCAAAGACTTCGGGATACACAGGTAGTCTATCACCAAGAGAAATCCAAGATGGAAGCGTTAGTCAATCTGACGGAGAGATATGAAGGCTACGGCGGCAGCGTAAAGCGCGTTATGGAATGCAAAGACGAAGAAAAAGGCATTATCGGTGTGGTAGCCGATATAATTAAAGTGGATAAGAAGTATGAAACCGCGATAGAGACCGCTTTGGGCGGCAATATTCAGAATATTGTCACAGAAGATGAAGAGACGGCAAAACGGATGATTGGCATGCTAAAGACGCATAAGGCCGGGCGTGCGACCTTCTTACCTCTTACCAGCATTAAGGACCCGCAGGAATTTAAGAACCCGGAGGCACTGAAGGAAAAGGGCGTTATCGGCATGGCGGACGAACTTGTGCAGACGGATAAGAAGTATAAAGATGTGGCGAAGTCCATGCTTGGACGTATCGTAGTAGTAGATCACGTGGATAACGCTGTTAAAATAGCGAAAAAGTATAGTTACGGCATTCGAATGGTTACGATTGAGGGCGAGCTTCTTGTGCCGGGCGGTGCTATCAGCGGCGGTGCATTTAAAAACAACAGCAATCTTCTCGGGCGCAGACGGGAGATGGAGGAACTGAACGCCAGGATCAAAAAGCATCTGGAAGAAATCGATCTGCTGCTGGAGGATATCGAGAAAACAAAAGAGCTTAGAAATAAGCTGCGCATGGAATTGGAGGATACCAAATCCAGATTGCAGGAGGAATTCATCAAGCAGAATACGGCGCGAATGAATGTTATAAAGGCACAGGAGAGGAAGAGCGAGGCGGAGGAAGGCTTTGGAGAGCTGAAAACCGAGGAGAAGGAGATCGAGAACCAGATTTTGGAGATCAAATCCAGCAAAGAGGGCATTTTGAAGGAACTGGAGGAATCGGAAAATCTGGAAAAACAGGTGGAACTCCAGATCAACGATTTCCAGAAGGAATTGGAGGAGCAAAGGCTGAAGGAATCCGAGCAGTCGAAAGTAGTGGCGGAGCACGATGTGGGAGTGGAAAAGCTGCTGCAGCAGCAAGGCTTTCACAAGCAAAACGTGGACCGTATCGACAGCGAAATCGCCCGTTTTATGTCCGAGCTTATGGAAATCAAGGATGGTCTTGAAAGAAATGAGAAGGACATAGAGAGAAAAGCGCAGAGCATCGTCGAAATCGAAAAAACGATTGTGGCTTCCAATACCTCAAGAAGCGATGCGGAAGTGAAACTTAAAGAGGATATCACGAAGAAAGAGGAGCTATCTGCGAAACAGAAAAACTTTTTTGCTGCAAGAGAAGAGCTTTCTGAGAGGATGTCTGCTCTGGATAAAGAGGTATACCGTTTAAGTGCTCAGAAGGAGAAATTGGAGGAATCCATCGAAAGCCAGATCAACTATATGTGGGATGAATATGAAATCACTCTTTCAGACGCAGCTTCCCTTAGAGATGAGGAAATGACGGACCTTTCAGCGATGAAAAAGGAAATTACATCGTTAAAGGACGGAATCCGCAAGTTGGGCGACGTTAACGTCAATGCCATCGAAGATTATAAGAATTTGATGGAGCGATATTTGTTCTTAAAGACTCAGCATGATGATTTGGTAGAGGCGGAGAAAACCTTAGTAGATATTATCGAAGAGCTGGACACTGCCATGCGAGGGCAGTTCAATGAGAAATTTGCCGAAATCGCCAAGGAATTCGACAAAGTATTCAAGGAGCTTTTCGGAGGCGGAAAGGGAACTCTGGAGCTGATGGAGGACGAAGATATTCTTGAGGCAGGAATACGCATTATCGCCCAGCCCCCTGGAAAGAAGCTGCAGAATATGATGCAGCTTTCAGGAGGGGAAAAGGCACTGACAGCGATTGCATTGCTTTTTGCTATTCAGAATCTTAAGCCGTCCCCGTTTTGTCTGTTGGATGAAATTGAAGCGGCTCTGGATGAAAATAATGTGGCCAGATTTGCCAAATATTTACATAAATTAACAAAATACACGCAATTTATTGTAATTACCCATAGGCGTGGTACAATGGAAAAGGCGGATCGTCTGTACGGCATTACGATGCAGGAAAAAGGCGTGTCAACGCTGGTAAGCGTTAACTTGATCGATAAGGATCTTGACGATTAACATTCAACATTCATAGAGGAGGACGCATGAGCGAGGAAAAGAAAGGCTTTTTTGGAAGGCTTAAGGATGGACTTACCAAGACCAGAGACAATATTGTGAATGGGATTGACTCCGTTTTTAATGGATTTTCCGCTATTGATGAGGATTTTTACGAGGAATTGGAAGAAATTCTGATTATGGGAGATATCGGTGTCAACGCTACGAATGCCATTATAGAAAAGCTTCGCGAGCAGGTAAAAGAAAATCATATCAAGCAACCGTCGGAGTGTAAGGAATTCCTGATACAAAGCATCAAAGAGCAGATGAAGGTAGGAGAGACGGCGTACGATTTCGAGCAAAAGCAGTCGGTCATTCTTGTAATTGGTGTGAACGGTGTCGGAAAGACCACCTCTGTGGGAAAGCTGGCAGGCATATTGAAGGACCAGGGAAGAAAGGTTCTTCTTGCAGCGGCGGATACCTTTCGTGCGGCGGCGGGGGAACAGCTTACGGAATGGGCGAACCGCGCCGGAGTGGATATTATCGGAGGCTCAGAGGGCTCGGATCCTGCCAGCGTTATTTTCGACGCGGTGAATGCGGCGAAGGCGAGACATGTAGATGTGCTTTTATGTGATACGGCAGGACGTCTTCACAATAAGAAGAATTTGATGGAAGAGTTAAAAAAAATGAACCGGATTATCGATAAGGAATTTCCCGGAGTTCATAGGGAGAATCTGGTCGTGCTCGACGGAACCACCGGACAGAACGCGCTTGCGCAGGCGCGCGATTTCGGTGAGGTCGCCGATCTGACAGGTATTATTCTCACCAAAATGGATGGGACGGCAAAGGGCGGAATCGCGGTAGCCATTCAGTCGGAGCTGAATATCCCTGTGAAATATATCGGAGTGGGCGAGACCATAGAAGATTTGCAGAAGTTTGATTCCGACCAGTTCGTAAACGCACTCTTCGATATATAAAACGCACTCGAAACGGATAATATGATGAAATAGTAAGACGGATGGAGGATGAGGTAAGTTGGACGAGAAAATGCTGACACTTGATAAGTTTGAAGAAGCTTCCGAGGTAGTAAAAAGGGTGACGCAGGAAACGAAGCTGGTTTACAGCGATTACCTGA
>JAEWPN010000170.1 GCA_023399455.1 Bacillota bacterium
GAAAAGGTCGTATTATGTACTTTTTTCGTTTTTTCCAAAATAAGCCGTATTCTATTGTGTTGTCTCCGGGAAATATGGTAAGATTGAACAATAAAAAAGGATGCAGAAGGTTATGGATATATTCGAATATATGAGAAATACAAATATGGAAAAGGAATCGCCGCTTGCGGCGAGGCTGAGACCGAGGACTTTAGAGGAAGTAGTGGGACAGCAGCATATCATCGGTAAGGACAAGCTGCTTTACCGCGCGATCAAGGCGGATAAGCTCAGCTCCATTATTTTTTATGGCCCTCCGGGAACGGGAAAGACTACGCTTGCAAAGGTGATCGCAAATACGACAAGTGGAGAATTCACTCAGATCAATGCGACAATTGCCGGCAAGAAGGATATGGAGGCGGTAATAGAGAAAGCGAAGGATACCCAGGGAATGTATGGAAAGAGAACGATACTTTTCATAGACGAGATACATAGGTTCAATAAGGGGCAACAGGATTATCTTCTTCCGTTCGTAGAGGACGGCACTATTATTCTCATCGGAGCGACCACCGAGAATCCGTATTTCGAAGTAAACAGCGCATTGATTTCCAGGTCCATCATATTCGAGCTAAAGCCTTTGGAACGGGAAGCCGTGCAGACGCTCATTAAACGGGCAGTTTATGATACCGACAGAGGAATGGGGGCTTACGGTGCTATCATCGATGAGAATGCAGCAGAGTTTCTTGCAGAGCTTTCGGGAGGCGATGCCAGACATGCGCTTAACGCGGTAGAGTTGGGGGTTATGACCACACAGCGCGGTGAGGACGGTAAGATTCATCTGACCATGGAGGTAGTACAGGAATGTATACAAAAGCGGGTGGTCCGGTATGACAAGACCGGCGATAACCATTACGATACGATTTCAGCATTTATTAAGAGCATGAGAGGCTCCGACCCGGATGCGGCGGTTTATTATCTTGCCCGCATGCTCTATGCGGGTGAAAGCGTGACCTTTATCGCGAGGAGGATCTTGATCTGTGCCTCGGAGGATGTGGGAAATGCAGATCCGAATGCGCTTCAGGTGGCGGTCAGCGCGTCGCTCGCAGTAGAAAGAGTGGGAATGCCGGAAGCTCAGATCATACTGTCGCAGGCAGTATCTTATGTGGCCAGCGCACCGAAAAGCAACGCAGCGGTAAATGCGGTTTTCGGCGCACTGCAGGTAGTGGAGAAAACCGGAAATCTGCCGATACCTCCCCATTTGCAAGATGCACATTATAAAGGTGCCGCCAAATTGGGACACGGAACCGGCTATAAATATGCCCATGATTATCCGAATCATTATGTCAGGCAGCAGTATTTGCCATATGAGCTTAACGGGAAGGAATTCTATAAGCCCTCCGGCAATGGGTATGAGTTAAAAATAAAAGAGCATATGGCTAAAATAAAAAAAGAGGCTGAATAAATGAATCGGAAAAAGAATACTGCAAAAAGACCTTGGCTTACGATAAGTATAGTAATAATCTGTATAGCTGCATTAGCCGGCGGGGGATTTGCCGCTTACTCCTTTAACGAAAGGCAGAAGGAAGCGGAGGAAGCCGCGCTTATAGTGATAGAGAAGGCGGAAGAAGAAAAGGCGAAGGAGGCGGCGGAAAAGGAAGAGCAGGAAAAGGAGCAGACGGGCAGCATTTTTGAATCTGTCATAGAAGCCGGACGTAACGTGTTCAATTCCATTAGAAAAAAGCCGTCCTCCGTGGAGCTTGAGGAAGGGGAAACAGAGGCGTTTTTGGAGGTGGAATCCTGTCTGATAGATAGTAGAACGAGCAAGGTCTCTCTTAAGACTTCTTCGGATGCCATTCCGGTCAGTGACGACAAGTATTATTACCTGTTTGCAATACGTTCTTATGAAGACACCGTAGCGGAGGACAGCACTCCTATCATGAAGGAATATAAGAATACAGAGGTGGAATTCCGGTTTCCCAGACATTTTACAGGAACGGAAAGCGGAGTGTTCCGCAAATTTGTGATTGCCGTATTGAAGGACGGAAAATATGTTGCTGTAAGTCATCCCCAATATATTACTAATCCGGAAGCGGTAGCAAAATATAAATCCAACGGAGAAAAGCCTTCTTCCAAAAAGGGGCTTCTAATCGATCCAAACAAGCTTACCACCTCGGAGCTGGACGATCTTGGGGTGAAGCATGCGGCGTATAATATTCCTGTTTCCAGAATATTGGGAGAATCGACCAATAGTATATATCCCACTATTTCTTATTCCTATAACGGGAAAAACTACGCTTTTAACGGGCAGGTTATATCGGAATATGATTTGGTATTCAGTACGCTGACTAATAAAGGAATTGAGATAAGCGCAATTATATTAAACGACGTGTCTTCCGCTTATCCCCAGATGATTCATCCTCTTTCCCGTTCCGGGATAGGAAGCGCGCCTTATTATGCATTCAACGGGGCGGATGAAAGCGGTGCGGAGTATTTGGCGGCAGTGGGAGCATTTCTTTCGGAGCGTTACTCGGGAAGCGCTAACGGGCGCGGATTGGTGGCCAACTGGATCATAGGGAATGAGATCAATGCAAGAAAAGAATGGAACTATATGGAGTACGTAGGACTTCAGGATTATGTGAAGGAATATGTCAAGGCTTACCGCGTATTTTACAACGCGATAAAAAGCATTAATGCTGCGTGTAATATTTACATATCCCTGGATCAGCAGTGGGACAGAAATATAAGCGGCAATACGAATTATGATACAAGAGATGTTCTGGATGAATTCAACAGGCAGATAAAGAAAGAGGGGAATATAGACTGGGGGCTTGCCATACATCCCTACAATGTGCCCCTAACCTCTGTGAAGATATGGTCAGCCTCCAAGTATGTCAACGATTCGCCTGACACCTCCATGGTGACGATGGCAAATATCGGCGTGGTAACCGGTTATATGCAGCAGGAGGAATTTCTTACGAAGGATGGGGAGGTGCGGTCCGTCGTATTGAGCGAATTGGGATATACTTCTCTGCGGGGGGAGGAACTGCAGGCGGCGGCCATCGTATATGCCTATAAGACTGCAGAAGCAAACCCGTATATCGATTCCATCCTTTTTTCCAGACAGACGGACGCGCTGGAGGAGATGGTCCAGGGACTTTCTCTTGGCTTGAACAATGCCGACGGCACACATAAATATGCCTATAATGTTTTCAAATACATGGACACCGAAAATGCGGATACTTATACGGATTTCGCAAAAAGCATCATCGGCATTTCCCAGTGGCCGACAGCGCAGGAGCCATAAAGAAAAACGCGGCTAAAATAGCTGCTGAATGAGATACTGATAGATTTGTTGATTTTTCCGCTGCCAGTTGTCACAGATAGCTGCAGCGGATTCTTCTGTAGGAACAGATAAAGTTATGTCAACCAACTTTACTTTTTTCTCCTTCGCCACCAAATGTGCATCGTAGTCTCCCGTAGTGGATTTGTAATAATCTGCGAGAATGGATACTTCGTTTCGCAGCTCCATTTCATTATCCTTGAAAAAGGTATTGATCTCTTTTTTTATCGTATCGCTAATGCGGTTTTCGAAAAAAGAAAGCGTATTTAATCCCTCCGCCGTAATCAGCAAATGAGTCCTGTTCCGTATGGACTGGGCGGAAATGAGCCCCGCCTCGGTCAGCTCTGAAATTGCCTGCTGCAGGGTGAGAAAATTCGTGTATTCCTTTTCCAGAATAAAATCCCCCACCTGTGCGCTGGTCAGAGGAAAATTCACCCGGTCAAGCATATAAAGTATGATTAATTTATAAAGTGTCAGAGGTTCCTGAGGCATAAGAAATACCTCCTTTCCAATATTTTCCCTGATAAGAGTTCTGAAGCTTCATCCGATGATGAAGCGCATTCAGAACCTTTTTCTTTTCAGCGCTCCATAAAGGAGCGAGGAGCAGATCCTTCGGTCCGTCGCCGGTTACTCTGTGTACGACGATGTCCGGGGAAAGGTGCTCCAAACAGTTGATAAGTATATGAAGATATTCTTCCATAGTCAGGGCGGAAAAAGTACCCTTTTCGTAATCCTCTGCCAAATCGGTTCCCCGCAGCACGTGGAGAAGCTGAAGCTTTATTCCGAAGACCGGAATGCTGCTTAGATATTCAACAGTTTCGAGCATCATAGATCCGCTTTCTCCGGGCAGCCCTAGGATGACGTGGACGATGACCGGAATGTTAAGGGAATCCAATTCATAAACGGCTCGGGAAAAGCACTCCAGAGCATAACCCCGCCTGATATAGAGGGCAGTCTGTTCATGGATGGTCTGAAGTCCCAGCTCTATCCATATGAATTTGCGGGGATAGGCGGCTTTCAGTCTGCCAAACAGCATAAGAACCTCCTTTGGAAGACAAT
>JAEWPN010000188.1 GCA_023399455.1 Bacillota bacterium
CCTGAAACAAAAAGTGGATGAGCTTGAGGACAAGGTAAGACGCCAAATGGCGGAATTCGACAATTTCAGAAAGCGGACGGATAAGGAAAAGACGATGATGTTCGAGACCGGAGCCAGAAGCATTATAGAGAAGATACTTCCGGTGGTGGATAACTTCGAAAGAGGTCTTTCGACCATTCCCGAGGAAGAGAAAGGAAGCGGCTTCGCGGAAGGAATGCAGATGATTTACAAGCAGCTCATGACAGAACTCGACAGCTTGGGAGTAAAACCCATAGAAGCGATAGGCCAGGAATTCAATCCGGATTATCACAATGCGGTAATGCAGGTGGAGAGCGAGGAATATGAATCAGGAATCATCGCGCAGGAGCTATTAAAAGGCTATATGTACAGAGATACGGTAGTAAGACACAGCATGGTAGCTGTTGTAAGCTGATCGACAGACAGCGAATAAATTAGCGAGCAAATCAATTGAACAATATATTTAGGAGGGCTTAATCATGAGCAAAATTATAGGTATTGACTTAGGAACAACAAATAGCTGCGTGGCAGTTATGGAAGGCGGAAAACCTACCGTTATCGCGAATACAGAAGGCGCAAGAACAACACCGTCTGTTGTAGCTTTTACAAAGACTGGAGAAAGACTTGTAGGTGAGCCTGCAAAGCGTCAGGCAGTGACCAATGCGGAGAAGACGATCGCGTCCATTAAAAGGCAGATGGGTACCGACAAAGGCTGCACCATCGACGATAAGAAATATTCTCCTCAGCAGATTTCAGCGATGATTCTTCAGAAATTAAAAGCAGATGCGGAGAGCTATCTCGGAGAGACGGTTACGGAGGCGGTTATTACCGTTCCCGCTTACTTCAATGACGCACAGCGTCAGGCGACAAAGGATGCAGGTAAGATTGCGGGTCTCGATGTAAAGCGTATCATCAACGAGCCTACGGCAGCAGCGCTTGCATACGGACTGGATAATGAAAAAGAACAAAAAATCATGGTATATGACTTGGGCGGCGGTACCTTCGACGTTTCCATCATTGAAATAGGTGACGGAGTTATTGAGGTTCTCGCTACGAACGGAGATACCCGCCTCGGCGGCGATGACTTCGACCAGAAGGTAATCGATTGGATGTTAGCAGAATTCAAAAAGCAAGAGGGCGTTGATTTATCAAATGATAAGATGGCGCTCCAGAGATTGAAGGAAGCAGCGGAAAAGGCGAAGAAGGAATTGTCCTCCGCAACAACTACGAATATTAACCTCCCGTTCATTACGGCTACGGCGGAAGGCCCTAAGCATTTCGATATGAACCTGACGAGAGCGAAATTTGACGAGCTGACACACGATCTCGTAGAGAGAACGGCGCTTCCTGTTCAGAATGCGATGAAAGATGCCGGACTTACCAATTCTGAGATTGGGAAAGTTCTTTTGGTCGGTGGTTCCACACGTATACCTGCAGTTCAGGAGAAGGTAAAACAGCTTACCGGACAGGAACCTAATAAGAGCCTTAACCCGGATGAATGCGTTGCTTTGGGCGCTTCTATTCAGGGTGGTAAGCTTGCAGGGGATGCAGGCGCAGGCGAGATTCTTCTTCTCGACGTTACTCCTCTTTCTCTTTCTATTGAGACAATGGGCGGAGTTGCAACGAGATTGATCGAGAGAAATACGACGATTCCTACAAAGAAGAGCCAGATTTTCTCTACGGCAGCAGACAATCAGACGGCAGTAGATATCAACGTCGTTCAGGGTGAAAGACAGTTTGCCAAGGATAATAAATCTCTCGGACAATTCAGACTGGATGGTATCCCTCCGGCAATGCGCGGAATTCCGCAGATCGAGGTTACCTTCGATATTGATGCCAACGGTATTGTAAATGTTTCCGCTAAGGATTTGGGAACGGGAAAAGAGCAGCACATAACCATTACAGCAGGCTCCAACATGTCCGATACCGACATAGATAAAGCGATAAAGGAAGCGGCGGAGTACGAAGCGCAGGATAAGAAGAAAAAAGAAGCTATCGACACGAGAAATGAAGCGGATTCTTTCGTATTCCAGACAGAAAAAGCTTTGGCAGATGTAGGCGACAAGATTGATGCATCCGCAAAGAGTACGGTAGAAGCCGACCTGGAAGCTTTGAAGGCAGTTCTTGAGAGAACGAAGGATCAGGAAATGTCCGACAGCGACATCGATGAGATGAAAGCTGCAAAGGAGAAGCTGATGACAGATGCGCAGGCATTGTTCGCAAAGGTTTACGAGCAGGCACAGGGAGCAGCAGGTCCTGATATGAACATGAATGCAGAAGAGGATTCTGCTCCGGCTGATGATGTGGTAGACGGAGATTACCGGGAAGTATAAATATAAAATAAGCGATATGGAGGAGCGACCTCCGGATAAAATATGAAGTTCTCCTTATAAGAGGGAATCCTCTGATAAGAGGAACTTCATATCTTGCTTAAAAATTTAATATTTTAAAGGCTATATATTTGATGCAATAAAGATGAAATTGTTATATACTTAGAACGATATGTCTAAGAAAGTTAACTTATTCATATTTTTTATAAGTAAATCTTTAAGGCGATAAAGAGGAGTTAGTTATGGCAGAGCAAAAACGAGACTACTACGAAGTTCTCGGAGTAGATAAAAATGCAGATGAAGCTGCGGTAAAAAAAGCATATCGAGTTCTGGCTAAGAAGTATCACCCCGATATGAATCCAGGTGATAAAGAGGCAGAAAAGAAGTTTAAAGAGGCTTCGGAGGCATATGCCGTACTTAGCGACCCGGAGAAGAAACGTCAATACGACCAATATGGTCATGCGGCATTTGAAGGCGGCGCAGGCGGCTTTGGCGGATTTGATTTTAACAGTGCTGATTTCGGAGATATTTTCGGAGATATTTTCGGAGATTTCTTCGGCGGCGGTCGTCGGGGTAGAGCGAACAGCGGACCGATGAAGGGCGCGAACATACGAACCAGCGTACGCATCACCTTTGAAGAAGCCGTATTTGGCGTGGAAAAGGAAGTGGAGCTTACGCTCAAGGATGAATGTACCACCTGCCACGGCAGCGGTGCAAAACCGGGAACCAGCCCGGAGACTTGCCCCAAGTGCGGCGGTAAGGGTCAAGTGGTATTTACCCAGCAATCTTTCTTCGGAACGGTAAGAAACGTGCAGACCTGTCCGGATTGTAACGGAACCGGCAAGGTGGTTAAAGAGAAATGTGCCGATTGTCATGGAAGCGGTTATATTGCCAACAGAAAGAAGATCAAGATATCTATTCCTGCCGGTATCGATAATGGTCAGAGTGTGCGTATCAGGGATAAAGGCGAGCCGGGAACCAATGGCGGACCGAGAGGAGATCTTCTCGCCGAGGTTGTAGTTGGAAGACATCCCATATTCCAGCGTCAGGAGTACAACATATATTCTACTGTGCCGATGTCATTTCCGGTCGCAGCGATAGGCGGCGAAATTGTCATCGATACGGTGGACGGCAAGGTCATCTATGATGTGAAGGCCGGAACCCAGACAGATACGAAGGTTCGTTTGAAAGGGAAAGGAGTACCGTCACTTCGTAACAAGGAAGTTCGGGGAGACCACTATGTAACCTTGGTAGTCCAGGTGCCCGATAAGCTTTCTAACGAGGCGAAGGAGCTGCTGAAGCAGTTCGATGCGGAAACCGGAAATACTCTCCGTTCGACTCAGAATAACAGTCCTGAGCCGGAAGAAGTAAAGGATAAGAAAAAGAAGTTCTGGAAATAAATTTATGGTTATTAAAAGCCGGGCGGATGTATGAGTCAATCATCATCCGCCCGGTTCTTCAATCAGAAGCACTCCGCCTTTGAAAAGTCTTATTCATATTCTACAAATTCCCCATATTCCTGCCAAATATTACAGATCCAGGTTTTTCCCTGATTGAAGACAATCTCATTGTCATCCTTATCATAGAACTTGGCGGGGGTATTATCGCCGTCATAGCGTTTCCAGGTTCCCTCGATGACTTTTCCGTTTGTGAAAATAAGTGCATCGCCTTCTCCGTGCACTCCGAAAGCAAGATAATCCTTCTCATCCCGTACCTCGCCGTGACAATATTGAAGTACTACGTTGGATACGGCGAGCTGCTCTTTATTGTATTCGTCAATTTGCTCCTTATCATCCTGAAAACGGTAGTAGAGCTTATCCGAAGCATTGTATTTAAAATACGGATTGTATGCGCCGTAGCCGCCGGCATTGTTTTCCTTTCCGCCGGGATAGATGAGAGTTACATCTTCATTTTCGGCGTATTCAGCGAGATTATCATCAGCAATAAAAGTAAATTGAGGAACATAATTTTCGTCGTACTGAGTCTCGTATTCATGGCGTTCTATGGCTTTATTTAAACCGTCTATGAACAGATAGCCGGTAAACTCGGTGGCATAGCCGGGTCTGCTGATTCTTCCGAATGCCTCATCGGAGGGATTGTGAATGCCCTCTACCGCAGCACTTATATTTTGTACCGTATCTCTGCCTATGAGCTCCTCCACATAGGGTCTCGCAAGGCCCCAGTTGCAGTAAATCGCTTCATACCCCATAGCAACATAGATGTAATAATCGCGGCTGCTGCGAATAGGGCCGATATGATCCAGCTCATCGTAATCTTCAAAGATAGCCATCAATCTGGTGATACGTCCTTCTACGGGTGCCTCATAGATGATACTCGCCTTCGAAAGGCCGTATTGAGGCATTGCCTGGGCGTTGTTAGGTATCATGACAGCCAGTGGACGTCTGGTAGCAATCTCCTCATCGACCCATTGTCCGGTGAGATAACTTTGCATTTCGCCGTTTACCACTTTTCTTTCTTCGATAACAGGAAGTCCTTCTTCCTCAGGTGCAACATCCTCCGATTCCGTCACAGCTTCCGGTTCTGCCGGAGCTTCGTTCACTTCGCCCAAGGGTAATTCATCCGCCTCATTTTTACCGCAAGCCGTAAAAAAAAGAGGAATACATAAAAAAAGAGAATAAAATAAATATTTGTGATTTTTCTTCATTTGAACGATTCCTTTGAATTTTTATTATAATATGTAGATATTAAATTACACAACTATTATATAATATCGTAATGATGCTTGTCTATTGCTGAAACACTTAGTTTTTTGTAAATTATTGTCAGCTGTTTTGAGCAGGAGCAATTCATGCCTTTATAAAAATCAGAAAAAGTGTTATGATAGCTTAGTCCGGCACAGGCAGTTCTCGGACACACCCTGGAAATGCGGGAAAAGCGGCTGTTGCGGCGGATAATGGATTGTGTTAGCAATGCTACAATGCAGCAATTCTATAACATAGTATGGAAAAAGATTGCGGAAAGGCATGGATGATAATATGAGATGGACGAAATTCAGAATTAAAACATTGGCGGAAGCAGAAGATATCATTATAAGTGCTTTGTATGATATTGGATTAGAGGGTGCGCAGATAGAGGATAAGGTACCGCTTACGGCGGCGGAGAAGGAGCAGATGTTCGTGGATATTCCTCCGGAGTCGCAAGAAGACGACGGAGTGGCATATCTAAGCTTTTTTGTGGAGGAAAATGAAGACGGAACTTTAAAGGTAAACGGAGAGAATACGACGGCGGAGGAGATCCTTAAATCGGTGGAAAACGAGCTCGAGGATCTGCGCCTGTTTATGGAAATCGGTGAGAGCACGGTAGTAGTGGACAGAACGGAGGATATTGACTGGATCAATAACTGGAAGCAATATTTTCATCAGTTCTATATCGACGACGTGCTTGTTATACCATCGTGGGAAGAAGTAAAGGAAGAGGACAAGGATAAAATGATTCTCCACATCGACCCCGGAACAGCGTTCGGAACAGGAATGCACGAGACCACACAGCTTTGTATCCGTCAGCTTAAGAAATATATTACCCCGGAAACGAAGCTTCTGGATGTGGGGACGGGAAGCGGTATTCTTGCCATTCTGGCGCTTATGTTCGGCGCAGGTGAGGCGGTAGGGACCGATTTAGATCCCTGCGCCATAGAAGCTACCAGAGAAAATATAGAGGCGAACGGTATATTACCTGAAAAATTTTCCGTAATGACAGGAAATATCATTACGGAAAAAGAAGTGCAGGACAAAGTCGGATATGAGTGCTATGATATTGTGGCTGCAAATATTCTGGCCGACGTGCTCGTGCCGCTGACTCCGGTCATCGTAAATCAGCTTAAGCCGGGCGGGATCTATATTACATCAGGGATCATAGATGATAAGGAGAAGACGGTAACGGAGGCGGTAGAGGCAGCAGGCCTTCATATTCTGGAGGTTACCTATCAGGGCGAATGGGTGTCGGTAACCGCGCAAAAATAGATAAACCGGAAAGGCATGGTTTTCATATGTATAGTTTTTTTGTAAACCCTTCCCAAATACAAGGGAATACGATATATATAACAGGAAGCGACGTGAAGCATATTAAAAACGTCCTGCGCATGAAGGTGGGAGAAGAGCTTTCGGTGCGAAACGGCGTGGATGAAAAAGAATATCGCTGCGCAGTTGAGGCGCTGGAGGAAGAACAGATCGTGTGCAGTCTTCGCTTCGTGAAAGAGGAAGGTGTGGAGCTTTCTTCTAAGGTATACCTTTTTCAGGGACTTCCCAAAGCAGATAAAATGGAGCTCATTGTACAAAAGGCGGTAGAGCTTGGCGTCTGGGAAGTGATTCCCGTATCCGCCAAACGTGCGGTGGTGAAGCTGGATGAAAAGAAAGCGAAAGTAAAAAGAGAACGCTGGCAGACAATTGCTGAGTCGGCGGCAAAGCAGAGCAAAAGGAGTATCGTCCCTCAGGTTAAAGAGGTCATGACGATGAAGGAGGCCATACGGTATGCTGCGGGTATGGAGATACGCCTCATACCTTATGAACTGGCGGAAGGGATGCAAAAAACCAAGGACATCATTTCTGCGCTTAAAAAGGAACAGTCCATAGCCATATTTATCGGACCCGAAGGCGGATTTGAGGAAAGTGAGATAAAGGAAGCGACAGAAAGCGGGATAGTGCCTGTTACCATGGGAAAGCGCATCCTTCGGACAGAGACCGCAGGGCTTACCATGCTTGCGTGGATAATGTACCAATTGGAGGAATAGGCATATAGTATAAGTATAAAGTCGAATTTATAGGCTTTAGCATATAATAGAATAGTACGTGAGGAGATAGCAGACATTATGGAAGTATATTTAGATAATTCGGCTACGACAAGATGCTTTGACGATGTGGCGGCCTTGATGACGCAAGTGATGTGCAGGGACTATGGGAATCCGTCCAGCCTGCATTTAAAGGGAGTACAGGCGGAAACTTACATCCGGTATGCCAAAGAAACCATTGCGAAAGCCTTGAAGGTGAATGAAAAGGAAATCTACTTTACCTCGGGAGGAACGGAATCCGACAACATTGCCCTTATTGGAAGTGCTCTTGCTAACCATAGGGCGGGCAGACGCTTGATAACCACGGAGGTAGAGCACCCCGGAATTATGCAGGCGATGAAGCATTTGGAAGAACAGGGCTTTCACGTGACTTATCTGCCGGTGGATAAAAATGGAATTATAAGCTTGGAGGATTTGCGCAGAGCGATGACGAAAGATACGATACTCGTATCTATCATGCATACGAATAATGAGATTGGTGCATTACAGCCGATAGAGGAGGCGGGCGCTCTCATTAAAAAAGTAAATCCGGGTGCGCTGTTTCATGTAGATGCAGTTCAGGGCTTCGGCAAGGAACGCATTTATCCTAAGAAGATGAATATCGATATGCTTTCCGCCAGCGGACATAAAATTCATGGTCCGAAAGGCGTAGGATTTTTATATATTCAGGAAAACGTCAAAATAAAACCGATTATTTTCGGAGGCGGACAGCAAAACGGCATTCGCTCCGGGACGGAGAACGTACCGGGAATCGCTGGCCTTGGAAAGGCCGTGGAAATGATTTATACCGACTTGGAAGCGGAAGTGAATATGCTGTATAGCCTGAAGCAGCTATTCGTAGACGGAGTTACGAAACTGGAAAATGTTACCGTGAACGGATTGACGGGAAGGGACAGTGCGCCCCATGTTGTCAGCGTATCGGTAAGAGGAATCAGAAGTGAGGTTCTTTTGCATGCATTAGAGGACAGGGGAATCTACGTATCGGCAGGAAGTGCATGTTCGGCACGCAAGCCACAGCCTTCAGCAACGCTGAAAGCCATCGGATTGGAAAAGGAATTGATGGAATCAACTTTACGTTTCAGTTTTTCGGTCTTTACAACTGCGGAGGAAATCGATTATACTTTACAAGCGATGTATGATATAATACCGATGCTTCGTAAATATACGAGGCGTTAATCATGTGGATATAGGACCCGCGGCATAATGGCCGCGGGCAGGATATAAACTGAAAAATATAGCCCCGATCCGCAGGCGGCTACAGAAATGAATAAAGAACATTCGTGGAGGAATGCTTATGTTTACAGCTTTTTTGATAAAATATGCTGAAATAGGTGTAAAAGGAAAAAACCGCTATATTTTTGAAGACGCTCTTGTACAGCAGATAAAATATGCGGTAAAGCGGTGCGAAGGAGAGTTTAAAGTCTATCGCACGGAGGGAAGAATCTATGTAGAGGCCTTATCTGAATTCGACTTCGATGAAGTAGTGGACAACCTAAAAACGGTATTTGGAATTTCCGGCATATGCCCCGTCGTCTATGTGGAAGATGAGGGTTTTGAAAAGCTGGGCGAAGATATATTAAAATACATCGGGGAAGTATATCCTGAGAAGGATAAAACCTTTAAGGTATGCGCCAGAAGAGCGAGGAAGAACTATCCCCTGACCTCAATGGAAATCAACAGCGAAATGGGAGGGGTTATTCTGGATAACTGCCCTGAAATGCGGGTGGACGTGCATAAACCCGACATCATGCTGCACATCGAGATCAGGGAAAAAATATATATTTATTCCGAAATTATTCCCGGTCCCGGCGGTATGCCCGTTGGTACGGGAGGAAAAGCAATGCTTCTTTTATCGGGCGGCATTGATTCTCCGGTAGCCGGTTATATGATTGCGAAGCGCGGTGTGAAAATCGATGCGGTATATTTCCATGCGCCTCCGTATACGAGCGAAAGGGCTAAGCAGAAGGTAGTGGATTTGGCAAAGCTGGTTTCCCGCTATACCGGTCCCATATATTTGCATGTTATTAATTTCACGGATATTCAGCTTTATATTTATGAAAAATGCCCTCACGAAGAGCTTACGATTATCATGCGCCGCTACATGATGCGAATTGCAGAAAAAATCGCGCAGGAAACGGAATGTTTGGGGCTGATCACCGGCGAGAGCATCGGACAAGTCGCTTCTCAGACTTTGCAGAGCCTTGCGGCGACCAACGAAGTGTGTACGATGCCGGTATACAGGCCGCTCATTGGATTCGACAAGATGGAAATCGTAGAAATATCGGAGAAAATCAATACTTATGAGACCTCCATACTTCCCTATGAGGATTGCTGTACGATTTTTGTGGCAAAGCATCCGGTAACAAAACCGAATCTAAATATTATAAAGAAGCATGAAGAAAATCTGGAAGAAAAAATCGACGAGCTGGTAGATACTGCGCTTAAAAATGATGAACTGATTATTGTACGGTAGAAATAAAAATCGTTTCTAATTAAAATTATTAAAAAAGCATTCGGATTAATTTCCGAATGCTCTTCATTACTTTTTCACATTAGCTTATGCAATGAATAATTGCCGGGCTTAATATCCGCAATTATTAAATCATGTAAGGCTTCAATGCATTTAGAACTTCTTCTGCATTGTCTTCTGCGTGAATGTTCAGGTCAATCGGTTTTGACAGATCCAAGCTGAAGATGCCCATAATGGACTTTGCATCTATAACGTATCTGCCGGATACTAAATCAAAATCATAGTCGAATTTGGTGATATCATTTACAAAAGATTTTACCTTATCAATAGAATTTAAAGAAATCTGAACTGTTTTCATTGGTTTCTACCTCCTTGATGTTTTCATACCTTCTGTTTATTATACTAACGGGTGAACCAGTAAAAGTCAATGCTAAAACAATACAAAAAAAGTGAGGAATAATATGAAAAGTGTAGCATTACATAACCTGGGCTGCAAAGTCAACGGATATGAAATGGACGTAATGCAACAAATGTTACAAGAAAAAGGATATAAAATTGTACCATTTGATGAATGGGCGGATATATATATCGTAAATACGTGTACAGTTACCAATATTGCAGATCGAAAAAGCAGGCAAATGCTCCATAAAGCACGTAAATTAAACCCTGAGGCTGTGGTTGTCGCAGCGGGCTGTTATGTGCAAACCGGGAAGGAGGACGTGCTGAAGGACGTGGGCGTAGACTTGGCGATCGGGAATAATAAGAAAAAAGAGCTAATCCCCATTCTGGAAAAATTCCTGGAAGAGAGAGTCGAAAAAGCAAACGAAAAAACGAATGCCGGATTTAAGACACTTGACGACACGACGATAATTGATATAGGAAATACAAAAGAATTTGAAAATATGCAGCTCAGGAAAACTTCCGGGAATACCCGTGCCTATATTAAAATCCAGGACGGATGTAATCAATTCTGCTCCTACTGCATTATCCCATATGCAAGAGGCAGGGTAAGAAGCAGAAAAGAAGAAGATATACTGGAGGAGATAACCGGGCTTGCCGCAAGGGGATATAAAGAGGTGGTTCTGACTGGGATTCATATCAGCTCCTACGGGACCGATTTTGGGGGACCGGCATTGCTTTCGCTCATAGAGAGCATCCATGGAGTGGAAGGAATTGAAAGAATCCGCCTGGGCTCGCTGGAACCCGGAATCATTACGCAGGAGTTTGCTGCCAGGCTAAGGACACTTCCCAAGTTTTGTCCGCATTTCCATTTGTCTCTTCAAAGCGGCTGCGATGAAACTCTTAAAAGAATGAATAGAAAATATACCTCCGGGGAATACTACGAAAAAGTGGAGTTGTTGCGCGCAGTATTTGATTATCCGGCCATTACTACGGACGTCATTGTTGGCTTTCCCGGGGAAACGCAGGAAGAATTCGACATCACGAAAAACTATCTGAAAAAAATAAAGATTTATGAAATGCACATTTTTAAATATTCCAAGAGAAAGGGTACCCGTGCGGCAGGCATGAAGGATCAGGTGCCGGATGAAGAAAAGACAAGAAGGAGCAATCTTTTGCTTTCCATGGAAAAAGAATATTCTAAGGATTATAGAACCGGCTACATAGGAAAAGAAGTAGAGGTGCTGTTCGAGGAAGAAAAAGTGATAGACGGAATATGCTATCAGACGGGACATACAGGGCAATATGTAAAAGTGGCTAAGCGGGGAGAGGACTCTTTGTCCAATCAATTGATAAGGGGAGAGGTCACGGGCTTTTTGCAGGAGGACATGCTGCTCATTGAGTAAAGAATGTGGAAAATCATCCGATAAATGAAATAAGCAATCATTAAATTAATGTAAATTGATTGAATTTTCTGAACGAATAGAGTAATATGGTGGTTAGAAAGAGTTAACTGGCGACAATAGATAAGGGCGTGATTATATGCAGGATTTTGGAAATACACAATTTTTTAGCGTGGAGACCGAGCCGGAGACGGGCGTAGAAGTCGTCTTGGCCACGGTATATGAAGCATTGACGGAAAAAGGATATAATCCGGTAAATCAAATCGTAGGGTATATTATGTCCGGGGACCCCACATATATTACGAGCCATAAAAGTGCAAGAAGCCTTATCATGAAAGTAGAAAGAGACGAGTTGGTAGAAGAGCTGCTTACGAAATATATTGAGGCGAAACACTGGAAAAATAATTAAAAACGTTTGTGGAAGGATATAAAAGGGTGAATCCATGCGTATTATGGGCTTGGATTTCGGGTCAAAAACGGTAGGAGTGGCAATCAGCGACGCTTTGCTTCTCACTGCTCAGGGCATTGAAATCATAGAGAGAAAAGAAGAGAATAAGTTGCGCAGGACGTTGGCTCGCATAGAAGAGCTGATTGAAGGATACGAAGTAGAAGAAATCGTTGTGGGGCTTCCTAAGAATATGAACGACACGCTCGGTGTACGGGCGGAGCTTACCATGGATTTCAAAGACATGCTGGAACGCAGAACAGGGCTGCCCGTCAGGATGTGGGACGAGAGGCTTACTACTGTTGCGGCGGACAGAGCGATGAAGGAGGCCGGAATACGGCGGGAGCATAGGAAGGAGCATGTGGATAGAATTGCTGCGTGCTTTATATTGCAAGGGTATTTGGATTACCGTAAGAACGAGGAGAACAATTAGTGGATAAGATAATCTTTAAACCGGAGAACGAGGAGCCGGTTGAATTTTATGTGTTGGAACAGACGAAAATAGGAGGCTGTCAATATATTCTTGTGACAGAACAGGAAGAAGGAGACAGTGAAGCATTGATTTTGAAAGATATCTCCGCACCGGAGGAGCCCGAGGCGATTTATGAAATCGTGGAGGATGATACGGAGCTTAACGCCGTTGCGGCAGTTTTTGAAAATATACTGGAGGATATTGAGCTTTCCTGATTGGAAAATAAGGGAAAGGAAACCGAGGGCGGAAAATTGTCTTAGGACAGCTGTAAAGGGGATAGTAACCGTGAAGGTACTAAATAAGGTACTGGACAGTTACTAAGGGATGATAACAAATGGCAGTGGACAGAGAACAGTTTAAACAATTATTGAAGGATAAAGGTTTAAAGGTGACTACCCAGAGGCTTCTAGTATTGGAAGCTCTTGCTGCATGCCCCGACAGACATCTGGCCGCGGAGGAAATTTATGAAATGGTAAAAGCAGACTATCCCGAGATAGGGCTTGCTACTGTTTATAGAACGATACAGATACTTTTAGAGCTGCATTTAATCGATCGCATCAATTTGGACGACGGTTTTGTTCGTTATGAAATCGGAAATGTGGGAATGGGTACGGCAAAACACCATCACCATCATTTGATTTGCATGAATTGTGGTAAAGTGAATTCCTTCGAGGACGACTTATTGGAGGAATTGGAAGAAAAGATTACAAGGACGACTGGATTCCATGTGATAGATCATGAAGTAAAACTCTACGGGTACTGTGCAGAATGTGGAGGAAAAATTGATTGAAGAAAAATGAAAATGTGAATGTTTCCAAGCTAAAGATAATTCCGTTAGGAGGCTTGGAGCAGATTGGTATGAATATTACTGCCTTCGAATATGAAGACAGTATTGTTGTGGTGGACTGTGGTCTTTCGTTCCCGGACGATGATATGCTGGGAATTGACTTGGTAATACCTGATACCACCTATCTGAAGGATAATATCGATAAAGTAAAAGGTTTTATGATTACTCATGGGCATGAGGACCATATCGGCGCGCTGCCTTATGTATTGCGTGAAATTAACGTTCCTATCTATGCGACAAAGCTGACCATGGGTATTATAGAAAATAAGCTAAAGGAGCATAACCTTGTTGGAAACACCAAAAGAAAAGTCGTTAAATTTGGCCAATCCATCAATTTGGGACAGTTTCGTATAGAATTTATCAAAACAAACCATAGCATTGTAGATGCCGCTGCACTTGCTATTTATTCTCCTGCGGGAATCGTAGTGCATACGGGAGACTTTAAAGTGGACTATACTCCGGTATTCGGAGATGCTATCGATTTGCAGAGATTTGCAGAAATCGGGAAAAAAGGTGTTCTGGCTCTGATGTGTGACAGCACCAATGCGGAGCGTCCGGGATTTACCCAGTCCGAAAAAACTGTAGGAAAAACCTTCGATACGATTTTTACGGAGCATAAGGATACGCGTATTATCATCGCTACCTTTGCCTCTAACGTAGACCGCGTACAGCAGATCATCAATTCTGCGTACAAATTCGATAGAAAAGTTGTAGTGGAAGGCCGAAGTATGGTAAATATCATCGAGACGGCGACCACTCTTGGCTATCTGGATATTCCGGATAAGACGCTGATCGATATCGAACAGCTTAAAAATTACCCTGCCGAGAAGACAGTCATCATCACTACGGGAAGCCAGGGAGAAAGCATGGCGGCGCTGAGCCGAATGGCGGGTAACATTCATAAGAAGATATCTATCTGCCCCGGCGATACGGTTATCTTCTCTTCCAATCCGATTCCGGGAAATGAGAAGGCAGTCACTAACGTTATCAACGAGCTTCTTGTAAAAGGAGCCGATGTAATTTTTCAGGATGTGCATGTATCGGGACATGCCTGCAGGGAAGAAATCAAGCTTATTTACACCTTGGTACATCCTAAATATGCAATTCCCGTTCATGGCGAATATAAGCATTTGAAGGCTCAGGCTAAGATCGCAAACGAGCTTGGCATCCCGAAGGAAAATATATTTATCTTGCGTTCCGGTGATGTGCTGGAGATGGATAAGGATGAAGCGAAGGTAAGCGGAAAGGTTCCGGTAGGAGAAGTCCTTGTAGACGGATTGGGCGTCGGAGACGTAGGAAATATCGTGCTGAGAGATCGTCAGCATCTTGCCGAGGACGGCATTCTCATCGTCGTTTTAGCATTGGATCAACATTCGGATCAGCTGGTATCGGGCCCGGATATCGTTTCGAGAGGTTTCGTATATGTGCGGGAATCGGATCAGCTAATGGAAGAAGCCAGGCAGGTGGTGGATGATGCAGTTCATGGCTGTCTGGACAGAGGAGTCAGCGATTGGGGGAAAATCAAGTCCAATATTAAGGATTCCCTTAGCGATTACGTATGGAAGAAGACGAAGCGCAGGCCGATGATCCTTCCGATTATTATGGAAGTTTAAGTATGGAGTGTGAGAAGAAATGACAGATAACAGTATACAGGACGCAGTGATGGAATTCGTGGGTTCAGTCAGAAAATCAGCGGAATACTGTGAATATGTTATGCAGCTTAATAAGATAAAGATGCAGCCGGAGCTGTATTTGAAGGTCAACGAGTTCAGACGTAAGAATTTTATGTTTCAGAACGAGGAGGAAGCGGAAGATCTTTTGGAGCGCATGGAGGAATTGGAGAAGGAATATGAAAGTCTTAGGGAGATTCCTTTAGTGTTTGACTTTTTGGCGGCGGAGACCTCCTTTTGCAGAATGATGCAGGAGGCCACCGAGCTGATAGTAAAAGAGTTGGATTTTCAGTAAGATTTTGGTAAGATGGCGGTTGCGGGTTCCGCAGCTGCCTAAGTTGCGGAGAGGTTTGAAAGGAGCATAGTTATAAATATGAATACCAAACAATTGCTAGGGACTGTATTTGATACGGTATTAAAGATAGTCATTATAATAGTGGTGGTTATGCTCACTTATAAATATGCGACGGATGCTTATAACTTTGGGTATCGCATTTTTACGGAAGCGCCGGTAGCGGAAGAAGGGAATGCGAAGGTTATCAGCATAGCTATTACGGAGGAAGCCGGTACCATGGATATCGGAGAGGTACTGGAGGAGAAAGGTTTGATTAATGACGCAAAAGTGTTCTATGTGCAGGAGTTGATTTCTGAGTATCATGGAGAGCTTAAGCCGGGAATTTTTGAGTTGAGCAGCGATATGACGGTTAAGGAAATGATGGAAATCATGTCTGCTGAGGGTGAAGAGAGTGGATCTGAAGAAGTTTCATCGGGAGCTGTGACTGCTGAGGATGATTCAAATGCGGGAACAGCGGATGGAGAAGCGGAAAGTCCGGAGACGCCGGAAGATGATACAGGTGCGGAGTAAGTGCGGAAATGATTACGGATGAAAGAATCAGCGCCTTTATTGACTCTTTTGACAGAGGAAATACGGAGCTTTTGAATGAAATAGAGGATGAGTGCAAGAGGACCGATGTGCCGGTGATCCGTACACAGATGCAGAGCCTGCTTCGGTTGCTTTTGGCGATGAACAGGCCGCAGAGTATCCTGGAGGTAGGAACGGCAATAGGGTTTTCGGCACTTCTTATGAGTGAATATGCACCGGAAGGCTGTAAGATAACGACTATAGAAAAGTATGAGAAGAGGATTCCTATAGCGAGAGAAAATTTTAAGAGGGCAGGCAGGGAAGATACTATTACATTGCTGGAGGGCGATGCAACAGAAATTCTACAAGAGCTTCAAGGATGCTATGATTTTATTTTTATGGATGCGGCGAAGGGACAGTATATTCGTTTTTTGCCAGATATATTGAGGCTGTTGAAAACGGGCGGACTGCTGGTGTCGGACAACGTCCTGCAGGATGGAGACATTATCGAGTCCCGCTTTGCGGTGACGAGAAGGGATAGAACGATTCATTCCAGAATGAGGGAGTACCTTTATGAGCTGAAACATAACGAACAGCTTGAAACGGTGATCTTGCAAGTGGGAGACGGCGTTACCGTAAGTGTGAAATTATAAATATGATTAGGGTGTCAAAAGTCCTTTCTTAGATTTTGAAGTCAATCGAATCCAAACCAAAAGACTCCCGTGCCGAATTCCAATATATAAGAAGTTCTAATTCTTCGAACATTTGAGTCAAACATAGCAGAAAACAAAAAGCTCGCTACGCTCAAACAGTTTTGTTTTCTGCTATGACCCAAATATTCAAAGAAAGAACTTCTAAATATTTTCATAGGCGCACTCGTTCTTTTGGTTTGGATTCGATTGCCTGCGAAAGCTTGTTAAAAGGACTTTTGACACCCTGATCAGATATATGTGATAAGCAATATTTTATGAAGAGAGTGCCGTGCAAAATGTATTGCGTGTGGTATATGGAGAAAGGAATGATTATTTAATGAGAAAACCAGAGCTTTTGATTCCGGCAGGGAGTCTGGAAGTGCTGAAAACAGCGGTTGCCTATGGAGCGGACGCCGTATATATCGGTGGGGAGGCTTTCGGCCTTCGCGCCAAAGCGAAGAACTTTAGTATGGAGGACATGGGGGAAGGAATAGAGTTTGCCCATGCACATAGGGCAAAGGTTCATGTTACGGCCAATATACTGGCACATAATGAGGATTTAGACGGTGTAAGAGAATATTTTCATGAGCTGAAGAAGTTAAGGCCGGACGCACTCATCATTGCGGATCCGGGCATTTTTATGATGGCGAGAGAAATCTGTCCTGAAATAGATATCCATGTTTCCACGCAGGCTAACAATACTAATTATGAAACCTTCAAGTACTGGTATGCGCAGGGGGCGAAGCGAGTCGTTTCGGCGAGAGAGCTTTCTCTGGCGGAGATAAAAGAGATAAGAGGCAAGGTTCCGGCGGAGCTGGAAATAGAAAGCTTCATTCATGGGGCGATGTGTATTTCTTATTCCGGCAGATGTCTGCTCAGCAGCTATTTTACGGGCAGGGATGCTAACCAGGGGGCCTGTACCCATCCGTGCCGCTGGAAATATTCTGTGGTAGAGGAAAAAAGACCGGGAGAATACATGCCGGTGTATGAAAATGAAAGAGGTACTTATATTTTTAACTCCAAGGATTTGTGTATGATAGAGCATATTCCCGAAATGATAGAGGCGGGTATCGACAGCTTTAAGATAGAAGGAAGAATGAAAACAGCGCTCTATGTGGCGACGGTGGCGAGGACATACCGGAAAGCGATTGATGATTATCTGGAGTCGAAGGAAAAATATCTTGCCAATATGGAATGGTATAAGGCGGAAATCGCCAAATGCACTTACCGGCAGTTTACCACCGGTTTTTATTTCGGTAAGCCGGATGAAAATACTCAGATTTATGATTCCAATACGTATGTGAACGAATATATCTATTTAGGAACGGTGGAGGAAGTAGACGATGGGAGCCGTGCCCGCATCACGCAGCGCAACAAATTTTGCGTGGGCGATGTCATTGAGATCATGAAGCCGGATGGTACAAATATGCCCGTTACGGTATTGTCTCTTACCACACAGGAGGGGGAAGCTGTGGATAGCGCTCCGCATCCGAAGCAGGTGCTGTACGCAGAGCTGACAGGCAAGGCGGAGAAAGACGATATTCTTAGATTAGAAGTGCTTAAGGAAGAAAGAGGCCGGCTGTAAAAGGCCTGTCAAAAAGAAATTGACCTGCTATTTTGTATGTTGTACAATGTGAACAGTAAACCGACGGAAAATGACTTGTTTCTTACAATATTTAATAAAATTGAAAATAAGGGGTTGCAATTTTGTAAACAATAGAGTATCTTATAGAAAACGAAGGGAAACCTTCAGGTATAAGGTATCTTGAACGAGGATGTTCCAAAGGTTTTTTTGGGGCGTCTTTTTTTATCCTATAGAGACCTTGTTATGTCGCAGTCGGTGAGCGGCGAACTATGATAAAACGAAAGGGAGCAAAAAATGAGCGAAGTTTTTAATGTGGAAAAGATTTTTGCAAAAAATGTATTTACTCTCGGTAAAATGAAAGAGCGTTTACCTAAAAATGTATTCAAAGAAGTAAAGAAGGTTATGGATCAGGGAGGCGAGCTTTCTCTCGCGGCGGCAGATGTTGTAGCTAAGGCTATGAAGGACTGGGCGGTGGAGAACGGCGCAACGCACTATACACACTGGTTCCAGCCGCTTACAGGCATTACGGCTGAAAAACACGACTCTTTTGTGGCGCATCCGGATGAAGAAGGCAGAATGCTTATGGAATTCTCCGGAAAAGAACTGATCAAAGGAGAGCCGGATGCATCTTCTTTCCCTTCTGGAGGACTTCGTTCGACCTTCGAAGCCAGAGGCTATACCGCATGGGATATTACGTCTCCTGCTTTCTTAAAGGAAGCGGCAACGGGAGTAATCCTTTGTATACCTACGGCATTTTGCTCCTACAAGGGAGAAGCTTTGGATAAGAAAACCCCTCTTTTGAGGTCCATGGAAGCGGTCAGTGAACAGGCTCTTCGTATTGTCAGACTTTTCGGAAATACGGAAGCGAAAAGGGTGGTTGCAAGCGTAGGCGCGGAACAGGAATATTTCCTTGTGGATAAAGAAAAATATTTAGATAGACCCGATCTTATATTTGCAGGACGTACTTTATTTGGTGCACCGGCTCCTAAGGGACAGGAGATGGAAGATCACTATTTCGGTGTAATCAGAGAGCGCATAGGCGCGTACATGAAAGATTTGAATGAAGAGCTTTGGAAGCTTGGCGTCACGGCCAAGACCCAGCACAATGAAGTTGCACCTGCACAGCACGAGCTGGCTCCTGTTTATGAAACTGCTAATATTGCGGTAGACCATAATCAGATTGTTATGGAGACTATGAAAAGAGTGGCGATTCACCACGACCTCAGATGTCTGCTCCATGAGAAGCCTTTTGCGGGAGTGAACGGCTCCGGTAAGCATAACAACTGGTCTCTCGGCACGGATAACGGCGTGAATATGCTTGATCCCGGTGATACGCCTAACGAGAACATTCAGTTCTTATTGGTGCTGGCTTGTATTATGAAGGCTGTGGACACTCACGGAGATTTGCTTCGTCAGAGCGCATCTGATGTGGGAAATGACCATAGACTTGGAGCTAATGAAGCGCCTCCGGCGATCATTTCCATTTTCCTTGGAGAGCAGCTTGAGGATGTGGTAAAACAGCTTGTAGAGACGGGCATCGCGGAAACATGCAAGGAAGGCGGCGTATTGAAGACGGGCGTATCCTCTCTTCCCGATCTTGTAAAAGACGCAACCGATAGAAACAGAACGTCACCCTTCGCGTTTACAGGAAATAAGTTTGAGTTCCGCATGGTAGGCTCTGCTGATTCCATCGCCAGCCCGAACACCACCTTGAATGCGATTGTGGCAGAGGTGTTCTGTGAAGCGGCGGACATATTGGAGAAGGCTGATGATTTCGATTTGGCGGTACATGATTTAATAAAAGAATACATGAACAAACACCAGAGAATTATCTTCAACGGCGACGGATACTCCGAGGAGTGGGTAAAAGAAGCGGAAAGAAGAGGGCTTCCTAACATTAAGAGCATGGTGGAAGCTGTAGATACTTTGACCACGGATAAGTCCGTGAAGCTGTTTGAAAAGTTCGGTATCTTCACAAAGGCAGAGTTGGAATCCAGAGAAGAGGTTCTCTATGAAACGTATGCGAAGACGATTAATATCGAGGCTCTTACCATGATCGATATGGCTTCCAAGCAGATTATTCCGGCAGTTATGAAATACACGAAGTCTCTTGCGGATACTGTGATTGCAGTAAAAGAAGCCGGTGCGGACGTATCTGTTCAGTCTGAGCTGCTAGGCAGCATCTCTAAGAAGCTGGTTGAAATGAAAACGGCGTTAGTGAAGCTTGAAGAAATTGAAGAGCAGGCCAGCGCTATGCCGGAGGGCAAGGAGCAGGCATTCTTCTATAAGGATCAGGTGGTCGGGGCCATGGAAGCTTTAAGAGCACCTGCGGATGAGCTGGAGAGACTTGTGGATAAAGAAATTTGGCCTATTCCAACCTATGCAGACTTGATTTTTGAGGTATAATGACCGAATGGGGAAGGTTAAACAATAAATAAAAAAGAGGCTGGTCGATGTCTTGTGAGCTGATGTGACCCCACTAAGTTAGACTTTATAGCGAAGTAGTAATTTTACTGCTTCGCTATTTCTATGCCACTCGGCTAAGCCTGTATTCAACCGGGCTCATCCAAGATAGTTTTTGTTTGATTCTCT
>JAEWPN010000196.1 GCA_023399455.1 Bacillota bacterium
TGTACGATTTAGTGATTATCGGATCAGGACCGGCAGGGTTGTCGGCGGCAATATATGCGAAAAGAGCAGGTCTCAAAACCTTGGTTTTGGAAAAGAGTACAATGAGCGGAGGTCAGGTGCTTACCACTTATGAGGTGGATAATTATCTGGGACTACCGGGAATTAACGGCTTCGATTTGGGCATGAAGTTCAGAGAACATGCGGATAATATGGAGATTGAATTCGTGGAAGCAGAGGTGACGGGCATTAAAAGTATTGACGCGCCGGGCTGTAATGAACATCCCATGCAGGATATGAAAGCGGCGAATATCGATTTAGACGCCTGCAGGAGGAAGCGCATACATCGCATTAGCACCAGCCAGGGAGATTATGAAACGAGAACGATTTTAATCGCTACCGGCGCCTCTTATGCCAAGCTGGGTGTGCCGGGAGAAGAAGAGTTCGCCGGTATGGGTGTCTCCTACTGTGCTACTTGCGACGGTGCCTTTTTCAGGAACCGCACTGTGGCGGTAGTAGGCGGCGGCGACGTAGCGGTGGAAGATGCGATTTTCTTGGCGAGAACCAGCAAGAAGGTATATTTGATTCATAGAAGAAACGAACTTCGGGCGGCTAATATCCTTCAGGAAAGTTTAAGCCGTCTTGATAATGTGGAAGTGATATGGGATACGGTAGTGGAGGAAATCAAAGGAGAGGATCAGGTTCAGGGCCTTCTTCTGCGAGATCTGAAGACTGAGGAAAAAAAGGAACTTGTGGTGGACGGTGTATTCATCGCCGTAGGAATCCATCCCAATACGGAAAGCTTCGGGAATGCCGTGAAATGTGATGATAGAGGATATATCGTCGCGGATGAGGACTGCGTTACGCACACGGCCGGAATCTTTGCAGCGGGAGATGTAAGAACTAAGAAGCTCAGACAGATTATCACGGCTGTAGCCGACGGCGCCAACGCGGTGACTAGCATTCAGAATTATTTTCTGTAGAAAATGGAGTGAATCGATGCACAAGATCAGCATTATTGTTCCGGTCTATAATGTGGAAAAGTATCTGGAACGATGCGTAAACAGCATATTGAGCCAGACCTATGAAAATATAGAAATTGTGCTTGTGAATGACGGATCTCCCGACAATTCTCCGACTATGTGTGATCAATATGCCAAGGTGGATGAACGGGTGAAAGTGATTCATAAGGAAAACGGCGGATTAGTTTCCGCTTGGCAGGCAGGAGTCAGGGCGAGTGACGGCAAATATCTTTGCTTTGTGGATAGCGATGATTGGGTAGAACCGGATATGATTTCAGAAATGTATGCCTTTCTTTCCGCTGGCAATGCCGATTCCATGGAAATACCTTCTGATAAAAAAGAAATTATCTGCTGTAATTTTGTGATAGACCGCTTTACGGGCGATGATATGAGTTCCGGGCAATACAAGGTAACAAAGCATTATCACGAACTTAAGCCGGGAATATACGAAGGAAAGCAATTAGAAACAGACGTAAAAGATCAGTTGCTGGGACATGAAAATCGTTTGGTCTCCATGTCAAGGTGCATGAAGCTTTTTTCCAGAAGATTGATAGAAGACAATATGAAATATTGTAATCCCGATATTACGTTTGGAGAAGACGTTAACATCGTGCTGCCGGCTCTGTTAGACTGTGAGCGTCTGGTTATTATGGAAGAAGCACTGTTTTATCATTATTTTTACAATTATGATTCTATGGTCCATAAATATGATAAGAAGCTATACCAAGGAATATGCACTCTTCGTTCTGTAATAAAAGAAATTTTTGAGGATAAAAAGAGACAGAATGGCGAAATGCAAGGGGACAAGGAATATATTTACCTGTTGATGTTCGCTTTAAAAAATGAAATAAGAGGCGGACGGAAAAACTATTCTGTTAAAGTACGCGAAATTTGTAATGGGAATCAGGACATCGTAATGACTTATCCTGTAATTGTTGGAAACAAGATAAACAGGATTTTATATTTTTTATTGAAAAATCCTAAGCTTATTTATATAAATGTTGTCCGGTTCTTATTCAGGTTAGGAGACGGATTGCACAAATAACTTTAGGAATGTGACGAACTGAAAAGATGAGGAATGATAAAGGGATAAATTGATGTCAGTAAAAAGGATGGAAGAAGATAGAATTTTATTATACATGCACGCAGGAAGCGGAAATCATGGCTGTGAAGCGATTGTCAACAGCGTTTGTCATATGCTGAAGAAAGATGTTTTAGTGCTGACTAACAGCAAGGCTGAAGACCGGAAATATTCTCTTGCGGCATCAAAAGATACCGCTCTTTGCTATTTGGAGGAAGAGCGGCAATTTTCGAGGCATAAGTTTGCTCATGTGATGTATTATATCTGGAGAAAAGTGATGAAAGATCCAGAATCCTTTATCCGTTATCGCTATCGTACTGTATTCGGTAAAAAGTTTTATCCGCTGGCGATTTCTATCGGCGGTGATAATTACTGCTATGACATGATGCTTAAGGACTTGCTTTTAGCCAATAAAGCGTTTGGGGAGAGGGGAGTCAAAACAGTGCTTTTAGGCTGCTCTATTGATCCGGAGCTTTTTTTAAGAGAAGGTTTAAATGACGCTTTAAAGGAAGATTTGAACAGGTATCTAACGATTATAGCAAGAGAATCGATTACTTATGAAGCATTAAAGTTGATAGTGCCGGAAGAAAAGCTGTTCTTAATTCCTGATCCGGCATTTACTTTAAGGAAAAAGGAACTTCCGTTGCCGGATGGATTTATTCAGGGCAATACGATTGGAATTAATGTCAGCCCTATGATTCAGGATAACGAGAGCAAAAAGGGAATTACCATGTTAAGTTATAAAGCACTGCTCCATCATATCATAGCGGCGACGGATATGCAGATTGCGTTAATTCCTCATGTGGTATGGGAAAGAAACGATGATAGAGTGCCGATAAAGGAGCTGTTTGAAGAATTTAAGAATACCGGAAGGGTGGTTATGATAGAGGACGGGACTTGCGAGGAGCTGAAAGGGTACATTGCCCGCTGTTGCATGTTTATTGGTGCCAGGACTCACGCTACGATTGCGGCATATTCCGCGTGTGTTCCCACTTTGGTGGTGGGATATTCTGTGAAAGCAAAGGGAATTGCAAAGGATTTATTCGGAACCTACGATAATTACGTACTTCAGGTACAGCAGCTGCAAAACGAGGAAGCGCTTATCGATGCTTTCCAATGGTTGTCGGACTACAAAGAGGATATAAGGAAGCACTTGGAAGAAGTCATCCCCGGTTATGTAAAAGAGGCATATAAAACAGGGGAGGAAATTGAAAAGATATGGAATAGCATAAGGGTACAAAGATGAGAATTAAAAACACACTGGTCAATTTAGTTTATATATGGGGCTCCGCTCTTTTACTGCTGGGACTCAATCTGCTGACACGACGTATTTTCCTCGATGTTCTCGTGGTAGATTATTTAGGATATGATGGACTGTTTTCTTCCATTTTTTCTTTCCTTACGTTATCAGAGATGGGTATTGCCGGAATTATCACCTATCATATGTATAGTGAGATTGCTACCAATAACACCCAGCAGATTCGGAAGCTTTTATATATTTATAAAATGGTATATAAGATCGTAGGAGGATTTGTGCTTGTTGCAGGTATTGTTGCTTGCTTCTTTCTGCCCTACATTTTAAAAGAACAAATGGCGGGAGAGGACCGGTTATTTATCTATACCATTTATTTCCTGCAATTATTTGCCACCATATGTACTTACTTTTTAGCGTACAGACGGATTCTTTTCGTTACGCATCAGAAAATTTACTTCTGCACTATGGTAGATACAGTCATGAGCATCGCAGCTACCTTGCTCAAAATTTTTGTCTTGCTTAAATTCCAAAGTTACATTGGATATTTGCTCGTTTCCATTGCTAATAATGTTATATCTAATCTGATTATCGCATGGTGGTCGAGGAAGAAATACCCGGAGATCGCAAGGGTGAAAATCACTAAAGCGGATATAAAAGAGCTTGATTTATGGCATGATGTGAAAAATATGATGGCTACCAAGGTTGCAATTACGATTTATGGTAGTTCTAGTGATATCATCATTACGGCAATGTTGGGAGTAAGAATGGATGGGCTGGTCAGTAATTATGGACTGATCTCCGCTAAAATTCAGGAATTTATTCTTTCTATATTTAAAGCGTTGCAAGCGAGCATTGGTAACCTTGTGTATGATGATGAAGAAAAAAAGGGAATAAAGTTTTTCAAAGCATTGGATCTTGTTGGATTTTACATGGGTTTAACGGCAGCGACAGGAATAGTCATCGTTGGTCAGGATTTTATTCTCTGGTGGCTGAAAAAGACAGAATTCCAACTCCCCGTATCCTTTTTAATAGTACTTTCCGTTAATATTTTTATTGCAATCTGCAATAATCCGATGAATTATTTTCGTAATACGTTCGGACATTTTGGCGGGGATAGAAATTATATGATAGCCGCTGCAATTGTTAACATAATAATCTCTCTTATGCTGACACCCCTTGTGGGCGTTACAGGAGTTATGATAGGAACAGTGGTTGGACATCTTTTGATTTATTTAGGAAGAACCGTAGTGGTATATAAATATTATATAAAAGAAAAACCTTATGGATATTATTTAAAATTCTTACTACGCTTAATTTTTTTAGGCGTTACCGTTGCAATAGCCGGGGAAATTTCCTCGTTGTTTTATTTGGAATTCTTGCTTGGAGATATTCTTGTTAAGGGAATAATAAGTGTTATCATATCGTCACTGGTCTTTTTCGTATTTAATTTTAGGAGCGAAGAGTTCAGAACCTTGATGTTATACGCGAAAACAATCGTTGAGATGATATTGAAGAAGAGAAGGAGCAGACAATAATGGGAACGAGCGGAGTGAAAAGATGAAAAAGCTGGAGAAAGTTACTTTGCAAGAAAAATTGAATCTGAGCTGGGAGGAACTGTTTTTTTATTTGTTTTTTTCTACCATGCTGTTTACAAAGGGACTCGGACTGATCGAGGGACAGTTCCTGTTTAATCTGGGTATACTGACGGGAGCGGGCTGTTTTGTGATAAAAGTAATTCTTACCAAATATTCTCCGGCAGAATATTTCGTTTCAGCGTTGTTGGGAATGCTCAGTATCATAGCTTATTTGAATTCGGGAGAAAAAGGAATACTCTTTTTATTTATGCTTCTGCTTGGAATGAAGAATATATCCGTAAAGAAGGTTTTTAAACTGGGGTTGTGTATATGGACCATTACGTTCTGGGGGCTGATACTCATCCATCTTTTTGGCTTGAGCAACGATTTGATTCTTGCTCATAACAAGCTGGGACTTGGACATATACTGCGTTACAGTCTTGGCTTTCCTCATCCGAATGTACTTCAGGTTTCATATGTTATCTTTATGATGCTCTTTTTCTATGTATTTCAGCCCAAGGGAAAATGGACATGGATAACCGCCGGACTTTTGTTTATTGGTGATTGTTATATTTTTCTTTATTCCATCAGTTACACGGGATTTATCCTATCGGGTGTTTATTTGATTGCCAGGTGCTATTTGGTGACAAGAAAGAGAATTACCAGATTCGAAAGCTTTTGCATACAGCTTGTGCTGCCCTTTTGTTCGCTGATTTCTATTGCAGGCCCTGTGGTTTTTACCGGAAAGCTATTTGATATTTTTAATAAAGTACTTAATACCCGGTTCAATTTATCCAGATATTTTCTGACTCATCAGGAAATCACTTTATTCGGAAGCTCTTTGGCAGAGGCACCGAAGAATTATGTGATAGACTGCTCTTATGTGAGCTGCCTGCTTCTTTACGGCATCTTTTTGTTCGCATTTCTTATGGCGGCATATTTCGTCATGATACGCCGGTTTTTAAAAGAGGATAGAAGAGAGGAATTGGCTATTATTATAGGTATTCTCGTCGCAGGAGCCTCAGAGCCCTTTTTGTTCAACACTTCCTTCAAAAATATATCCATCATATTCATGGGAAGTTTACTGTTTCAGATGCTGGAAGAGAGAAAGGGCGAAAAATTATTATTTGCGCCCGGTTATAGCATAGCGGAGAAATCACTTCTCGCCTTTGTACGATGCAAACAAGCCGGAACACGATTTATGGCTTCATGCCTTGAGGAGCTTAAGAAAAATGTGGTGAAGTGGTCTATAATCAGCATTTTGATCGGAATTCTGACCAGCGGGATCTACGCGGTGAACTGGAACAGACCCTCGGCAATCTACATGCCCACCAGCCAGAGCGATGAAGTGGAGCAGGAACCGGTGTTTATCGATAAGGAGAAGCTGCCGGCAGATTTTGACGGATGGATATTACAAAATAATGACAAAGAGATTCCGATGGCGAAGTTTACAGGGAATATGATTACCGTTGAATATGTGCGGGTTATTGTCAGTAGTTTTACTATTGTATACATTTTTTGTATGATTATGATAACCGCCGTATTTGGAATAAGAAAAAATTGGTAAATGTATCCTATCGTTGACAAAGTATTACAAAGGTGTTATATTATTTTACAGATGTAATAAATTTGTAATAAATTAAGTACTAGCGTTAACAATTAACGGAGGATATTTCTTGTATGAGACATAAGAACGTGAAAATTGTAATATGTGCAGTAACAGCAGTTCTTACATTTTCAAGTATTGACATAAAGACAAACGCGGCGACGGGAATTTCTTCTGTATTGCCGTCTGCAGGAATCGATTATACCTTGGCTTCCAATGCAACTTCTTTGAAAAATATTAAGGATGAAGCGAATACGCAGATGACTCAGAGCACAAATAGTGCCGGTGTATCGGGAAATACATCGAATAACAGCACCCAGGCTTCTGTTTCCGCAGGAAGCACGAATACAACATCCGTAACGGGAAGTGGAGAGACTGTTTCCGGAGATACTTCGAAAGCAGCGGAAAAGACCATTGAAGAGACGAAGGTGGTCGACGCATCTACCGTAGATGAAAGCGTGTTGAAGAGCGTAGAGAAGAAGCTGGACAAGAAGGATGAAGAGGAAGGTTTTAAGAGCCTTGTTATTGCAAAAGTAAATGATTATGTAAATGTAAGAAATACCCCGAGTGAGGATGGAGAAATCGTTGGAAAGCTTTATGATAAATCGGTAGGAACATTTATTTCGGAGACCGACGGCTGGTATCAAATCAATTCCGGCTCTGTGACAGGTTATGTGAAAAGTGAATATTGCGTGACAGGCGAGAATGCCATCACACTTGCAAAGGAAGTAGGAACGAGAATTGCAACGGTTACAACCACGACCCTGAAAGTACGTGAGCAGCCCGGAATGGATGCGACGGTACTCGGCCTGATACCGATTGAAGATCAATTGATCGTAACGGAAGAAATGGATGATTGGGTAAAGGTGAACATAGAAGAAGGCGATGGTTATGTTTCTACAGATTACATAACGCTTTCGACGGAATTCGTCAAGGCAGAGTCAAAGGAAGAAGAAGCTGCCAGACTTGCTAAGGAAGAAGCGGAGAGAAAAGCAGCACAAGCTGCGGCAGCAAGAGCTACTCAGTCGAGCTCTTCCAAGCAGACGATTACATATGCTTCCAGCGGCGGAAGCGCAATGGGACGTTCCGTAGCGGATTATGCACTTCAATTTGTGGGCAATCCATATGTATATGGTGGAACGAGCCTTACGAACGGAGCAGATTGCTCAGGATTTGTTATGAGTGTTTATGCGAACTTCGGCGTTGGTCTGCCTCATTCTTCGTCGGCAGATAGAAGCGTGGGATCGGCAGTAAACGGATTGGAAAATGCACAGCCGGGTGATCTCGTATGTTATTCCGGACATGTGGCGTTATATATTGGAAACGGTCAGATTGTACATGCCTCTACCTCTAAAACAGGCATCATCGTATCCAATGCTAACTATAGAACACCTCTTTCTGTTAGAAGAATTTTTTAATCGGAGAAATAATAGGACAAACCGGGCGGATGCTTTCTGGCATTCGCCTTTTTGATTATCTTCATCCGAATTGCAAGAGCCGTTTGAGTGGGGAAAACCGGAGGGAATTCAAAATCATCTTGACAATTTGCGACTTGTACAAGATTCACAAAGAACAAAATAACAATACAAAATACACTTAATAAAGTTTTGAAGTTATCCACATAGGAAAGTGCCTAAAAATAGGCATTTGGCAGTTATACACGAAGTTATACACATTATCCACATGTTTTGGGAGTAAAAGAGGGAAGGAAATTATGGTAACCTTTAGAACGCATGTTTTGTATAGTTCTGATAAAAATGTCTTTTTTATCGGAAAATGTCGAAAGTGGTATTGACTTTACAAAAGTCTTGAAGCTAAAACAAAATCTCTAATCTTGAGTTTCCGTAAAATGTAATTTTTAAAAAATATAACTTCTCCTAAAGTACCAATCTGTCTTTTTTTTGAAAAATAAAAGGACAATACTTCGAATAGAGTCACCGAAACAAGCCCCGTGGGA
>JAEWPN010000241.1 GCA_023399455.1 Bacillota bacterium
GACGTTCTCGAAGTAATTTCAAAAGAGGCAGGAGAATGAATCTCCTGCCTTTGTAACTGCTAATCACTATTTCGCATAATATAATACAAATCCTCTCAGGACCCTCATTATGACTATTTATACCGTAAATGCCGGAGATACTGTGAATTCTATTGCTTCTGCCTTTGGAGTTACCGCCGATTCCATCATATATAGCAATCAGCTCGCCTCCCCCTACCGCCTTGCTGTAGGTCAGGCCCTTTTACTTAACACGGGGGAAAATACTTCTGACAAAAGATTTATCTACACGAACGGCTACGCTTACCCCTTCATCAACAGCTTTAACCTGACAGAAACACTGCCATATCTCACTGATCTATCCATATTTTCCTATGGCTTCACAACCACAGGCGAACTGGTTCCCCCTCCTATAGACGATACATGGATGATTGCGCTCGCCAAGGAGGCAGGTACCGCTCCTATCCTTACGCTAACCCCTTTCGGCCCGGACGGCTTGTTCAACAATCATCTGATCACCGTGGTAGTAAGCGATATGGCAGTACAGCAGAATCTTATCGACCAGCTCCTGGCGATAATTTCCCAAAAAGGGTTCGAAGGCGTTGATATCGATTTCGAATATATTCTGGCGGAGGACAGAGTTCCCTTTGCAGAGTTCGTTGCCAATGTACGTGCCGCTGTGAACGCCGTAGGCTATCCCGTCTCCGTAGCCCTCGCACCCAAGACTTCCGACGACCAGCCGGGACTGCTTTATGGAGGAAAGGATTACGGGCTTTTGGGAGCGGCTGCGGACAGCGTACTCCTTATGACATATGAATGGGGCTATACCTACGGGCCTCCCATGGCCGTGGCCCCGCTCAATAGGGTGCGGGAGGTGGTAGATTATGCCATCACGAGGATCCCGATCGAGAAAATCAATCTGGGAATCCCTAATTACGGCTACGATTGGACCCTCCCCTTCGAGCGAGGGGTAACGAGGGCGCGCACCATCAGCAACACAGAAGCCGTACAGATCGCTATCGAGAATAACGTCCCCATCCAGTTCGATCAGGTAGCCATGTCGCCCTTCTTCACTTATGAAAGTGAAGGCTTATCCCACGAGGTCTGGTTCGAGGATGTACGCAGCATGAACGCGAAATTCTCCCTCGTTCAGGAATATATGCTGCGGGGCGTGGGCTATTGGACAGTTATGAACCTGTTCCGGGCTAATTGGCTGCTGCTGGCAGATACCTTTAATATCATTAAAAAATAACCGCTTTATCTTTTATCAATACCCACATATGTTCTTTCAGTCATAACAGTCTTGTAGGCGGGGCGGATGATTTTATCCACATTGATGAGCTCTTCCAGACGGTGTGCACTCCAGCCTACAATTCTCGCCATAGCGAATATGGGCGTATATAATTCCAACGGAATATCCAGCATGCTGTATACAAAACCGCTGTAGAAGTCCACATTGGCGCTTACGCCCTTGTAAATGTTGCGCTTTTCGCCGATTACCTCCGGTGCAAGGCGCTCTATCATAGAGTAAAGCTTGAAATCCTCATCTCTCTTCTTATCTGCCGCAAGCCTTTCAACAAAGTTCTTGAATATCGTCGCTCTCGGATCCGAAATGGAGTATACCGCGTGTCCCATGCCATAAATCAAGCCGCTTTTATCAAACACCTCTTTGTTCAGCATACGGGCAAGGTAATCCTTCACTGCTTCCTCATCATCTAAGTCCTTAACGTTTTTCTTGATGTTCGCCATCATCTCCACTACCTTAATGTTCGCCCCGCCATGCTTAGGCCCCTTCAGGGAAGAAAGAGCCGCTGCGATAACAGAATAAGTGTCGGAGCCGGAAGATGTAACCACTCTTGTGGTGAAGGTAGAGTTGTTGCCGCCGCCGTGTTCCATATGGAGAACAAGTGCAATATCCAGAACCCTCGCCTCCAATTCGCTGTATTTCTTATCCGGGCGCAGCATTCTCAGTATATTTTCAGCAGTGGATAAATTTGCATCCGGCCTATGTATATAAAAGCTATCGTCGCATTCATAGTGATTATATGCATGATATCCATAAACTGAAAGCATAGGGAAAACGCTGATCAGGCTCATACTTTGGCGAAGCACGTTCTCGATGCTCAGATCCGAAGCCTGCTTATCATAAGATGCCAGCGCCAGCACACTCTTGGTAAGAGAATTCATTATATCCTTACTAGATGCTTTCATAATAACATCCCTCGTAAAATTCGTCGGCAAGGTACACATCAGCGACAGATTCTCCTTGAACTCGTCAAGCTGTCCCTTATCCGGAAGGCTTCCGAACAAAAGAAGATAAGCGATTTCCTCAAATCCATATCTTTTGCTGTGTTCAAAGCCCTTCACCAATTCGATAATATCGTAGCCTCGATACAGAAGACGCCCCTCACAAGGCAATCTCTTTCCGTCCACGATTTCCTGAGATTTTATCAAAGAAATATTTGTAAGACCCGCAAGAACGCCTTCGCCATTTTTATCCCTCAATCCTCGTTTCACGCCGTACTCGTCGAACAAGGTGCTTCCTATATTACCGTTTTCAATACATACCTTGCTGTATTTTGCGGTATAATTATCAATTTGCTCTTTCTTGCTGTTTCTCATAGTCTTTCTCCTTTTCTATTTCCTAAAAAGTTCCCAGTTCCTCATTAATATTGTGTGCAATTTTCCTTCCTACCTGTAGCATCACCTTCTTTTCTTCCTCTGTGACATCCTTATAAATAATGTCCGCAAGGCCTTTTCTCAGCTTCTCCAGTTCCTCACAGACCGGCTCCGCGTCCTTCGTAAGCTCCAGATGAATGCACCTTCTGTCCTGCTCATCCGCCTTCCCCGTCAAATAACCACGTTCCGTCAAATGCTCGATGGCGTGGGAAATATGGGCCTTTGAAAAAAACTTATTCTCCGCGATATCCCTCGCCGTATCATATCTTCCATTTCGCAGGAAGAGCAGGATTTCTATTTCTATCTTGTGCAATCCATACTTTTCCGTAATGAGGTTGCTCATTTTCTCATAAAGCTTTTTAAACTGCTGACCGTTTAACAACGTCTCAAAATCGTTATTCACAATTGCTTCCTCTCATGATGACCGCTCCAAAAATTTTGCCGACAACAGGCAAACTGCTCTTAAACAAATCTTTTTGCAAAAATAGTTTACAAAAGAACAGTTCACTTATAAACAATTTTCACATATATACTTTTATCTGTCAATATTTTTTTATGGAAGAACTAAAAAAGGAGGGCACCAAAGCACGAATTCATATCGTACCTTGGTACCCTCTTCTATCACAATTCAATTTATACTCAATACTTGTGTTTGTCTACTGTTTTCAATCTGCTCATAGCTCGGGACAAAGCAGCCTGCGTATGGTAATATTCGCGAAGGCTCTGCTTCTGGCGCAAGTTCTCCATCGCTCTCTCTTCTGCCTCTCTGGCTCGCGCGATATCAATATCCTCCGGCCGCTCCACCGTCTGTACAAGAAGAGTAGCACGATTATTTATTATTTTAAAAAATCCGATCCCCACCAAAGCTTCTATTTCGGTTCCATCCTCAAGCTTAATCCGGATTTCGCCTTCCTTTACGGCAATTACCATGTTCTCATGGTGTGCCTGAATTCCTACCAGACCATCAAGAGAAGGAATAATGAGAGACGCACAGTGCCCATCAAAAAAAGTCTTGTCCGCAGCCATTACTATTAAGCTATATGTCTCCATATCAACACCTCTCTCTTATTTATGCCATAGATGCTGCTTTTTCTTTTACCTCGCCGATGTTTCCGACGTTGAAAAATGCGTTTTCCGGGTACTCATCCATCTCACCGTCAAGAATAGCCTGAAAGCCTTTGATGGTCTCCGCAACCGGCACATACTTTCCGGATATACCCGTAAAATTTTCAGCTACGTGGAAAGGCTGTGATAAAAATTTCTGCACCTTTCTGGCACGGTATACTGTTACCTTATCCTCCTCGGATAATTCCTCCATGCCGAGAATAGCGATAATATCCTGAAGCTCCTTATATTTCTGAAGCATTTCCTGCACGCGCCTAGCTGTCTCGTAATGCTCCTGTCCAACTACATCTGCCTCCAAAATACGCGAAGTGGATTCCAATGGATCTACCGCCGGATAAATACCTTGCTCTACGATTTTTCTGGAAAGAACCGTGGTTGCATCCAGATGGGAGAAGGTCGTAGCAGGCGCCGGATCAGTCAAATCATCCGCCGGCACGTATACCGCCTGAACGGAAGTAACCGAACCTTTCTTCGTAGAAGCGATGCGTTCCTGCAATTCACCCATTTCCGTTGCAAGGGTCGGCTGATAGCCTACCGCAGACGGCATTCTCCCTAATAATGCCGAAACCTCTGAACCCGCCTGTGTAAAACGGAATATATTGTCGATAAATAAAAGCACGTCCTTGCCAACCTCGTCGCGGAAATATTCAGCCATAGTAAGTCCCGCCTCGCCTACGCGCATACGCGCTCCGGGGGGCTCATTCATCTGTCCGAACACCAAAGCCGTCTTTTCCAAGACTCCTGATTCCTTCATCTCCGTCCACAAATCGTTCCCTTCTCTGGAACGCTCACCAACACCTGTGAAAATGGAATATCCTCCGTGCTCTGTGGCGATGTTACGGATTAATTCCTGAATAAGTACCGTCTTACCTACGCCGGCACCGCCGAAAAGTCCGATCTTACCGCCCTTTGCATAAGGCGTCAACAGGTCGATAACCTTAATTCCGGTCTCCAGGATTTCCACTGCCGGGCTCTGTTCCGCGAATGCCGGAGGATCCCGATGGATAACCCATTTTTCTTCACCTTCCAAAGATGCACCGTCGTCCAAAGTTTCTCCCAGCACATTAAAAAGGCGTCCCAAGGTTTTTTCCCCTACCGGCACTTTTATTCCGCTTCCCGTGGCTGTTACTTCCATATCTCTGCTAAGTCCTTCGCTGGAAGCAAGCATGATGCAGCGCACCGTATTATTTCCGATATGCTGTGCCACTTCCATGACGCAGCGCTTCTCTCCATTTTTTACTTCCAAGGCATCTTTGATACAGGGCAGGTCATTGTCTTCAAATTCCACATCCACAACGGGGCCCATTACCTGAACTATTTTTCCTTGTTTCATATGCTCCGACTCCTAACTTAACTTCTTTTTCTTCTGGGCTTTCGCGCCGCTGATTACCTCAGTAATCTGCTGCGTAATCACCGCCTGCCTTGCTCTATTATACATGATATCGAGTTCCCATAACATTTTCTCCGCATTGTCCACAGCAGCTTCCATCGCCATCATCCGGGAATTCTGCTCACTGCAGAAGGATTCTACCAGCGCTCCGTAAACGAAGCCTACAAAATAATCCACCGCAATATGGTTCACCACCGCACAAGCATTTGGCTTCAGTGCCAATTCCTCCATGTGTACCCCGACAGGAGGTATTATATGGAAATCCGATTTCTTCAAGGGGAGCAGCTTCACAGTTTCAGCTTCCGCCTGCATGAAATTCGCCATCTTCGTATAGGTAATGTAAACCTCATCCAGCCTGCCCTCTTTGTACATATCAAGAACGATTTCGGCAATTCTTCTTGCCCTTCCAAGGGTAGGGTTCTGAACAGTATATTGAAATTCCTCTTCGATGTCCATTTTCCTGCGTTTAAAATACTGACGCCCTACTTCTCCTACAACAAACAACACCGGATTCTCACACCTTTTAAGATGTTCATCCACCAATTTTAAAATGTTGTGATTATAAGCCCCAACCAAACCTTTATCGGCGGTTACTACAATATATCCAACCTTTTTTTCTTTCTGGTTCTTCTGCTCATTCTGCTCGAAGTAAATGTTCTTCACGTCCGGAATGTGGCGGAGTATCTGGCTCATAGTATTTTGCAGAGTAAAGAAATAAGGTTCCGTCGCTTCCAGATTCTTTTTTGCTTTCTTAAGCTTCGAAGAAGAAATCATATACATCGCGTTGGTAATCTTCATCGTATCCTGTATACTTTTCTTCCTGACTTGAATTTCTTTTATACTTGCCATTCTCTATCACCTGCTCTTATATTCCTTGGCCGCCTCCATAATCTGTTCTATCAACTCATCCGTTAAGGCTTTCTTTTCTTCGATTTCAAAACCTATCTTAGGAAATTTCCTATCTATGAATTCCAGTATTGCCTTCTGATATTCCTTTATCTTCTTCATCTCTACCGAATCAAAAATACGATTGTTGGCCAGGCAAAGCGTCATTACCTGCTCATGCAAGGAGAGCGGGTGCGCCAGGGGCTGCTTCAACAGCTCCATCAACACCTTACCGTGCTGGAGCTGACGCTTCGTATTATCGTCCAAATCAGAACTGAACTGGGTAAACACTTCCATTTCCCTGTACTGTGCCAAATCGATACGGATACTTCCCGACGCCTTTTTCATCGCCTTCGTCTGTGCGGCACCGCCTACACGGGATACGGACAATCCTACGTTTACCGCCGGTCTCATACCTGCGAAGAACAAATCGCTTTCCAGAAAAATCTGCCCGTCGGTAATGGAAATAACGTTTGTAGGAATATAGGAGGATACGTCTCCTGCCTGTGTCTCTACGATAGGAAGAGCTGTGATGGAACCGCCACCCGATTCATCGTTCAAACGGCTGGAACGCTCCAATAATCTGGAATGAAGGTAGAATACGTCCCCCGGGTATGCCTCACGTCCGGGCGGACGCTCCAGCAAGAGGGACAACGCACGGTATGCCACTGCGTGCTTGGATAAATCGTCGTATACCATGAGCACGTCTTTTCCCTGATACATAAAATACTCGCCCAATGCCGTACCGGCATAAGGAGCGATATATTGCAGTGAAGCCGGTTCACTGGCTGTAGAAACAAGCACGATCGTATAATCCAAAGCGCCGTGGTGTTCCAGTGTGGAAACCAGTTTTGCCACGCTGGATGCCTTCTGGCCGATGGCTACGTAAATACAGATAACTCCTTTTCCCCTTTGGTTGATAATCGTATCCAAAGCAATGGAAGTCTTTCCGGTCTGTCTGTCTCCGATAATCAGCTCTCTTTGTCCGCGTCCAATAGGAAACATGGAGTCAATGGACAAGATTCCCGTCTCCAAGGGAGTATTTACGGATTTACGCTGAGTAATTCCCGGGGCTTCTTCTTCTATCGGTCTGTAATCCTTGGCGGGAATCTCTCCCTTTCCATCTACCGGCTCGCCCAGCGCATTGATGATTCTTCCGATATAACCTTCTCCCACGGGGATGCCTGCTTTTTTTTTCGTTCTTATTACTTTGGTACCCTCTTTTATTCCAGTATCGCTGCCAAAGAGAATACATCCGATTTCATTTCTTCGAATGTCCTGCACCATGCCCTTGATACCATTATCAAATATAACAATCTCACCATACATGGCATGGTCTATACCATATATGGTAGCAATTCCATCTCCTACCCAGATAACAGAACCAACTTCCTGCTCTTCGGCATCCCAGTTGTAATTTTCAACCTCTTCTTTTAAAATAGAAATAATGTCTGCTGCACTGATCGCACTCACAGCTTTCACCTCCCAGTTATTTTTTTCTCCAATTGATGCAGACGCCCTTCATAGCTGAAGTCAAATTCTATCCCGTCCGCTTTCAACAGATAGCCGCCAAGAAGAGATTCGTCCTTCTCTTCCGCCAACAATACTTCTTCACAAGAAAACTTCTCCTTTAGAAATTGTACTATCCGTTCTTTCTCCGTTTTCTCGAGAGGATTTACATAATATATTTGTCCATGCAAGATTCCATGCTGCTTCTCATAATGCTCGCGATAGGCAATAAATGCGTTCATAAGTTGACCAATCCGTCCATATTTGCATAAAAGCTTTAAAAAAACGGACATTTTTCCATCGAAGATCCGATCGATCACCGCATATTTCTTTTTCCGTAAAATAGTAGGGTTCTGCAGGATATTAAGCAGCTTGGGCTCTTCTTCAAACAATTTTGCAGCCCGCTCTACCTCTTCTTTCGGTATGGAAAGCTCGTACAACACCTTCCCATAATTATTGGCTGTTTGCGTCATTTATCTCACCCGACTTTAATATTTTTCTCGCAGCCATCAAAGCAAGGCCGGCAATCTGACTTTCTGCTTCCCGTCTTGCTCTCTCCTGCTGGTTATCGATTTCCTTCTTCGCTCTTTCCATGAGCCTGTCGGATTCGGCCTTGGCTTCTTCCATAATCTGAGCCTTTTCTTCCAGCGCCTGCTCCTTTGCCTGCAACACAATTTCTTCGGCTTCTCTTTCTGCCGAATCCATCTTCGTTTCGTATCGCTCTTTTAATTCCATGGCCTGCTCTTGATTTTTCTTTGCATCGCCCAATTGTCCCTGAATCAACTGCTCACGTTTTTCGATAATTCCCATTACGGGCTTTACCAAAAATTTTTTCATAAGCCAGTATAATACAAACACATTTATAATAGTAAATACAATATTCCAAAAGTTTATATTCAGCATATTGCCTTCCGCCTTTCTCATATTAATGAGTAAAAAACACTCATCTGAGTAAAAAACACTCATCTGGAAACGCTCCAGACAGTATACTTACTTCAATAACAGAACAATTAACAATGCAATAACGAAACCGTAAATAGCTGTCGCCTCTGCAAGTGCACAGCCGATAAGCAATGTGGTTCTGATCTTGGCATCTGCTTCAGGCTGTCTGGCAATAGCGTCTGCTGCCTTTCCGGTTGCGAGACTGATACCGATACCTGCACCAAGACCTGTAAAAACTGCGATCGCTGCTCCAATAGCTACTAATATTGTTGAATCCATAATAAATACTCCTTTTCACTTTGTAATTTTATTTTTATTAATCTTCTACAGCTTCTCCGACAAACAGAGAAGTCAGAAACACGAAAACATACGCCTGAATCAAACCGTCGAAAATATCGAAGTACAAACTGAATGCAACTGGCACAACAGCCGGTACGATCAGTTTGATCAGCCCCATTACTACGAAAGATCCCAACACATTACCAAAAAGCCGCATGCAAAGGGATAATGGCCGTATAAATACTTCCAAAATATTGATAGGAAGCATTATGGCAATAGGCTGGGCAAAGCTTTTTAAAAAGCCCTTCAGTCCTTTTTGCCTCAGACCTGCTATCTCAATCAGCATAATACTTATGAGCGCCAGTGCTATCGTTACATTCAAATCCTTTGTCGGAGGCTTAAAACCAAACAATCCTATTAAATCTGCCATGCCGATATACAGCGCTGCAGTAATCAAATACGGAATGTATTTCCTCCCACGGTGTCCAACACACCCCTCAACAAATCCATATAAACCTCCGATGGCCGTCTCCAACATCAATTGCTTTCGCCCTACATTTTCCACCTTCAGGTTCCGCACGAGTATAATCGAAGCCAACGTCAATACCGCCATAATTATCCAAGTGACCACCACCGACTCCAAAACGGGAATTCCACCGAAAAGGGGAATCGTAAATACGACCTCGCAATTCAGTTCTCCCAGTAAGGACTCAACGAAAGCATCCATGCTCCTCACATCCTTTCCTTCTCCGTACATTCTTCATCATTAATACACGGTTACAACATTTCCAACCATTATAGCACAGCATTGTAGATAACCGCCACCATTTGTACGAAATCCAACGTAATCTTTTGTGTAATCGATGTCATTCTATTACTTGCTTTTTGCTTTGTCAATTATTCGTTAATCCAAGCTGCAATCTCTTAACATTTTCTTAACTTTGTTAAAATTTATTAAATTTTACTAAAAATGAAGCTATCATCTTTGTTAGTTTTTAATCTTGTTTTTATAAATCTGCATTTTTTAAAATATTATCATTAAAATGAGCACATAAAAGAGAACAAATTTTACGAATTTTTTCCGTTTTGCTATTTCAGGAAAACGAGAGCTCTATCTCCTCCCGCAGACGCTCGTCCATAAGGGATGCTGCCAGAATCAGCTCATAATTTCCGGAAATTGTCTCAAACTTCTCCGCCTTCTGATCATAGTAGGCGAAGTCTTCCTCTCTCAGGCAAAAGCTTACTCTACCCGTTTCCCCTGCTTCCAGTTCTATTTTCTCATAGCCCTTAAGCTCCTTAACAGGCTTATCCACCTTATTTGTTTTATCCTTAATATAAAGCTGTATGATTTCCTTTCCTTTTCTTTTTCCGGCATTCTTAATGTCACAGCTTACCTCTACCCGCCAGTCCGGTCCGTCAGTCTTCATCCATGCCGTCATGTTGCCATAGACAAATTCTGTATAAGAAAGACCGTGGCCGAAGCAATATTGCACAGGTATCTTATTCTTCTCATAGTATCGGTAACCCACGTACATTCCTTCTTTATAATGAAGCAAATCCTTCTTCGCAAAGTCTCCTATCTTATGAGCGCTGCAGTCCTCATAAGTATAAGGAAAGCTTTCCGGCAGTTTTCCCGAAGGGTTAACCTCTCCCAGCAGAACTTCCGCCAGGGCGCTGCCGCCCTCCATTCCTGCATAAAAGCTAAAGACGATAGCTTTCGCCTTGTTCTCCCATCTGCTCATTTCTATCGGGGAGCCTGCAATCATCACTACTATCGTATCCGGATTCACCGAAAGAACTGCATCCAGCATTGCATCCTGTCCATAAGGAAGTTTCATGTCGCTTCTGTCTTGTCCTTCCACATCGTATTCGTGATTCAGACCTCCGACGAAAATAACGTGCTCATATTCCTCTGCATATTTCACAGCTTCATCGAGCAGTTCTTTTCTTTTCTTCAAAGCAGCTTCACTTTCTGCATCCCCGGTGCGTTTTCTTCCGCCGTCGGCCTCCAGGCTGCTCTCCTGCCAGTTTTCATCGCTTTGTATTTTCTTTTCCTCAAAATATCCTTCGATATATTTGATCTCGCAGTTTCCGCCGAGCTGGTTCGCCAATCCCATATACGGCGTGATTTCATAAAGTGCTTTTATTTCCGCGCTTCCTCCTCCATTTGAGTGCATCCGATCTGCATTCACACCAATGAGGAGAAGTTTATCGATTTTTTCTTTCTTAAGAGGGAGTATATTATTCTCATTCTTTAAAAGAATGATAGATTCCCTCGCCGCATCCAACGTCTTTTCTCTATGCCCGGGGGTATTATAGCATCCGCTCTTCCTTCCACATTTTACCGTCTTTTCTTCCTTTTTATCCACATCGAACATATGAAGTTCCAGCATCAGCCAGAGGATATGACGAATCTTCTCATCCACAAGCTCCTCGCTTATCTCTCCGTCCTCCACGGCCTTCTTCAAGGGCTGTGCCATAAAATATTCATTGAAATTGCTTGTTACTGACATCTCCACATCTAAACCGCTTTCCGCCGCTTCCTTCGTCTTATGCACCGCTCCCCAGTCAGAAACCACCAATCCTTCGTAGCCCCATTCTTTCCTCAGTATTTCGTTCAAAAGCAGCTTGCTTTCACAGCAGTGCTGCCCGCGTATCAAATTATAGGCTCCCATCAGGGAATAGGAATTGCCCTCATCCACTGCCGCACGAAAAGCCGGAAGGTATATTTCGCGGAGGGCCCTCTCCTCTACCTCCACATCTACCCATAGCCTCTCAGTTTCCTGGCTGTTCATGGCGAAATGTTTCACGCAAGCTGCCACGTCATGCTCCTGAATTCCCTTGATCACTTCTACGCACTGCTTCGCGGTCAGATAAGGGTCCTCACTCATATATTCAAAGTTTCTTCCATTTAACGGACTTCTCTTAATGTTGATACCGGGTGCCAGAATGATATCCTTCCCTCTTCCTCTGGCCTCTTCTCCTAACACGCTGCCGCATTCATATGCCAGCTCCTTGTTCCAGGTGGCCGCGATTGCAGAGTTACTGGGCAAATAAGAGCAGGCATCCTGAGAGTGTCCTATAGGGATCCACGCGTCATTTTCCCACTCCGCCCTAACTCCCATAGGCCCGTCGGACATATAAAGCGGCGGTATACCAAGCCGTTCTACTCCTTTTGTATGAAACAGCCCGTCTCCGTGAATCATTCCTATTTTTTCATCCAGCGTGAGCTGCTTTAACAAAAGCTCCGCTTTCTCCTTATTTTCTATGCTTACCTTCATCTTTATACTCCTGCTCCTTTTAAATTCGTGAATTATTCCACTTCTATTTTAATAACCACAGGATAATCGCTTTCAACAGTCCTGGTCTGAAAATGAAGTCCCTCCCCATCTCTTATAAAAGATATTGCTTCTTCGCTTCCCAAAACAGATATCTTATGAAGTATACCTTGAAAGACCGGCTTATTCAAGTCTTTCTCCTTATAAAGAGAACGAATGGTCACTCTGCCGTCTTTGGGATAACTCATGCAGATAGCATAAATATTTCCATGCGCTGCCGTAAACCGGAAATCCTGTGAGGTATAGACGGTTTCCTTCCCATCGCTGAACTGCCCTTCCTTCTCTTCCGTAGGCCCTTCCTGCGCAAAACGCCAGCATCTGCTTTCGTAGACAGCCTCACCGTTTATAGAAAGCCACTGCCCGATTTCCTTCAATATATCCCTATCCTTCCGGTCTATCGTACCGTCAGCTTTCGGTCCTACATTCAACAGAAGACTGCCGTTCTTGCTGACCACATCGCACAGATAGCATATGATTTCCCTCCCGGTCTTATAATCGAGGGTATTTGTATAGCACCAGGAATTGCGTGCAATAGCGGTATCTGTCTGCCAGGGATAAGGCTTTGCCTCGGAAAATTTTCCTCTCTCCACATCCACGATACCGCTCCCAAAAGCAAGAGACTCCTGCTTATAACAAATCCCTACCGGAAATCCATATTCCTCTCCTTTATTATAATAGTAGGCAGCCATCTTCCTGACCTGCTCCTTATATGCCTCGTGCTGTATCCACCAGTCGAAGTAAAGGAGTCTGGGATGATACTTATCGATCAGCTCACAGGTTCGAAGCAGCCAGTCCTCCAAATATTCCTCGTCCGGATATGGTTCCGACTGAATATCCTGCTGATCCGGCTGCTGCTGTACGGAGGGCCAGTAAAAATCTCCCCTTTTCAGCGGCTCCTTTATATCGCTTTCAAAGTCCTTGCCGTTTCCCATAAACCATTGGTGTTCCGCTCTATGGGAAGACGCGGCAAATACAAGACCTTGCTTTTTCGCTTCTTCCTTCAGACTTCCTATAATGTCTTTTTTAGGCCCCATTTCCGCTGCATTGAAGTGAGAAAGCTCGGAGGGATACATCTGAAATCCGTCATGATGCTCTGCGACCGGAACGATATATTTTGCTCCTGCTTCCTTAAAAGCGGTTATCCATTCCTCAGCGCTGAATTTCTCGGCGGTGAACATGGGGATAAAATCTTTGTAACCGAAATCCTTATGGAGGCCATAGGTGTCGATGTGATGCCGGTATTCGGGAGTTTCCTGTATGTACATGTTGCGGGAATACCATTCGTTATTAAAAGCAGGAACACTATATAGGCCCCAATGGATGAAGATGCCGAATTTGGCGTCTTTGAACCACCTGGGGATTTCGTATTCCGACAGGGAAGACCATGTTGGGGCGTAGGGGCCGTTTTGAATGGCGGCTTCTATTTGGGATAAGTATTGTTTGTTGTTCATATTTTAGTCTCACTTTCTTCAATTTGTATGATAATTAGGTAGGTTTTGAGAGACTTTTTTCGGCGGTTTTGGTTTCTCGTCTGACGTAAGAGGGCGTATTTTCTAAATGAAACTGTGAAGGTGATAATAACGGACGGGTCGGCAGCAAAATACATCCATGTACTGTGCTGCCTAAACACCGCTTCCATGCGGTGTTTTCCCTGATTATTGAACGGTTTCATTAAGAAAATATGCCCGCTTACTACACGACTCCAAACCGGAACCCCGAAGAAAGTCTCACGCAACGTTACGAATTAGGTCGCGACAGCTTTAATGTTACAATTTTACAGTGATTCAACACACTTCGTCTTTTTTTCTTCCACCGAAGATTGTGAAATGAGGTATTCGAAAACCTTGGCAATTTCCTGCACAATTCACAAAACTCGCGATAAGGAAAGCCGGGTATGGAAAAGGTTTCCGGCGATTTTATGCTGCGGAGCTGAGACAAAGGAATTCTTGAAGCCTCTGCTGAAAGAATTTCTGCTCTTGGCTCAGCGCAGTGTTTAGCATAATCAGAGTCGGAAACCTTTTACCATACCCGGCCTTCCTCCACAGCTTCCCTATTGTGCAGGAAATTTCACACCCCTCTCACACTCCCTCGCACTCTTCAAAATCACCACATCTTTGGCTTGAATGGTTATAGAAGCTCCTGGTAAATAGGTGGTTTCGGTCAAAATGTCAGTTGACGGGGCACTTAGCGTTATAGTTAAATTAACAGCTTTATCATTGTGGTTTAATATGAACAGGAATTTGTCCGTCTCGTTTTCTCGGGATGAAATTTCAATGCCATCAGCCGCGCCTGCCGGTATCTGCAGCAGAGAGGGAATCTCCGCTTCTTCGCATATATCCTTGACGAAGGTGCGGTAGAATTCGGGGGTGGAACGGGTCGCTGCGTAATAGGACCGGCCTTTTCCGTAGTGGCTGCTCGTCAGCGCGGGCATTCCCGCATAGAAATCTTCCTGATACCGGCTGAGAGCTTCAGCGCCTTCTAAATGAAGAAGGTCGCAGAGTACCTCGGCGGGATAGGTTTCCCCTTTGTATAAGAAGGAGTTATGCTTTCCTTCGGGAATGGCATCAGATTCCTCCACCCAAATACCGAGGATGTCTCTTAGCTTTCCGGGATAGCCTCCGGTTATTACCAGATCATGATCCTCTACATAGCCGCTGAAATATGTGGTGAGGAAGCGGCCGCCGTCCTTTACGTAGGAGCGGACCTTTTCGTCGAAGCCCTCCTTGCACATGTATAGAAGGGGAGCCGTTACCAAGCGATAAATGGACAAGTCGTCCGTCACGCTGATAATGTCTACCGGGATATTATTTTCATAAAATGCTCTGTAATAGCAGAAGATTTCCTTTTTATAATCGATGAGCCTGCTGGGGCCGGCGGAATATCCGGATGCCCACCAGTTGTCCCAATCCATTACAATTGCCGCTTTTGCGGCAGTTCTCGTTCCCAGAGTCTGGCCGCCCAGCTTGTTCAGTTCTTCGCCCAGCTTTGCTACTTCCCTGAACACTCTTGTATTCTCGTGCCCTGCATGGTCTATGACCGCACTGTGATATTTTTCACAGGCTCCGATGCTTCTTCGCATCTGGAAGAACATCACGGTATCTGAGCCGTGCGCTATTGCCTGATAGCTTAAAAGACGCATAACTCCGGGGCGTTTCAGCGTGCAGAAGGATTGCCAGTTGCTTACTCCCGGAGTCTGTTCCATGAGAGCAAAGGGCTTTCCCTGCTTTAATCCGCGCATCAGCTCGTGATTCATGGCGCTTTCCGAGACGGGCGTGTCGAAAGAGGGGTAGTTATCCCATGACACGAAGTCCATATACCGGCCCCATTTCTGATAATCTAAGAGCTTGTAGAAACCCATCAGGTTGGTGGTGATCGGGACATCCGGCATATGTTTTTTTAATACTTCGTATTCCATGCGGTAGCAGGATAGCATGCTGTCCGACATGAATCTGCGGTAATCCAGCGAGATTCCCTGGAAATTCGTCCTCACCGTGTCCCAGAGAAATTCCTCCGACTGCATATTAGGCGCTACTACATCTTCGAAATCATAGAGGGTGTGTCCCCAGAAGGCCATATTCCATACGCGGTTCAGTTCCTCAACGGTACCGTACTTTTCCGTCAGCCATCTGCGGAAGGCCTTCTCGCAGTTCTCGCAGTAGCATTCTCCGCCGTATTCATTGGAAACATGCCACGCCACGATGTTATCGTAGTCCTTGTATCTGCCGGCCAGCTTCTCCGCCAGAAGAACGGAATATTTCCGATAGGTGGGACTGTTAGGGCAGGAGTTATGTCTGCTGCCGAACTTCCTCCTTATTCCGTTATGCTCGGTACGCAGAACATCAGGATACTTTCTCGCCATCCATGCGGGATGAACTGCCGTGGAAGTAGCCATGCAGACCTTTAAGCCGTTCTCTCTTACCATATCCATTATCCTATCCAGCTTACCGAAATCGTAAACATCCTCATGAGGCTGCAGCATCGCCCAGTTGAACACATTCAAGGTCACCACATCTATACTTGCCAGACGTAACATCCTCATGTCCTCTTCCCATATATCCTCTGGCCACTGCTCCGGGTTATAATCTCCTCCATAAAGAATCTTTTTCACTTTACTGCTCTCTATCATTTTCATACTCCTCCACCACTCTGATACGCTCCGCCTGAAAACTCAGGGCATCCTTGATATCCACCTCTACTACCTTGTCGTAGCCAAGGCTCAGCGCTTCATTCTGCATCTTGCTCAATAACTGATAAAATTCGGCCTCGTCCTCAGCAAATATCATTTCCCATGAATATTTCTGAATCACATTCCTGCACTGTCCCCGCAGCGTTTCTATCTCCGAGCTGATTGTATATGTAAAATTGCAACCTGGAGAGACAACCATCTTGTCGTTCTTTATGAGGAAATCCCGGGTATTATCCGCCTGCATGACCTCTTTCCAGTCTTTTTCCAAGGCTGTCTCTTCCATTTCCTGCACGGAATCCCACAATCTGTAAGCATATGGGTATCCATCCTCATCCACCTCACAGGGGGCCACAGGCATGAAATTCAGTACGGAGATTCCTTCCGCCCACGTTCCGCCTCCCCATTCCTCTGGCACCTCCACTTCCCCGTCGGCCAATGCTCTCTTGCCAAACTCCGTAAGCTGGGGCTCTCCCGCTTGATCATATTCCCAGCACAATCCTTCCGGTCCTGCGGTCCCCGCCGAGCTGAGCGGGCCAATGCTGCGTATGCCATCCGAAGAATACATCCAGTCCACAAAGTCCATCAGCCGCTCCGGATCCTTGGCCTGTGATCCTATCAGTATGACTGTTTTCCTGCTTCCGCTCTGATTACAGCCGTAGGAATATATGTTCATATCCGCCATATCCGCTATCATAAAGCCCTTTCCTTCCTTCCGTCTTGCCAGCGTATTGTATTCTATCTGCGCCACCCAGGGCCATGGGGAATACAGCACCTGCCCATCCTCATACTTCTGTGCTACATCATTATAGCTCTGAGTAGGCGACTGGGGATCGACCAAGCCCAATTGGTTTGCATCGAAGTACCATTTCAGCACGCGGACATACATGGAATCCGAATCGATAATGCTCTGGTATTCATCGCTGTCCGCCTTCAAAAGGAGGAATCCCAGCTCATCCCAACCATAAAAGCAGCAAGGCTGCTTCGCTGCATTCATCATATTGCCGTCCCAGTCCTTGAAAAAGGAAAAGGCATAGGTCTTTTCTCCATTTTCCGCAAAGGGTTCCAGCTTCTGCATCTGTACGAGTATGGGAAGCAGGTCCTCTAAGGTGTTTATTTCGGGATAGCCCAGTTCCTTGTACAAGTCCCAGCGCAGATATGGCCCGTAGGTAGGCTCCAGGCCCTCGCTGGGAGTCATCGGGGAATTCAGGGATACCTCCGAGGGAATCGCATAGATTCCAACCGGGGACAAGTCCTTGTTTACGTCTTTTATCGCCTTTTCAAAACGCATAATTTCCTTATCTTTTAAATAAGGCTCCATATTCAGCACCAGGCCGGAATTCACCAGCTTTTGAAGCGTATCGTCCTCCCCGTTGCATATGATCAGGTCGCCCAGATTGCCCGCTGCCGAACGTATATCGAAAAGAGTATTGCCTCCTCCCGCCACATTCGGGGCTATTATATTTAATTCCATATTGAAATCATCCTTCACCACCTTGGCGAACCACCCCGACTGCATTCCCTCATAATTAGCCACGCTGTCAAATACATCTACAACGAGGGGCTCGTCGTAGCCAATATCCATCTTTAATCCACAGCCCATCAGAAACAGAAGGCAGATGATACACATAGCAGCATAATATTTTCTCTTTTTCATGCACACACCTCTTTCACTGAAACAAAGCTTTTTACCTAAATTGTAACAACAATTTAACGAATAAAATACAAAAACAATTAAACAATGTATACCCGGAAAATTATAGCTTTTTCAAAAATTGACAAGGTCAAAATGCTCATTTATACTGTAACTAAATCGGGAGGTAGATTATGTATACGGTATTGATTGCAGACGATGAAGCGAGTATTCGGGAAGGGCTTAAATATATTATGGATTGGAAGTCTATGGGCTTTTCCATCTGCGGAGAAACGGCTAACGGCAAGGATACCTTGCAGGCCATTTTGCAAACTGACCCGGACCTTGTTCTCTTAGATATCCGCATGCCTAAAATGTATGGTACCGATATAATCCGTATTGCGAGAGAAAACGGCTATCGGGGAAAATTTATCATCTTGAGCGGCTATTCCGATTTCGCTTATGCCCAGACAGCCATCCGTTACGGTGCCAGCTTCTATCTCACGAAACCCATCGAGGAGGATGAACTTCAGGGAGCGGTGGAGAAAATCAAGGAAATTCTTATCGCAGAAAAAAATAAGTCAGATAATATCGCGCTGTTCAAAAGCAAAGCCAGAGAATCCATCATTTACGAAGTAATTACCGGAATATATGATTCTGAACAGCCCCCCAGCCTTTCCGATTCCGAACTGAAGGAGCTGAATCTGACTTCGGACATTTATCAGGTAGTCATCTATGAAAAGTTCAGCAGCGACCCTTCCGACCCCGGCTATAGTTTTGCCGAGCTGCTGAAGATAACCAATAAAGGAAATCATACTTTCGATTATTTTAAAAAGGATAATAATGAAATAATTCTTTTAAAAGGAAGCTTTGCGATCAATAAGTTTCAGGATTTTTTGTCACACTACGAAAACTCCTCCCCTCAAAACGGCAGCCCGCTCGATTCCCTTTTTCTGGCATACGGACATCCGGTAAATCTTTTGAAAGATATACATCTTTCCTATGAAGAGGCATCGGCGCTTAAAAACAGAAGATTTTTCTGCATTCAGGGACAGCATACTCTGGGATTCGAAGAGCTTCCCGACGTGCAAAGCCTCAACCGGGAAATAGACAACGAACTTTTAACGGAATACTGCGATAGGCTTACCGGTTATCTGCTCGCCTTCAACCGCCGCATGGTGGCGGAAACATTGTCCGGCTTGGAAGATTACCTATACGGAGTGAAGAACGATATTTCTTCCGTCAAGCTGTTTCTGACAGACCTGTATCTGCGCATCAAAGAAAAAATAAACCATACCTACGGCAGCCCTAATGTCCCTTTCCCTAACAATGCGGAGGCCATTTCACATATCGAAGGCTGTCATCACCTTTATGAGATCATTCTCTACATCTCGGAGATGACGGATATGATCATGAACGCCACCGGCAATCCTTCCAGAGATACTGTTTTGGATGATATTATTTATTACATAGACCATAATTTTCAAAAAAATATTAAATTGGAAAGCATCGCCCCGCTTTTTGGTTATAACAGTGCTTATCTGGGCAAGATTTTCAACAAGCATATGGGCGAATGCTTCAATTCTTATGTGGATCATAGACGAATCGATCAGTCTCTCGGACTGCTGAAAGAAAAAAATCTGAAAGTTTATGAGATTTCTGAACAGGTGGGTTATAAGAATGTAGATTATTTTCATAAAAAATTCAAAAAATATATCGGCATGAGCCCTGCCGAATACCGTAAAAAGCTGGAGGATGAAGGAGCGTTATGATTCTGTCTCCATTTCCTTTTCAAGCATCACGAAGATTCTCTTGCTGAAGGCAGCTATCGTAAAGATAATCAGTCCCGGTCCGATAACAATTGCGAAAAATAACATAATTTCGTTAAATTGCAGGACGAGAAATTCGATCAAGATTACGACCAGCATCAGAAGCGTGCGTCCAAAAAACCTTCTCGAAATGTGAAGGGAATTCTGAATGGATCTGGGCAAAGTGTTCTCATACCGGGCGATAAGCGGAAATGAATAAGAAAGTGCCATGACCACTACGAAGGCCGACACTATCCCTATAATGAGAAGCAACGCAGAGCCATCCTCGGATGCCCGCATCAACTCAAAATCCAGATAGACAGCATAGAACGCAATGATAGTAATGATTCCCAGCAGGGTTCCCTGCTTCCAGTTTTCTTTGAAAGCCTTTATAAAGTCTTTTCCGATATAGCCTTCCTCATCATCTGCCAT
>JAEWPN010000260.1 GCA_023399455.1 Bacillota bacterium
CCAATAGAAATTATAGCTATCGTATCGTTGTTTTCCCACCATTTTCCCGATATAAAATAGCCGGACTCATCTATCTTTACATCCCGGGCAAACTCAAGAGAATCCTGAAAAAAATTCCATCCAAACAGCGTCTCTCCATTATCCCTATAGCCGGCAATAATGCAGGCCTCCGGAGGTCCGATGATTCCGAGGGCAATACAGGGAAATCCGGCATCTATCCTTTTCTTAATAAAATGGATAAAATCATTCTTCTTATCCGAGCAATTCATACTAAGCTTTACATCACATGCGGTATTAGTTCTCGTTATGATGTGAAATTCACGCCCTAACGCTTCCACCCCCAGCTTATACACCTCCTCAGGATCGTCAAAGGTATGAATGACGTCCACATTTCCTCCGTTCCACGCATCTGCTTCCCATGTTAAGCGAAAAGCTGCTCCCGAGGCTGCCATGGAAAAATCTATTCCCACATCCTGACCTAAATAGTTTGCGCAGCTTTTCACACACATCGGATATGGCGTACATCCCCCCGCACCGTATTCTACCTTGGATATTCCATATAATACTGTTCCGGTTTCATGGTGCTGTTCATTTTTTAATTCATTTTCTTTATTCATGATATTATCACCCTTTCTTTATACCGAGTATGCCTATACCAAATGCGCCTGCACATAGTTTTATCCTTCCCACAGGCGGACGCTTTCTTCTGAAATCGGAAGGCGTAAGCCCCGTCACTCTCTTGAATGCGCGTGTAAAACTGTCGTAATTTGCAAAGCTGTATTTGGTGGCAATATCGATAATGCTCTGATTATTATATAGGATCTCATAAGCAGCATTGGAAACTTTCCGGAGAAGAATATATCGTGAAAGAGAAATTCCGGTCTTCGTTACAAATATGTCCCGTATATGTGCAATAGAAAAGCCAGTCGCCCTTTCAAGCTCCTTATAATCAATTTTTTCCTCTACCCTGTTTTCAACATAAATGATAATCGAGCTTATCGTTAAAAAGTAATCCATTCCGTGTACCGTTAATTCCCTTCATGAAGTAAGTTCAATATACCATACAAACAGAAAACTTTCTCGGCATTTTTAAGGATGTTAAGATACCATTTAATTAGTAATAATTTAAGATTGGCTGCAGTTACGCAGCCAATCTCACAAAATTAAAGTTGATTCCTTTTAGTTTTCATTATTATTAATGGCCGCCTGTGCCGCTGCCAGCCTTGCAATAGGGACTCTGAAAGGAGAGCAGGACACATAATCGAGGCCCGCATTATGGCAGAACTCCACAGAGGATGGGTCGCCGCCATGCTCGCCGCAGATTCCCAGCTTCAGTCCGGGACGTGCCTTTCTTCCCTTCTGAGCCGCCATCTCTATCAGCTGCCCTACGCCGTTGTGATCCAGCTTGGCAAAAGGATCGGATTCATAAATTTTACTCTTATAGTACGCCGACAGGAACTTGCCTGCATCATCCCTTGAAAACCCGAAGGTCATCTGTGTCAGATCGTTAGTTCCGAAGGAGAAAAACTCCGCTTCTTCCGCAATCTCATCCGCCAGTAAAGCTGCACGGGGTATCTCTATCATCGTTCCTATCTGATACCGGATGTCTGAACCCTTTTCACGTTTTACAGCCTCTGCTGTCTCCACAACCACATTCTTCACGAATTTAAGTTCCTTTTTATCCCCTACAAGAGGAATCATGATCTCCGGCACGATGTCAAAGCCTTTTTCCGACTTCACCTCTATGGCCGCTTCCATTACTGCTCTCGTCTGCATTCTGGCGATTTCAGGATAAGTTACAGAAAGACGGCAGCCTCTGTGGCCCATCATCGGGTTGAATTCGTGAAGCGCCTCACAAGCCGCTTTTACCTTTTCTACGGGCAGTCCCATCTCCTCTGCCATTTGCTCGATATCCTTTTCTTCCGTAGGCACGAATTCATGAAGAGGGGGATCTAAGAAGCGGATCGTTACCGGTCTTCCCTCCATCACCTCATACATTCCTTTGAAATCACCCTTTTGGAAAGGAATAAGCTCTGCCAAAGCCGCTTCTCTCGCCTCCACCGTTTCAGATAAAATCATCTTTCTAATCTTAGGGATCCTATCAGGCTCAAAGAACATATGCTCCGTACGGCAAAGGCCGATTCCCTCCGCTCCCAGCTTAATCGCATTGAGCGCATCCGCAGGAGTATCCGCATTAGTCCGCACCTTCAAGGTACGCAGCTCATCCGCCCAAGCCATAATACGCCTGAAATTACCTGTGACTCCAGCTTCTACTGTCTTAATATCTCCATTATAAATCTTACCGGTAGAGCCGTCCAGGGAAAGGTAATCCCCTTCCGCAAACTTACAGCCGCCAAGTTCAAAGATCTTCGCATTTTCATCGATTACGATTTCACCACAGCCCGATACACAGCAGGTACCCATTCCTCTCGCAACAACCGCCGCATGGGAGGTCATTCCGCCTCTTACAGTAAGAATTCCTTCTGCCGCATGCATTCCTTCGATATCCTCCGGAGAGGTCTCCTGACGCACCAGAATGACTCTTTCTCCTCTTTCATGAGCCATTACCGCATCTTCCGCGTGAAAATATACTTTTCCGGCAGCTGCACCCGGAGACGCAGGGAGTGCTTGTCCGATTACCTGACCGGCCTTTAACGCTTCCTCATCGAAATTCGGGTGAAGCAGCTGATCCAAGGATTTCGCCTCGATTCTCTGAACTGCCATGCGGGGGCTGATCATTCCTTCATCTACAAGATCGCAGGCTATTTGCAGTGCGGCTCCCGCCGTACGCTTACCGCTTCTAGTCTGTAAGAAGAACAGCTTGCCGTTTTCGATGGTGAATTCCATATCCTGCATATCACGATAATGAGCTTCCAAGCGGTTTGCCGTCTCTAAGAATTGCTCATAGCATTCCGGCAGTTCCTCTTTCAGCTTCGTAATTGGCTGAGGAGTACGGATTCCCGCTACAACATCCTCTCCCTGCGCATTAATCAAATATTCTCCAAAGATTCCTTTTGCTCCCGTAGACGGATTTCTCGTGAATGCCACGCCGGTTCCCGAGGTTTCTCCCATGTTGCCAAATACCATTGCCTGTACATTGACCGCAGTTCCCCATTCTCCCGGAATATCATTCATCCTGCGGTAAACGATTGCGCGATCATTATCCCATGAGCGGAATACTGCCTTTACCGCCTCCATCAATTGTCTCTTCGGCTCCTGCGGGAAGCCCTCTCCCTTTTGATCCTTATATATCTGCTTGAAACGTTCCGTTGTCTCCTTAAGGTCCTGTGCCGTTAACTCCGCATCGGTACGCACTCCTCTGCTTTCTTTCATTTCCTCCAAGACTTTTTCAAAGTTGGATTTAGGTATTTCCATGACCACATCGGAGAACATTTGAATAAACCGACGATAAGAGTCATAAGCGAATCTGGGATTTCCCGTCTTCCTGGCGAATCCCTCCACCGCTTCATCGTTCAGACCCAGATTCAAAATCGTATCCATCATGCCCGGCATGGAAGCACGCGCCCCCGAGCGGACAGATACAAGAAGAGGATTCTTCGTATCTCCGAATTTTTTCTCCTGCTTCCGCTCCAATTCTTCGAGCGCTGTAAAAATCTGAGCCTCGATCTCGGGAGCAATCTGCCTGTCCTTTTTGTAATAATCAGTGCACGCTTCTGTAGTTACCGTAAATCCTTGGGGAATCGGGAGTCCGAGCTTTGTCATCTCCGCAAGATTCGCCCCTTTTCCTCCCAGAAGATTCTTCATCTCCGCGCTGCCTTCCTCAAATAAGTACACCCACTTTGCCATACTTTTTCCTTTCTCATCCTTTTGTCATTTTTCTTTTTTGTTTCACACAGACGTAATATACCATGAGCGTTAAACGTCCATGGTATATTATAACGCCAAATGGCGCTCTTCATTCTGTGTGCAAACTCGTTTGATAATCGTAGAGCTATTATATCATATATTCCCAAAATTGCACAGTTTTTTCGATATATTTCCAAATTATTCCAAATATTTAAGAAATACGAATTAATTGTGAAATAATTAACAACAATTTACTCTTCTACACTCTTTATTTTCCCGGAGAGAAACTTATAGAATAAGGAAGCCGAGGCCTTTTTTAACGGATGGATGGAAGCCTCAAAATAATAAGGTTTATCCAGCCATTGCTTTTCCTCCCAATATTTCTTGTCTCTCGCCAGAACTTTTTCCGCCAGAATCTTTTTTACTTCAAAAGTTATCAGTTCTTTCATGCCGGGTTTATACCGGTGCATATCCATATTGAGGTATTCCACGAATCTGCTGTATTCCTTTTTTTCAATTGCTTTCTCCCGGCTGCCCGCGCTTCTTCCAATTTTTCCGGCAGGGACCGCCCCCCATTGCAGCGCTGTATCCTCCAGATAGTTTAGCGTATTCTTAAGTCCCGAACCAGCGGTAGCTGCGACGAGCAGCATAGGATTTCCACATCGATGTCATAGGCTGCAAGCTCCTCCCTTAGGTTCTCTAGGAGATGGTAGGTATTTCTCTTCCGGCTGCTGGCATGTATCGCGATAACTTTCTTTCTCATATACCGCTGCTCCATATCTGTCCTTAATAACAGACAATTTCTTTAATATAAAATTCTCTTCCGCTCAGCAGCTCGAACTGCGCCGATTGACAATTAGGGCAGACTGCACGGTTCTCCAGTATATTAAAAACTGTTTCGCATTCTCCGCACTTGCCGTTACCGGGAATAATTTCTATGTCCAGCTTGGTATTTTCCAGCATAGTTCCATCCACAGCGGCCGGATAAACATCGTATATGTACTTGGGAACCATGGAAGAAAGCTCTCCCACCTGCAATACGATAGTGTCGACTTCCTCCACTTCGTTTTCTCTTGCGAAGGCTTCCACCACTCTTGCCACTTCCATCACCACACCTAGCTCATGCAATTTTGCTCAGCTCCTTTTACTTGCTTTTGGAAAAAGCATTCTGTACTTTTTTAACCGCAATCTTTCCTTTTCTCTTAATAATAGTCTTCACTACCACCGGCTTCATGTCCGTAAAGGCAACGCCTTCTCCGTTATAAACACGCTCCAGCTTTATCGCATCGAACTTGCACTTTGTCGTGCACTGGCCGCAGCCTACGCACATGTAGGAATCCACCACCGTTACACCACAACCCAGACAGCGCTCTGTCTCCTTGCGCATCTGTTCCTCGGTAAAGGTCCCTCTTAAGTCACGGAAACTTTCCTCCGCCTTCTTGTCGGACTTAATATTTTCAGGACACTGACGCGGCGTATTGTCATAGGATTCTATAATCGCAGCCTCTTTATCCAGTTCTTTGAAGATACGACGATCCCGCCCGTATACGAGACTCTGTCCCGGATGTACAAAACGATGGATGGAAATAGCCGCCTGCTTGCCCGCCGCAATCGCGTCAATGGCAAAGCGAGGGCCTGTATATACATCACCGCCTGTGAAAATGTCCTCCTGAGCCGTCTGATAAGTAAAGGAATCCGCTTCCAGCATTCCGTTAGGCCTCGTTACCACCGCGGAACCCTTTAACAAATCTCCTGAGAGAACAGACTGTCCAACGGAAAGAAGTACGTAATCCGCCTCCACCGTCATCGTGTCGTTTTCATCGTACTGAGGACTGAATCTTCCTTCCTCATCGAATACCCGGATGCATTTCTTAAACTCGATTCCCGTAACCTTTCCGTCCGTTGTCAAAATACGTTTCGGCCCCCAGCTATTTCGTATCTCGATGTGTTCCTCCTGCGCTTCCATGATTTCATCTTTAGAAGCCGGCATCTGCTCTCTGCTTTCCAGACAGCACTGAATCACCGAATCCGCTCCAGCACGGACTGCTGTTCTTGCAACGTCTATGGCAACATTTCCACCGCCTACTACTACGGTCTTGCCGCTTATTCTCGCTTCTTTATCCTGATTTACCATACGAAGGAATTCGATACCTGACATAACGCCCTGTGCATCCTCTCCCTCGATACCTACTTTTCTTCCTCCCTGAGCTCCGATTGCCAGATAGAACGCATCATAGCCCTGCTTTCTCAGGTCTCCCAACGTAACGTCCTTTCCTACCTCGACGCCCGTCCTGAACTCGACGCCCATTTCCTTTATGATATCTATTTCCGCTTCCACCACGTCTTTCTCCAGACGGAAGCTGGGAATTCCCATGGTCAGCATACCCCCGAGCCTTTTCTCCTTTTCGAATACCGTGATGGTATAACCGTCCAAAGCGAGGTAATATGCACAGGAAAGGCCTGCCGGTCCCGCACCTACAATAGCGATTTTCTTATTGCTGTAATCATGGCGCTTCTTTGGGATTATGCGGTTTTCTTTATCCAGTTCCTGTTTGGCGATGAATTTTTTGATTTCATCGATAGCGATGGGAGCGTCGATATCGCCTCTGGTACACGCATCCTCACATCGTCTGTTACAGATACGTCCGCATACTGCCGGAAGCGGATTCTCATGACGGATCAGCTCCAGTGCATCCTTGTATTTCCCCTGGGATGCCAGTTTAATATACCCTTGTACACCGATATGCGCGGGACAATTGGTCTTACACGGAGCAGTTCCCGTATCCACTACGTTTTCTTTGTTAGTACGGTATTCCGGGTTCCAATGCTCTTCTCCCCATTCCATATCCCGGGGAGTTTCCCTTGTGGTAATATCGCTAGTTACCGGTTTGGAAGAGCATAGCTTCTGTCCCAGCTTCAAAGCATTAACCGGACAGTTTTCCACGCATTGCCCGCAGGCAACGCACTTTTCAGGATCTACCTTCGCCACATAATTAGAACGCACCATGTCATTATTCTTGAACATCGTTGCAGTTCTGAGAGAAAGGCAGCCGCAGCCGCAGCAGTTACAAATAGCATGGGTTTTTCCTGAACCGTCAATATTGGGAATCTGGTGCATCAGTCCGTTTTCTTCCGCACGCCTGATGATTTCAAAGGCTTCTTCTCTCGTGATCTGACGCCCTCTCCCCGTCTTGATATAGTACTCCGCAGCATGGCCCATCTGGATACACATATCTTCCTTCAGATGTCCGCAGCCTTCACCCATGATTTCACGGTCAGTACGGCAGGAGCAGTCGGTAACAGTAAAAATATCATTTTCATTCAAATACCTGGATACTTCTTCATAGGAAGCGCGGCGGGTATTTCCATCAATCGCCGTTTCTATGGGAATAACGCGCATAAGTCCTACACCCGGAGGGAAGGAGCCGGCGCTCATAGGTCCTCTTACACGTCCATAGGCTTCCATGGCATAGCCGATGATCGGATACTTTTCCACATTTTCCCTGCTGTTTACAATCATTTCCATCGTTCCCGGAATCCATGTCTCCGCCCAGAATATATCTTCTCCATCCCTGGTATTTACAAAGCATACACCATACTGTGCCAGCTTCATCAGCTGTTCATGGCAATAGTCCTCCGGTTTGTTTAATAGTTTAGCAATTTCTCTGGTAGTTCGTTTTTCGCAAACACCCAGTCCCAAACCCACCTCAGCCATTTCGTCATTTACTCCGGCTTCGAGGATGATGTATTCCGGGTCATCCCATTTATAGGCATTCTTAGCCCCCGGCTTTTTACGGCCGATATGATTTGCGAGAGCCAGTACCTTTTCGTTATATTGGCATTTATACCACTCGGGAAAAATCATTTTTGTAATATCTTTCATCTCATTTAACCTTTCGTTACTGTTCACTCCGTTCTCAGCAACGCATGATTTCTGCATGTAAATCCGCTCTGCGAAGCAGAAATCATCTCTTGAATCACGTTCTTATGTGAACAGTAATAACCTTTCTTACGACCGCCATTTTTTAGTCTCATTATAAAGCCAGTCAGCAAAATCCTTTATTCCCTCTCCCGTTTTTGCGCAAACCGGAATGACCTGAATATCCGGGTTTAGTTTCTTGGCCCGCTCTATGCAGACCTGTAAGTCAAAATCAAAGTACGGCATTACATCTATTTTGTTGATCAGAAGTACATCGCAAATACTGAACATCAAGGGATATTTAAGCGGTTTGTCATCTCCCTCGGGCACGCTTAAGATCATAGCATTCTTTACCGAGCCGGTATCGAACTCCGCCGGACATACGAGGTTGCCTACATTCTCCAAGATTGCGAGATCCACCTCTTCCGTTCCCAGGCCTTCCAGCCCCTGCTTCGTCATATCCGCATCCAGATGGCACATGCCGCCCGTATGGAGCTGAATGACCTTCGCTCCCGTCTTTGCGATCGCAGCCGCATCTACGTCCGAGTCTATGTCAGCCTCCATTACGCCGATGCGCAGCTTATCCTTAAGCAACTCGATAGTACGTGTCAGTGTGGTCGTCTTACCCGCACCGGGCGAAGACATAAGATTGAGTAAAAATATCTTTTCTTCTTTTAATTTCTGCCTTAGTAAGCCGGCTTGTTTATTGTTATCTTCAAATACACTTTGTTTAATTTCCAGTACTCTATATTCTTTCATCTATGCTGCCCTGCTCCTTCCAAAGTACGGCATTGTTTTTATTCTGCTAAAGCTGCGATTTCTTTATATTTTGCGATATCCGTGTACAATTCCGCCTTATAAGGATTGCGTTTCGTCTTAGCTACTTTATAAATCATATAAACCAATACCGCAATGTTAACCGCCATTGCAAGGAAGCTTACGATAAAGTAAATGGTCGTATTGTAGGTCGAAGAAACGGAGAACATTCCCGTATCCTGAAATGCAGGAAACGTCTGGGCAAACATACACCAAAGCGCAAGCGTCTGAGCGCGGTGCTGAAGCCATGCACCTTTTCCCAGGGTAAATGCACAAAGAGTAGGCGCGAGCAGCAGTGCAAAGCCGCAGTACCATGAATGTCCCGGGAGACAATTATATGTATATGCGAAGTTCCAAAGATCATATGCTATAATCCAGAACCAGAGCATATCGGGCCAGATCATATCTCTGCTCTTATCCTTAGCCGTCGCTTTTCTTATCTTGATGCCGAACCATCCGGTGATCGTGATGATGTTCAAAATACCTGCAATCGCATTCATGTAATTCCAAGGTCCGCCGATCACATACTGCGCGTCATCCACTAACATTCCGCCGCCCACATAATTCATTCCTACCTCCAGATCGCGGGCTATCGCCTCACAGATATTGATCGCAAGAATCAAAGGGGGGAAACACAGTGCAATTTTGTTCTCGGAAAGTCTCCACTCTTTTCCCGTCTTCTTGTTCGTTCCGTGAAGATGACGGATACACCAGAAGCCGATACAACCGGCCGTGGAGGAATATACCTTCGCAAGATGGAACCAATCCGTATAAGTGGTATCAGATAAAACCGTAAACCACAGCACGGATAAAACGGCGGGAAGTACGACAAAACATACGATTCCCATTACCTTGTACCTTCTGGACACCTCATTCAGTGCAAATAAAGCTGCAAAAACCACTAACCACATGAGCCACGACGTTAAGCCGGTTGCTCCCGCCTCATAATTAAATGTAAACATATCTCTCACCTTTCCTTTGTTATGCTGGTCATACCAGCACTTATTTTTCGTTCTCTTCTTGATATAAATTTATCATTGTTACGGAAAATAGTCAATTCTTTATATACCTTTCTACATTATACTAAAATTTTGTTATTGATTTTAGTCATTTCGTACAATATAATGTTAGAATAACCAATTCTGGTATGTGGTCAAACCAGTATACTGTATGGAGGTCAGGTTTATGGAATTTCAAAAAATAAGCTCCCCTTCTCTTAGGGAGCTGTTCGTAGAGCAATTAGAGCATATGATTTTATCCGGCAAGCTGGGAATCGGGGAGAAGCTTCCGCCGGAAAGGCAGCTTTCAGAAGCTATGCAGGTCAGCCGGGCGGTGGTCAACAGCGGTATTACCGAGTTGGAAAAAAAGGGCTTTCTCATCGTAAAACCCAGAGTCGGCACCTTCGTCGCCGACTACCGTAGGACTGGGACTCTCGATACTCTGCTTTCTATTATGAAATATAATGGGGGAAAGCTGAGAAATGATGAAATAAGATCAATTCTCGAAGTCAGAATTGCCTTAGATACCCTTGCCGCGCAGCAATGTATCAAACGCATTACCAATGAAGAGGTTCAATTATTGTTGGAAAAAACAGAGCGCATCCGGGATGCCGCCTCGATCGCCGGGGCATCTCAGGCTGCGTTCGAATTTCAGCATGAATTCGCCGTATTGTCCCAAAATGCACTGATACCTTTAATCTTTCAATCCTTTAAGGCTCCGGTATTCACGCTTTGGGAACGTTTCTGCACGCTGTATGG
>JAEWPN010000046.1 GCA_023399455.1 Bacillota bacterium
CGCGTATTATGGATACCCTGGCTGTGAAGAAGCTTTTGTGCAGAGAGGGAGGGACAAAGGGTGACATCATTTTGTGTATGAAACCATTTCATGTAATTCCAGATAGGCTGCTTCATGAAATTAAACCCATAGTAATCCGAGTATTGCGAAAAGTTCGTGGTATAATTTGATACCGTGGGAATACCGTGCTTCTTACCATAATTGAGTCCTGCCATTCCCATATTGAATTCTGTCATGATATGGATGATATCCGGCTGAAAATCAGATAATGTTGAAGAAATACGAAATGTATTCGGGAATGCAATTCTATTTTCAGGATATAATACGAATTTGATGCTGTAGAAGCGTTCAATGTTGTAATCCTCTGACTTAATATCGTATTCCGGTACAAAGACTTTATAATCGATATCATTGTCCTTATAGTATTGAGTAAGTTTGTTCAGGGTATTTGTAACCCCATTGATTTGCGGCAGATAGGTATCTGCAAATAAAGCGACTTTCATAAACTTCCTCCTTTCTTTGCCGGCAGGGAATAGAACTCTGCTGCTGATTCCTCCATAAGATCAGAGGAATACTTTAAGAAATAGATGATCGATTCACAGATCCACACGGCGGTTGAAAAAGCATACTCAATATCCCTTTTCATATCTTTAGGCTGTGAGAAGTAATTCTTCCGCATTTCCAATATAATAGAACTGATATCCTTTCTTGGCTTCATCCTGCTGGGAAACACCTTGAACTTCTGTTTCGAATTCATATGTAACAGTTTGTGATGGAGGCTGAGCTCATAAAAGAAATGTCGTAATTTTCTATTATGAATATCTTCGTTCACATGGTAATAGCAAAAGAAATCACTGACATAGTGGCAAACCTCCCCCAGCTGAACTGAAAAATCGTCTTCAGGCATTTCATTGTACATCAGCTGATTGGTCATGGCACAAACAGTAAAAAGATAATTCTCCAGAGTATGATGATTATGCTGCTTAGAGGGCAGATCCGGTTTGATGTTACCGTATGCGAATGCTCTCTTATTTAATTCTACTGCACCGGCAAAATGCGGGTATAAAACCTTAGATATAAATAGATGCGTAAAAAAATACATATACCTTCCTCCTTTGATATTAATAATTATATTTCTGATATAATTGTATTACAAATTCGAAGATATAGCTTAAAATGTGTGTCAATTCTATCTTATATTTTTGTAAAATTTGTTTGATTAAAGATACCATAAATAACCGTATATTTTTCGGAAAAGAAAGCCATACTAACCATGGTAATATTTTTGTCTGATAGGAGGTTAGAAGATGGCTCAGTTAGATTGTATAGTGGACAGCTGCGTTTATAACAAAAGTGAATGTTGCTGCAAGGGTGACATTATGGTGGGCGGAAAACATGCGCATCACGAAGATGATACTTGCTGTGAAAGCTTTTCAGAGAAAAGAGGAGATTCCTATACCAGTGCCTTGGAGCATCCATGCAAGACAATAAGCATAGACTGCGAGGCATCCAAATGTGTGTATAACAGCAATTATAAGTGCTTTGCCCAGCATGTGGATATTAAGGGCAGCGGCGCGTCCGATTGCAGGGAAACAGCCTGCGCTACTTTTAAGGAAAGATAGAGTATGGTAAAAATCTCCGCAGAGAAGAAAGCTTCGCGGAGATTTTTTTGCCGTGATTGTTACGAAATTGTGAATTTTATTACATTTCTTATTTTTTCACTTGTATATAAGAAATATTTTCTCTATAATAGGAAAGTATAAAATGATTTTGCGGGGATTACAGGGGTTAGCATGAAAAATAAGAAAGTAGCGGCTTTAGCAGCGGCAGGAACATTGACGATATTGGCAGTTTGCGGAACCTTTGCAGTAAAAACGGTTTTTGCGGCGGAGGAAAGAATATCAATATCGGGTACGGAAGAGGCCGGGCAGGCGACGCTGAAGGATGATGCGGATACGGGAGCTTTAAAGGTATATAAAAAAGAAGTGTACAATGAGGAGGGCTGCACGCTTCTCCTTCCCGAAGGGTATGTTGCAAGCGACAGCGTAGAAGGAATGTATGTTTCGGAAAGAAGACCGGTAGACTCCTCCAATATTTATTATTCCGTTTCAGAAGCGGCAGATGCTGAGGTCTTGAGCGAGGCTTTGGATTCCGGTGCTTACGAGACGGAAGCGGAAAAGAGCTTCAAGGAAGCTTACGGTGCAGAGGCAGCGATCGGCTCTTACCAAATGCAGAAGCTTACGGTGGACGGATGTCCGGCATATAAGATCGAGCTTACCTGTACCTTGGAGGATATGACGATGGAGCAGCTTATTTATATCATTGCTGCAGATAGAACATATACTATTACGTATTCACAGTCGACGGACGATGAGCGGATGGAGGATTTCGAGCAGAGTGCTCGGACGATCCGGTTAATTTTTGATGAAACAAATAAAATTTAGCGCTTGACATATGGAAGGGCCGATGTTATACTATTTAAGCGTGTGAAGTACACGGATGAAATCAAGCAGAGTATCCACTCTCACCCTATAGCGTTCAGGCTCATAGGCGTTTATATTCCGGAATTCTCCGATTATGCGATATTTTGTATAATGCGGGCTTCGAGGATGTATATTTGGTGGATAGTTATGCTATCCACTTTTTTTAATTTATGAGCAATCCGCGAAGCGTGTTGTTCAATGTTATGCTTATATGCTTATTATTACGAGGAGGGCAAAACCATTAGCGATTTATTGATTAACGAACAGATTAGAGACAAGGAAGTACGTGTTATTGGCGA
>JAEWPN010000088.1 GCA_023399455.1 Bacillota bacterium
CCATCAAGGAAATTTCCTCGGCGGTAGACGAAGTGGCGGCAGGGGTACAGACTCAGGCGAAGGAAGCGGATAACAGCAACTGCAGGATGTCGGATTTTGCGGTGAAAATAGATGGAGTCTGTGAAGGCGCAGGAGATATGACCAACACGGTAGACAGAGCTACCTCAGTGGTGGAGCAGGGCCGCGTTATCGTTGATGAGCTGAATAAGAAGTCGGAGACCACGGTAGCCATTACAAAGGTACTGGTAGAGAATATCAACGACGTTCAGGAACGTTCTACGGAAATAGAGGGCTTTATCGATACGATCAGCAGTATTGCCAGACAGACCAATCTGCTTTCCTTAAACGCATCCATTGAAGCGGCCCGAGCAGGGGAAAATGGCAGAGGTTTTGCAGTCGTTGCCGAGGAGATCAGAAAGCTTGCGGATGAATCCATGCAGGCAGGCAAGAGCATTAAGGACATCGTCGAGAATATTCGCGAGACCACAAGAAGAACGACGAAATCGGCCAGGGAGGCGGAGACGATTATTTTTGCTCAGGCGACATCTCTGGAGGAGACTATTCAGGTCTTTGGGGAAATCAATAGCTGTGTTGAGAACCTTGTGGACGGACTTAAGCATATTGCGGACAGCATGCAGGAAATCAATGGGGAGAAGGAGCAGGTTCAGGAGTCCATTCACAGCATTTCCGTGGTTTCGGAGCAGTCTGCAGTGGCTACCGAGGAAGTCACCGCTACTTTAGATGATCAGGTTAAGATCGTTTCCGATTTGGCAAAGGACGTTGAATTATTGAGAAAAGAAGCGGATGCGTTAGACCAGTCCATCGGAAGATTTATCGTATAGGAATATGGGCCATCCGTGAAATTTACAGACAGCAGGACAAAACGGAGGGTCAGAAATGTTTCGTGATGATTTTGTTTGGGGTGTTGCCAGCAGCGCCTATCAAATAGAAGGAAAAGATATAGAAGACGGGGGCGGGAAAACTATATGGGACACCTTTGCGGAGAAAGGAAGAATCGCGGACGGGCGGAATGCGAAAGCGGCCTGCGACCATATACATAGATATAAAGAAGACTTTGCTCTCATGCGGCTTATGGGAGTAAAGGCATACCGCTTTTCCGTCAATTGGGCGAGAATCATGCCTGAAGGTACAGGGACGGTGAATGAAAAGGCAATCGTACTGTACCGGGATATGATCCTTGAGATGAAGAAGAATGGGATTGAGCCGTATCTCACCCTGTATCACTGGGAATTTCCTCAAGCCTTGCAGGACAAAGGCGGCTGGCTGAATGGCGAAAGCGCCGATTGGTTTGCGGACTATGCCAGGGTTGCGGCGGAAAGCTTTTCTGATTTGTGCGAATATTTTATTACGCTGAACGAACCCCAGTGCTTTGTCGGTCTGGGTAATCTTACGGGGGAACATGCGCCGGGACTGAAGCTGTCTGTGAAAGACATCTTCCAAATGGCACATAATGTGCTTAAGGCTCATGGCAGAGCGGTCATCAGCCTGAGAAAATATGCTAAGCGTCCCATAAAGATAGGATATGCCCCTACTTGTGGAATGGCTTATCCGAAGACGGACAGTGAAGCGGATATCGAGGCGGCAAAAAAGGTGCTGTTTGGCTTTTACAATCCGCTGGAACGATGGACGTGGAATGTGGCTTGGTTCTCCGACCCGGTATTCCTGGGGCACTACCCGGAAGAGGGACTGAATAAATATAAGGAATATCTGCCTGAAATCACAAAGGAGGACATGAAATTAATATCGCAGCCTCTGGATTTTATGGGACAAAACATATATAATGGGTACATGGTAAGCGCGGGAGCAGACGCAGAGCCGGTGTTCGAGAACAGGAAGCCGGGTTATATGAAGACTGCTGCCGGCTGGCCGGTAACACCCGAAGCTTTTTACTGGGGAATAAGATTTCTCTATGAAAGATATGAGCATCCGATGTATATTACGGAAAATGGCATGTCTTGTCATGATGTGGTTTCTCTGGACGGCAGGGTGCATGATCCGAACAGAATCTATTTTCTGGATATGTATTTATCCGCACTTCAAAAAGCATGCGATGACGGCGCAGATGTGAGAGGGTATTTCCTCTGGACATTTTTAGATAATTTTGAATGGGATAAAGGATATACCGAACGTTTCGGCATTGTCCACGTGGACTTCGAAACGCAGAAGCGCACGGTAAAGGATTCAGCTTTCTGGTATCAGAAGATCATGGAGACAAACGGAAAGGAACTCAGTATCAATAAGCTGATGAGACAGATATTATTTTTAAATCCTATTTATAAACAGATGGTTTGGGGTGACGAACGCTGGGGGGTAAGTGCGCATCCTCACGGGGACTGCGAGGTAAAAGAGGGCTTTTACAAGGGAAAAAAGCTTTCTGAGCTATGGAAAAAGCTTCCCGGGCTGTTCGGCAATTACGATGCGCAGAATTTTCCTCTGCTGGTGAAGCTGATCGATGCCAAGCAGGATTTGAGCATTCAGGTTCATCCTGACGATGCCTATGCGGGCGCCCATGAGAATGGAAGCCTCGGCAAGACGGAATGCTGGTATGTTGTGGACTGCGATGAGGATGCCAGTCTGGTCATAGGGCATAATGCCAGGACGAAGGAACAGATGGAAGAAATGGTTAAAAAAGGCGAATGGGAAAAATTCCTTCGGGAAGTTCCCGTGCGCAGAGGCGATTTTATACAAATCGATCCGGGAACCGTTCATTCGATCAAGGGCGGCCTTATGATATTGGAAACCCAGCAGAGCAGCGATATCACCTATCGGCTTTATGATTATGGAAGAACGCAGAACGGAAAGCCCAGAAAGCTCCATTTGGATAAAAGCATGGATGTGATTACCGTTCCCTCGCACGACATAGAAAATGATATGGAAAATACTTTGGATTTGAATGTGAATTCCATGAACGTTCTCGTGTCCAACAAATATTACACGGTTTGGAAGCTGGAGGTAGCGAAGGACTTCACCATAAGTCAGGACTATCCTTTCATGAACATGAGCGTCATAGAAGGAGACGGTCTTATCAACGGCCAGCTCATTCAAAAAGGAGACCATTTCGTGCTCCCTGCGGACTTTGGCCTGATTGAACTTCATGGCAAGATGCAGCTGATCGCTTCGGCAGTGAAGCTGATATAATGAATGTAATTTAAGAATATTATTAATAAGAAGATAGAGAAGCTGCCGCCTGAGCATATCAAAGGCGGTGGTTTTATTTTCTGCTATGTAAAGAAAGTTATACCGTAATCGGAAAAACTGTGATAGAATAATTGCTGTGAAAGAATCTGATGTAAGCTTTGAAAGGAGAATAACGATAGAATGATTGCAGCAAAATATAGAGACATGTTAGGCGCGAAATCCGTTATCAGAGAGTTGTCTGAATATGCAACTGCCAGAGGCAGGGAAATCGGTTATGAGAATGTGTTCGATTACAGCCTCGGCAACCCTTCTGTGCCTGCTCCGGAGAAGTTTAAGCAGGCGATGGTAGACCTGCTCGAAAAATGCGATCCGATGGCGCTTCACGGATACAGTCCCAGCCTCGGAATCATCTCCGTGAAGGAAAAGGTTGCGGAGTCCCTGAACAAGAGATTTAACATGAGCTATACATATAAACATATATTTATGACAGCCGGAGCGGCAGGAGCTATCTCTCATGCGGTCCGGGCCGTCACGGTGCCCGGAGATGAGGTGTTGACATTCGCGCCGTTTTTTCCGGAATATCATCCTTATATCGATTTGAGCGGTGCCGTGCTCAAGGTGGTACCTCCGAATACGGAGACTTTCCAGATCAATTTTGAGTGTTTTGAGGAGATGCTTAATGAAAAGGTGATGGCGGTTCTGGTCAACACGCCTAACAACCCTTCCGGCATTGTCTATACAAAAGAGACTTTGGAGAAGCTTGCGGAGACTATGACGAAGAAATCTGAAGAATATGGTCATGATATTTATCTGATTTCCGATGAGCCATATAGGGAAATCGTATTTGCGGGAGTGGAGGATATCTACGTATCGAAGGTATACGATAACACCATTAGCTGTTATTCCTATTCAAAGTCGCTGTCCATCCCCGGCGAGAGAATCGGATATATTGCGGTAAACCCTGCATGCAGGGACGCGGAGACCATCGTCAATATGTGCGGTCAGATTTCCAGAGGGATCGGACATAACTGTCCTTCCTCTATTGTGCAGCTTGCGGTGGCAGAGGTTCTTTACGAAACTTCTGACTTATCCGTATATGAAACGAATATGAATCTTCTATACAAAGAGCTTACAGATCTCGGCTTCACCTGTGTGAAGCCGGGCGGCACCTTCTACATTTTCCCGAAAGCGCTGGAAGAGGATGCGAAGATTTTCTGCCAGAAGGCGAAGAATTATGATTTGATTCTGGTTCCGGGCGACAGTTTCGGATGCCCGGGATATTTCCGTATGGCATATTGTATCGGCACGGAGAAGGTGGAACGTTCTTTGGCGGCCCTTCGGAAATTCGTGGAAGCAGAGTATCGTTAAACTGTTATAAAAGGAAGGAGTATTGTTATGTATCAGGCTGGTCTTGTTTTGGAAGGCGGCGGCATGAAAGGGATTTATACTGCCGGTGTTTTGGATTTTTTTCTCGATAAAGAAATGGAATTTTCCTCTTGCTACGGTGTATCGGCGGGGGCCTGTCACTTATGCAGCTTTTTGTCGAAACAGAAGAAGCGCGGATATCGTGTAGGGGTGAATTATCTGGATAATAAGAGGTACTGCAGTCCTTACAGCCTTTTCACAACAGGGGATTTGTTCGGAACGGATATGTGCTATGATCTGATACCGAATTATCTGGATCCTTATGATTATGATACCTTTAATAAATATGAGGGTAAGGCCTATGCGGTAGTAACTAATATCAGGACGGGAGAGGCGGAGTACATACAGCTTCAGGATATGCACAGCGATATTCAGGCGGTACGGGCTTCCAGTTCTATGCCTCTCGTATCCCGTAACGTGAAGATCGGGGGAGAAATATATCTGGACGGAGGCGTAGCGGATTCTATTCCTATAAAAAAATCTATTTCCGACGGAAATAAAAAAAATGTGGTAATACTTACTAAGGAGACAGGCTATCGCAGAAAGCCTTCTTCCGGCCTCTCGCTCGTAAAAGCCCGCTATGTTAGGTATCCCAAAGTATATGAGCTGATGAAGGAAAGACATAGAGAATACAACGATACCTTGACCTATCTGGAGGAGCAGGAAAAAGAAGGAAAGGCGTTCATAATCCGTCCTAAGAGGATAAGCGAGGTAGGAAGAGTGGAGAAGGATGCGCAGAAGCTGAAGGCTTTGTATGAGGAAGGCTACAAGGATGCACAGGAAAGCTACGTGGAGCTTCTGGAGTATTTATCGTAAGGAATGAAGAAATAAAATGAAAGCTTTCGTTATATATTAATATATGATGAAACAGATGGACGGCAGATGAAAAAGGCTGCACGCCTGTCGGAGGAGGTTTGATAATGATAGAAATTTTGAAGGCGGTGCTGTTCGGTATCGTGGAAGGTATTACGGAGTGGCTGCCCATCAGCAGCACGGGGCATATGATTCTGCTTAACGAATTCGTTTCGCTGGATGTATCGCCCGAGTTCTGGAAGATGTTTTTGGTAGTCATACAGCTTGGGGCGATTCTGGCAGTAGTGATTCTGTTCTGGGATAAGATATTTCCTTTCGACTTGAAAAAGGAACCCCATATTAAAAAGGATATTTTTACTCTCTGGTTTAAAATACTGGTTGCCTGCGTACCGGCGGCAATTGTGGGAGTTTTGTTTGATGACTTGTTTGACGAGCTTTTTTATAATTATACATGCGTGGCAATCGCACTCATCGTGTTCGGTATTCTGTTTATCGTAATCGAGAATAGGAACATGAGTAAGAACAAGATGCCGAAAATTACAGATTTGTCACAGCTCACTTATAAGACCGCAGCTATCATCGGCGTCTGGCAGCTGATCGCAGCAATATTTCCGGGAACCTCACGTTCCGGGGCAACGATTATAGGAGCCTTGCTTCTGGGGGTATCCAGAACGATAGCGGCAGAATTCACCTTTTTCCTCGCTATTCCGGTAATGTTCGGGGCCAGCCTTTTAAAGCTTGTGAAGTTCGGGTTGGTATTCACTACGGCGGAGTGGACGATTCTGGCGGTCGGCATGATAGTAGCCTTCGTGGTTTCCGTTATTGTAATCCGCTTTTTCATGGGATATATAAGGAAACATGACTTTAAGATATTCGGATGGTATAGAATTGTGCTGGGAATCCTTGTTCTAGCCTACTTTATGATCTTTGCCCGCTCTTAGCTCACTTGTTTGTCGCTCTACTTTGTTAAAGAGTTGACAAGACAGTTGAATTACGGTAGACTTTTATGGATGGGATTGGGAAAATGTGGTATTTGGATTGTATTTGTGAGTTCGATTCAGTTCGGAATTCGATGAAATCGAAATCCGGCATAATCGAATGTGAAAGGAGAAAAACCTATGACAGAGACGAAGAAGACATCAACCGTTAAATCTACTGTAAGTGCGGACACCACAGGAACTGCTGCAGCAGTTGCGACATCAAAGAAGGAACCGGAGAAGAAGGAAGAAACAAAGACGACGAAGGCAGCAAATACGGCTGCGAAGAAGGAAGCAGCTAAGCCTGCGGCCAAGAAAACTCCTGCTAAGAAGGAGACGAAAGCGGCGAAAAAGACCACGGCCAAAGGATCGGCAAAGAATACAGATGTAAAACAAGTGATCAGTCTGCAATTTGGCGGAAAGTCCTACAGCATGGAGGACCTTACAAAAATAGCAGAGGATGTTTGGAAATACGATTTACATAAGAGCGATGAAGCTTACAAGTCATTGGAGCTTTATGTGAAGCCGGAAGAAAGTATCGCATATTACGTGTTTAACGGCGATATTTCTGGAAACTTCTTTATTTAATCAGGGTGTGTTTGAAACCTCACGGCACCGTTCTAACTGCCTCACTTTGCAGCTTTCAGACACATACAGGTAAGATTTTTTTATATGAACAGAAATTCCGGTTGGAATCTTCTGTTCATATTTTTTTTATAAATAATTTTGAAGTTATCTGTTGACATTGTATAGGGTAAGTGATATTTTATGGTAAGAAGGTATTAGCACTCCAAGATGTTGAGTGCTAACAAAAAAACAAAGGGTCTCCATATTTTGCAGAAAGTATGGTCATAAAGATGGGAGGATGATGAAGTGCAGCTTGATGAAAGAAAAATAAAGATTATGCAGGCCATTATCCGCAACTATCTTGAGACTGGAGAACCGGTAGGCAGTAGAACAATTTCTAAATATACGGATTTGAATCTGAGTTCTGCTACCATAAGAAATGAAATGGCAGATCTGGAGGAGCTTGGATACATTATCCAGCCCCACACCTCCGCAGGAAGGATTCCCTCCGACAAAGGCTACCGATTATATGTAGATCAGATGATGGAGGAGAAAGAACGGGAGGTAGAGGAGCTGAAAGGCATCCTGCTGGAAAAAGAAGATAAGATGGATCATCTTCTGAAGCAGGTGGCGAAGGTACTGGCACAGAATACAAATTATGCCACGATGATTTCGGCACCTCAGTACCATCGCAACAAACTGAAATTTATACAGTTATCCCGTGTGGATTCCCATCAGCTTTTGGTAGTTACCGTTGTAGAGGGCAATGTAATAAAAAATAGCATGCTCCAGGTGGAGGAGGAACTGGACAGCGAATCACTTTTGAAATTAAATATCCTTCTTAACACCCACTTGAATGGACTTACCCTGGAAGAAATAAATCTTAACATGATAACGGCAATGAAACAGCAGGCGGGTATACACAGCACGATTATCGGAGAGGTTATCGATGCTATAGCGGAATCGATCAAAGCGGATGAGGACTTGGAGATATATACAAGCGGAGCAAACAATATTTTCAGGTACCCTGAGCTCGCAGACAATCACAAGGCCAGTGAACTGATTACCGCATTCGAAGAAAAAAAGCTTTTGGAAGAGCTGGTGGAAGAGCGGCTGTTGGATGAAAATAACACCGGCATTCAGATATATATCGGCGACGAGACGCCGGTACAGTCTATGAAGGACTGCAGCGTCGTAACGGCTACCTATGAGCTGGAAGAGGGAATGAAAGGAACCATTGGAATCATCGGACCGAAGCGTATGGATTACGATAAGGTAGTGGGAACGTTAAAGACGCTGATGCACCAGCTGGATGATTTATATAAGAAGCGGGAATAAACAAAAGAAATAAAAAGTAGGAAAGAAAGGAATAAATGAAGTGGCAGAGCAGAAAGATATAAACGATAAGGATATTCAGGATGTATTGAACAAGGAAGATCCGGCAGATAAGAAAATCATAATTGACGGCGAGGAAGCAAAAGACAAGGAAATCCTGCCGGAGGATATCTCTTTGGAAGGTCAGGGAGAGGCACAGGCCGAAGAGGCTGAATGTGTGCAGGAAGATGAAGAAGGCGAAGAAAATGAAGAAAATGCCGGCAAAGGATTTTTCAAAAAGAAGGATAAGAAGCAGGAAGCCCTGAAACAAAAAGTGGATGAGCTTGAGGACAAGGTAAGACGCCAAATGGCGGAATTCGACAATTTCAGAAAGCGGACGGATAAGGAAAAGACGATGATGTTCGAGACCGGAGCCAGAAGCATTATA
>JAEWPN010000104.1 GCA_023399455.1 Bacillota bacterium
ATATCCAGCTTTGCAAGGCTGCTCTCGCTTCCTATGTAATCAAAAGTTTCTTCTTTATTAAAAGTAAGTGAAATGTTATTTATATCCGTAATGGTCCGCTTTACTTCGTTCAGAGAGTAGTCAGAGGTATCCGGCTGCTTCTCCGGCTTCGGCTGTAGATCCGCTTCTTCAATCGCTGGCTTCGGCTGCACCTGCAAAGCATCATAGGGCCTGGGTATCCCTATCACTTCTATCATCCTCATAACTCTCACCACCTTTCTACTTTACATGATTCATTCCCTCTTATCTGTTGGTTTTATCGAACATAACCTACACTTTCTTTAGCTTTTATAGTACCATTGTACTATTTTTTTGCATATTTTACAACATCTATTTATTCCCAAAAGAGGAAAACACACCTTCAATAATTCCTATATATAATTTATTTCTGATTAGCAAAATTGTTCCCAAAATGCGAAGATATTTTTTAATTTTAAACGATGACATATAGCTCAACCGATCAGGCTTTTATCCTCACTGATTCCAGCTGCTTCCAAAAGAGTCTTCGTGTACTCGTGTTTCGGTGCAAAATACACCTCCTGCACCGTTCCTTTTTCAACGATTTCTCCTTTTTTCATAATCATCACCCGATCGCACATCTGATAGACCACCCGCAGGTCATGGGATATAAATAAAACGGACAGGTTCATATCCCTATGGAGCTTCAGCAAAAGCTCTATGATCTGAGCCTGAATCGTCACATCCAGTGCCGATACCGGTTCATCGGCAATCAATAGCTCCGGCTCCAGTATCAAGGCTCCCGCCAAAGCGACTCTTTGTCTCTGTCCGCCGGAAAGCTGTCTTGGATACCGATCTGCATAAGCGTCGCCAAGCCCTACCCGATTCAGCATCTCACTTACTTTTTCCAAACGCTTCGCCTTGGTGATGCCTCCTTTTAACTTAAGAGGCTCCTCTAATATCCATCCTACCTTCTTAACCGGATTCAATGAACTGTATGGGTCCTGGAAAACCATCTGCGGACGGATGCCCTTACTGTCCGCAGAGACATCGAAGGTTATCTCTCCGCTTTCATGCTTTATCATACTAAGTATTGCCTTAGCTAATGTGGACTTCCCGCAGCCGCTCTCTCCCACCAGTCCAAGAATCTCTCCTCGTTCTATTTCAAAGGAAACATGGTCAAGCACATGCACATGCTTTTTATAAGATACGCTTAAGCCGCTGACGACAAGAATATTCTTATTTTCCATTCTCATTCTCCCTATTTTCTCTCGCATTTCGGAATCGCCGCTATCAGCTTCTTCGTATATTCTTCCTTGGGATTTTCAAAAACCTCTTTCGAATTTCCGGTTTCTACAATATAACCGCCCTGCATTACGACCACCCGTTCACACAGCCTGCTCACCAGGCTCAAGTCATGGGAAATGAAGAGAATCGCCGTTTTTTTCTGTCTATTTATCTTTTTTAGTAATTTCACGATCTGTGCCTGAATCGTCACATCCAAAGCAGTAGTTGGTTCATCCGCAATCAATAATTTAGGCTCGCATATGATAGCCGCTGCCAGCATTGCTCTCTGCCGCATCCCTCCGGAAAGCTCATGGGGATACATCTTATATATCTTTTCCGCATCCCCAAGCTCTACACTTTTTAGCAGCATAAGGGCGGTTTCCCTGCGCTCCTCCTTTGTCATCTGTGTATGGATGCGAAGGCTTTCCTCCACCTGCCATCCGATTCTTTTCACCGGATTCAAGGAGGTCATGGGCTCCTGAAAAACCATACCGATTTCCTTGCCCTGAAGCTTACGAAGCTGTGCTCTCGGACAAGAGAGCAAATCCATCCCTTCATAGAGAATCTGCCCTTTTTTTTCCATATCGTGGCGGCTCAAAAGTCCGGCTATCGCAAGAGCAGTCATCGATTTACCGGAACCGGACTCTCCCACAATGCCGACAATTTCTCCTTCATTTAAGGTCAAATCGAAATCATATACGACCGTTTCCGGCACGAGATGGTCGTGAAACTCAATATTCAAATCAATTACTTCGAGTAAGGGCGATTTTTTATCCATCATTTTTAGCTCCTATCCCTTCGCTGAGAAGGCTGAAGCCGAGCACCATCCATATGATTACGGCTCCCGGAAATATCGCATATGCCGGCGCTGTAAACAGATAGGACTGAGCCTCCGACAACATGCGCCCCAGACTCGCTTCAGGAGGCTGCACGCCGATTCCAAGATAACTCATTCCGGCTTCCGCCAGCACCGCATTATTGAATCCGATGATAATTGCAGAAAGCAGCACCGGCATGGTACCCGGCAGGATATGCACGAACATGATGCGCAAATCCCCCGCTCCCTGCAGCTTAGCGCTCTTCACATAATCCATATTCCGGTACTTTAAAAATTCTCCCCGCACAATACGGGCAAAACTGGGCACGAAAGCGATTCCAAGCGCGGCGATAACATTATTCCTGCCCGGGCCTAATATACTGATAAAGACAAGCGCAAGAAGAAGGCTTGGGAACGCAAAAACAGCATCGTTGATTCTCATGAGAATTTCGTCCAGAATTCCCCCATAATATCCGGTAACCGCTCCTAAAGCGATACCGAAAACGGTACCGATAGCTACCGTGCATAAAGCGACGAACAGGGTTGTCCGGCTTCCCTGAAGCACACGGCTGAATACGTCCCTTCCGAAATTATCACAACCCATGGGATGCGCGAGGGAAACTCCGGCGAACTTCGCCGCAGGATCCATGGCGTTGGGATCGTAAGGGGTATAAAAAATGCCTATCATAATAAGAAGAAGCATTGTTCCGGTAAGTATCCCTCCGACTATTAAATTATAGTTCTTCTTTTTCTTCTTCATACTTATACTCGCTCCTGCGTCGATATCCGAGGATCGATCAACTGATATATAATATCCACCACCAGATTTATAAAAACGACGATAAAGGCAATGCATACAATAATCGCCTCCACCACCGGATAGTCCCTGTTAGAAATGGAGGTCAGAAGAATCCTTCCCAAACCAGGTATGCTGAACACCTGCTCGATAATGATACTGCCCGCCACCATATCGGCAAGCGCCATCCCCCAAAAGGTCACTACCGGGATAACCGCATTTTTTAATATATGATTATAAAACACCTGATTGCTTCTGTTTCCTCTGCTGAAAGCCGTTCTGACATAGTCCTTCTTCACCTCTCCGATTACCGAGCTTCGAAGCAGTTTCACCGCCATCGCTGTTTTCGGCAGAGCTATCGCCAAGGCCGGGAAAAACATATAACCGATAAATTGCACGAAATCATCTTTATAGGATACATAGCCTCCCGGCGTAAACAGCCGGAAAATCCGTCCGAATAGAAATGTAATGAGTATCCCTGCAAAAAAAGGCGGAATCGCCATCATGATCTGATTAATGACATAAATGACTCTATCCGCAATACCGCCTTCATGCTTAGCCGTATATATTCCCAAAGGCACCGCCAAAACGATCATCAAAAGAAAAGCAATACCGGTCAAAACAAGCGTAACGGGAAGCTTATCCACAATCATTGACTCCACCGGTATCCGATAACTATAGGAGATTCCCATATCTCCCTTTAAAAATGAGCCCGCCCATCTGAAATACTGTGTAAGAAATGGGTCGTTCAATCCCATCTCCTCCCGCAGTGCCTCCACTTTTTCCGGTGTGGCCTGCGTGCCGAGCATGGAGGTGACCGGGTCGCCCGACATCACAAAAAAAGACAGAAAGACAAGAAATGAAACTGCAAACAAGGTAGCTGCCATCATAATGACCTTTTTCCCGATATATTTCATCCTCTTGTCCTCCTGCCTAAAAAAGTTAATCCTGTACTTTTTATTCTTCTACTATATAAAGCTTGGAAAAATCCTGCACATATAGCGGATAGAATTGGTAACCACCGTATTTTTTATTGATTGCCACGAATTCAGGCAAATCCTGAATGTAAACGTTTGCCGCCTCTTCTGACAGTATCCGCTCGCATTCCTTGTAATATTCTGTCTTCTGTCCATCGTCGGTGCTGGAAATTGCATTCTGTAACGCCGTATCATATTTAGAACTGCTGAAATTGATGAAGTTATTCGAAGCCGTAGATTCGAATCGTCCCAGCAGTGCCCCTGCCGTCAGGCTGGAAGCATCCACGCCGATTACGGTCGACTCAAAATTTCTTCCCGCGTATACATCGCTGAGCCAGCTATCCCATTCTATCAGCTGAATCTGTGCTGTTACGCCAATAGCCTTGAATTCCTCTACGAGCACTTGTGCCGTATCGATATGCTGCTGATAGTTGGATGGCACTGTAATCGTAAAAGAAAATCCGTCCGGATATCCCGCTTCTGCAAGAAGGGCCTTCGCCTTCTCCGTATCCTTGGAATACGTATCGTTTAACTCCTCTATATAATACTTTTCAAAGGAGGGGAACATGCTGCTGCCTATCTCCGTCCCCTTGCCGCCCGATACGAAATCCATAATTTCCTGAGGGTCGATCGCATAGCAAAGAGCCTGCCTTACGCGCACATCGGAAAACGGCTCTGCTGCATTGTTCAAATACAATGCTTGTACCAGATTCATTTCTCCCTCCAGTATATCGAACTTATCCGACAATTCCGATGCCTGAGTCGCAGTCACTCTGGCAATCATATCCACGGAGCCGCCTTCCAGATCCATAACAAAGGAATCTGCATTTGCACACACCTTTAAAACTACGTCTTCAATATGTGCGCCCTCTCCCCAGTAATCGTTAAATTTCTCCATTACGAAATTCTCCTGCGGAGAGCGGGAAACATATTTGTACGGACCCGTTCCGATAGGATTCGTATCCGGCTCTTGATTAGATGCCGGTATAATCGCTGCCGTCACACTCGCCAGATCCGCATCAAACTCCGTATTTGACTCCGTTAACACGATTTCTACCGTTTCATCGTCGATGATATTTACGCTTTCTATATTAGAAAACGCCGCTATCAGTGGTTCTCCGTTACTGGTATCGGCGCATTTATCGATCGAATACTTGATATCCTCTACCGTAACCAGACTGCCATCGTGAAATTTGATTCCTTTTCTCAATGTAAATGTGTAAACCTTACCGTCATCAGAGACTTTGTACGCACTGGATACAGCGGGAACTAAATTACCGTTTGCGTCCGGCTTTACCAGACCTTCAAACATGTTGAAAAATACCTCTTTCGTTCCTGCCGCCACTGCTTTATGGGGGTCAAGACTGTCCTCTATATCCTGAGGTATTCCGACGGTAATCTTAGAAGAATTCTCGCCTGTCTTATCACCCGAGCACGCGCTCAGTGCAATAGTCAGTGTTGTCAACACAAACACCAAAAAAAGTTTCGTTATTCCTTCTCTTTTCATGTGTTTCAATTCCTTCCTTTTCTTCGTCTATATTTAATTGTCGTTTTATTGTATAAAATTTTTTTTCAAAATGCAAGTACTAAATGCAGTACAATCCTATACTCCAATAAGATAAAAAGGATTGCTCTTCATTTATGAGCAATCCTCCACCATATCTATTATATATACTTTTTACCGTTTTATTTATCCAAAACCTTCTTAAGCTCATCCATGAATGTGTTAATGTCCTTAAATTCTCTGTAAACAGAAGCAAATCTTACATAAGCCACCGCATCCAGATCCTTCAGCTTGTTCATAACAAGCTCTCCGATGACCTGGCTGGGTATCTCTTTTTCCTCCATGTTGAAAACCTCTGTCTCCACTTCCTCTACCAATCCCGTGATTTCATTGGCGCTGACCGGACGTTTATGACATGCGCGAAGCACACCTGCTTCTATCTTCGAACGGTCATAGGTCTCTCTGTTATTATCCTTCTTAATTATAATAAGCGGAATCGTCTCTATCTTCTCATATGTGGTAAAGCGTTTGTCACACTCGTCACACACACGGCGGCGTCTTATGGAATTATTATCTTCCGCCGGTCTTGAATCTATAACTCGCGTGTTCTCATGACCGCAAAAAGGACATTTCATGGATGTAACCTCCTATTTCGTACTATTATTATCAGTATATTCGAAATATCGTTTTATGTCAACTAAAATTATGCACTGAATCAGTTATCACAGAGAGTTAAGGGGCGGACTGCTGTCGATACTCCTGCCATCAGATCAGCCGCCGCACTGAGACCTGTTCTTATCTGACTTCTCCACAATTATTATAGTACTTGAGAGTAAAATAAAAAAAGAGGACAGATACGCCTTAAAAGCAGCGTTTAGAATCCTTTCGGCAATCGTTTGTGCCCTTTTTCATGCAGTTATAGCAGATTTCATTTGGCAGCGGACCGCCCTCTTCAAATTCCTTAATGTTTTGCAGCGTTACCGCCGCAATCTGCTCGAGTGCTTCTTTGGTAAAAAATGCCTGATGCGAAGTCACAAGCACATTCGGGAACGCAATCAGACGCGTAAGCGTGTCGTCTGAAACGATATTGTCTGAAAAATCTTCAAAGAAATACTCATTTTCCTCCTCATAAACATCCAGCGCCGCACCGCCGATTCTTCGCTCCTTGAGCGCCTCGATCAACGCACGGGTATCAATCAGCGCACCGCGTGAAGTGTTGAGAATCAATCCCCCCGGCTTCATCTTGGAAATGCTTTCCTCGTTAATGATGTAATGCGTGTCCGGTGTCAGAGGGCAGTGCAGAGAAATTACATCGCTGCGGCGGAAGAGCTCGTCCAGCGTAGCGTATTCAAAATCCGTATCCTTGGCCGGAAAAGGATCATAGGCGACGATATTCATGCCGAACCCGCGGCAGATATCAATGAATATACGCCCGATTTTACCCGTACCGACAACACCGGCAGTCTTTCCATGCAGGTCAAAGCCCATAAGGCCGTTGATGGTGAAATTGTTGTCCCGCGTTCTTATATAAGCCCTATGTGTCTTACGGTTTAACGTAAGCATTAACGCAGCCGCATGCTCCGCAACGGCATAGGGCGAATAAGCCGGCACCCGAGTAATATGGCATTTTCCATACGCCGTCTTGAAATCCACATTATTATAGCCCGCACAGCGAAGCGCAATATGCCGAATTCCGGCTTCATACAGCGCGTTGATGGTCGGCTCGTCAATGACATCGTTGACAAACGCGCACACTGCGTCATACCCTGCCGCCAGCCGGGCTGTTTCGGGCCCCAGATGGTAATCAAAATACTTCAGCTTATATCCGTATTTTTCATTCTCATGGTCAAAATATGCAATATCGTATGCTTTGGCATCGTAAAACGCAATTTTCATAAAACGTCCCTTCCTCTCATTCTGTAATGGTTATATTACTCTGCTGTCAACTTATGTTTATAAACAAATTATACCCAATATATGAGGAAATGACAACAATTTAGAAAAAATCAGGATAATTGGAGTATTTTTGGTTTCCATCTATCAGACGGCAACGCGCCAAAGAGACGGAACAGCCCATCAAGACTCACTTCCAAGTAAATTATGAGAAGAAGGCGTTCACAAAGAAGAAGGAATGTTAGACTAACATTCCTTCTTCCTTGTCCGTATGAAATACCAGATGACTCCTCTGGTATATTTTAAACTTCTCCAAATACGCGTCTTCCTTCGGAATCCATTCCTCTTCAAAACGCTTCAGCATTTTTTCACCGTTTCTTTGCAAAATACGCCTTCGCTGCTCCTCCTTTCCAATATCCAAGGCAATCTTCAAATCATAAACCCGTCCAAAAAAGGGATGCATACTATAAGAACCTTCTATGATATTAATCTGCTTGGGCATGATGATTATTCCATTTCCTATAATTTGCTTTTTACAGTCAAAGGCTCTGTATATGATAGTTTCTCCCCGACGTACCTCCTGGAGTATCTTACCGAAGCGCTCATAGTCCACATTACCGCCTATCTCCGCAAGTCGTGCTTCGGTTCGCTGTTTAGGACGCAGGAAAAAATCGTCCATATGCAGCATATTCCCGCCAAACTCCTCATGAAGTCCGGCGGCGAGAGTACTCTTCCCGCTGCCGCTTTTTCCGTCTATTGCTATGAGAATAGTACCGCCCGGATTTTCATTTTTGATTTTTGTTATTGCCTCTTTTGTATCCCTTAATATTGACATATTACTCCATAACCTTCGATTTTCTAAATATGATGATAAGAAGGGGAATCAGAACGAGCTGTAAAATAATACCCGGTATCGCATTAACGAACATACCCGCCATAAACATCTGCACGGAATAGCCGCTTCCCTCTATACCATATAATACCACATTTACCGCTCCTGCGACAATACGTCCAATAATCATTGCTGCAATTAAAGCTATGTATATCATGCTGTTCTTCTTAGGCAGCCTATTATATAAAAAACCTGTCACAAAGCCATAAACCGCCAGCTCGAAAGCCATGGAAACCGCTACCGGAAACATGGGCGGCATACCGAACAGCACGCTTCTAAGAAGCGGTACGATAAATCCTACCGCAAGTCCGTACGGTCCACCGCAGATAAAGCCGCAAAGAAGTACCGGCAGATGCATGGGAAGCAGCATACTTCCAATACTTTGAATTTGTCCCGTCAAAAAAGGAAGTACCACTCCCAGCGCAATAAACAGTCCTGACCACACTACCTTGTAAGTTCTCGATTTTTTCATTTTAATAACCTTTCCTTTCTCATAAATCAAAAAAGTACCAAAAAGATAGCGTTCTTCCGAATGCTCATACCTTCCTGGTACTTGTTTACTAAAAATAAATCCTTTATAATTTCTTCAATAATCCTGCACTTCTGTGCAAATGGAGACTTCTGCCATCCAACTAATAATTAGTATAGCAAATCCCATTCTTTCTTGTCAATACTCCCACCTTTGGATGTCATGCCGTCAAATAATTTTTCATAATGCGCAGCGCATTTTTTTCCAGCCTGGACACTTGCGCCTGCGAAATGCCTATCATATCCGCCACCTCCATCTGTGTCTTTCCTTCGAAAAAGCGCAGGCTGATAATTTCGTTTTCCCTTTCGCCCAGCCTTTTCATCGCTTCACTTAAGGACAGATGCTCGACCCACGTCTCCTCTTTATTTTTTTTATCGCTTATCTGATCCATCACATAAAGCGTATCCCCTCCATCAGTAAAGATAGGATCGTATAGGCTCATCGGATTTTGTATGGCATCCAGAGCATAGACAATATCCTCCTTCGATACTCCGATTTCCGAGGCGATTTCATTGATAGTCGGCTCCTTTAGATTTCTTTTGGTCAGATTTTCTTTCGCATAAATCGCCTTATAGGCCGTATCCTTCAAGGAACGACTGACCCTTATCGAATTGTTGTCCCGAAGGAAACGCCTTATTTCTCCTATAATCATGGGAACCGCATAGGTGGAAAATTTCACGTTTAAAGAAGAATCGAAATTGTCAATTGCCTTAATCAGCCCAATACAGCCGATTTGAAATAAATCATCCACATTCTCATTACTGGAAGAAAATCTTTTGATCACGCTCAACACCAAACGCAGATTTCCTTCGATATACTGCTCTCTCGCCTCTTTATCACCTTCCTCAATTCTGGAGAACAAAGCTTCTTTTTCCGCATTCTTGAGGAGAGGCAGCTTCGACGTATTCACTCCGCATATTTCCACTTTTCCTTGTATCATTTTACGCCTCCTGCATTTATGATTGATTCAGACAAACACGCAACGCGGCCTTTCTGACTGTGAATCTATATATAAAATGATTTACAGAAAGAGGTGAAATTATACATCGTCCGATCAAACATTATAGTAACGAATCATTTTTCATATGCAGCATATACTATGGTAAGTATTGATAGGATGTGTTCATATGCTCTTTTCCGAACTAAAATGTAAACAAGTCATCAACCTCAAGGACTGCAAATGTCTTGGGAGAGTCATCGATTTAGAATTCGAGGAATGTTCCGGGCAAATCTGTAAAATTATCGTATCGAACAACAATAGGCTCTGCAATTGGTTTAACAATGAACCCGAATTCATAATCCTCTACAAGGATATTAAAAAAATCGGTCCCGACATCATCATTGTTGACCTCGGTCACTAATACCATCGCTTGACAGGAAAGTTTCAAAGCAATAAATATCTCATATTTAAGAGGAGGTGTTAAGAATCATCCCGTTTCCGGCAACTTCTTCTCAACACCTCCCTATATATGAACCCCTTTTACTTACACTGCACTACTCTTCTCTTATCAACTCCTTTTTCAAACGCTTCATAATCTTTTTCTCCAGCCTCGATATGTACGATTGAGATATCCCTAATAGTGTAGCCACCTCCTTCTGTGTCATTTCCTGACCGTCCGGCGTTCCTAGGCCGAACCTGAGATTAATAATTGTTCTTTCCCTATCCGATAATTTATTTATAGCTTTCAGCAAAAGCTTTCTTTCCACTTCATTTTCAATGTCCCGGTATATCACATCTTCATCCGTTCCCAGAATATCCGATAAGAGCAGCTCGTTCCCGTCCCAATCCACATTCAGGGGTTCGTCGATGGACACCTCTAACTTCGTCTTATTATTTCTTCTCAAATACATTAAGATTTCATTCTCAATGCATCTGGAAGCATAGGTTGCCAGCTTGATGTTCTTTTCCGGGTTAAATGTATTAATGGATTTTATCAGCCCTATCGTCCCAATGGAAATCAAATCTTCCACTCCGACTCCGGTATTATCGAATTTCTTCGCAATATATACTACCAACCTTAAATTGTGTTCTATAAGAATGGACTTCGCTTCATCCTCATATTCCGTTCCAAGGTCGCTGATAATTTCATTTTCTTTCTCAACCTCCAGCGGCGGCGGCAGCACCTCCGTTCCTCCTATATAGTGAATATCCCCTTGCTTTGTCATGAAAAAATTCGGTTCCCGCCTGATGATCTTGAACTGAACCTTCCCCGGTATTGCCACTTTAAAAACCATTTATTTTCCTCCTAGTCTTCTGATTAACAAATGCTGCCCTGCTTTGCCGGGCGCCTCGTCGCATAAATCCGGATGCAATATCATTTGATATTTTCCATTTGCGGATATTTTTGTCTTGCTGATACCCACAATTACCTTCTGCCATCGTATATTCCCCTTTTCACCTTCCACAATTATTTCCGGTATTTCATATCCTTCCAGCATACCGTTCTCTTTCCCTACGCTGTGATATGGTATCAGCTTAAACTTCTCCGGCACCATTACTGCACTAAGCCGATTAAGCACCTCCTCCTCGATGATCGATACTGGCTTGCCGCTAACCGGCTCCTTTAAGCTGTTTCCGGTATCGGAAAGAGCTGTTACCGTAATCTCATCTCCATATCCCAACAATCTTACCGCATAGATATGATCCGCTTTTCTTTTTTTCATCTGAGCAATCCACCAGGCCCCCGCTTCATAACCGAGCAGCCCGGTTCCCAATATGCACCAGATGCTTTCCTGCCTTATATGTAAGAATGGGATACCGGAAAACAGATACCTCATAAGCCCTCCGAACAAAAAAGCGTACACGAGCATATATCCGGTACAACGCAGTATTTCATTCACCTGCTTTGTCTTAAAAATAACTGCGGTCATTATCATATTGATAGTAAACGGCCCTATAAACCTTTTTATGAATGCAGGTATTCCCGGCATCAGCAAAAGCAGACAAAACAAACCGGATCCCGCAAAGCTTACGCATCCCACCCGGATGCGCGTGGCAGTACGCTTCAAGGTTTTGGCGGCAAGCATATAAAAATAAAGGTTCATAACAAAGTTTATGAGAAACAGACTATCAATATTTATTTCATAGACATACATATCCCGTAACCCTTCGCAGTCACCTCCTTTTTCACTATTTGAAGGAGCTTATTTGTCCCCTTCGATTTAAACATTATATAAAGTATTGTCCGCTTTTTTTGTCAAAAGGGCGCTGATAATTCATGCTATTTACCGCACATAACGACAGTTTTTCCTATACGATAAAAAACGACGGTCTTGTAATCATAAAGATTCAAGATCGTCGTTTTTAATTCACTATCCGGTTCTGACAGCTTGTCCAAATTAACATTCTAATCTGGCAATTTCAAATATAAACACTTCCTATTTTCTCTGAAGAAAATCAGGAATCTTAAGGGTCTTTTCCTCCACCGAGCTTCTGATGTCACCCGGCTTATTGATCCCGGAAATCGTCTTTAAAGGAGTTGCCGACGGCGTAATATTCGGCACAATGCTTCCTCCTGAATTCAAGCCCCCGGTAGCCATCGCTCCCGCGCTGTGAGTACCTTTACCCTGTAAAGATGAAGGCGTGATATACCCAGGCTTATATGTACTGAATGCAGTCGTTTTTGCACCCGCGTCCTCGAGGCCGGTAGCAATAACAGTGATCGTGCAGGAATCTCCCTTGTTCGCATCGTACATCGCACCGAAGATGATGTTCACTTCATCTCCTGCAAGCTCCTGTACATAGCTTGCTGCATCGGAAGCATCCGCAAGGGTAATATCGCCGGAAACATTGATGATAACATGAGTAGCACCGGAAATCGTCGTCTCGAGCAACGGGCTTTCCACTGCCATCTTAACAGCCTCGCTAGCCTTGTCGTCTCCCTTTCCATAACCGATACCGATATGAGCGATTCCCTTTTCCTTCATAACAGTCTGTACATCCGCGAAATCCAGATTGATAACAGCCGGAACATTGATGAGGTCGGTAATTCCCTGTACTGCCTGCTGCAATACCTCATCTGCCTTCTTAAGGGCATCCGGCATGGTTGTCCTTCTATCAACAATTTCTAATAATTTATCATTCGGAATAACGATAAGCGTGTCCACATTATCCTTAATTCTCTCAATACCGTTCAACGCGTTTACCATACGTGCCTTCGCCTCAAAACGGAAAGGTTTCGTTACAACACCTACGGTAAGAATTCCCATATCCTTGGCAATCTTAGCTACAACGGGCGCTGCTCCGGTTCCAGTGCCGCCTCCCATACCGCATGTAACGAACACCATATCGGCACCCTTAAGTGCAGAAGTCACTTCTTCCTCGCTCTCCTGCGCAGCCTTTTCACCGATCTCCGGCTTCGCTCCCGCGCCAAGTCCCTTCGTAAGCTTCTCACCGATTTGCAGAAGCTTAGGAGCCTTACATAACTGCAAAGCCTGCTTGTCCGTGTTGATTCCTATGAATTCCACTCCGTCAATATTTTCATCAATCATTCTATTTACAGCGTTATTGCCCGCACCGCCGACTCCTACTACTATAATCTTTGCTGCAGCCTCAGCATCGTTTGTCTTAATCTCAAGCAAGGTGGTTCCTCCTTCATCATTCCCAATTAAACTCCTACATGTTATCATATAATTATTTTTCTAAATTAGCAACCTATTTTTCGTTTTTTTTGCTTTTCTTACTGTTAATTTGCCTAGTCAGGATCAAAAGTTATGCTCTTCGTATCCTCTGTGTAATTTTCCAGCGGAATCGTTCCGTTCTTGCCTTCCAGCTCCGGCAGGATGTATTGCAGCTTCATTATTTTTTCATCCATATCCTCTCCCGTACCCAAGGTAACCTTTACCCCTCCAAAAAACAACGTAATACTGTAAGAAGCATCGAAATATATCTTATCGGCCGACAGGCTATATTTTTCAAGAAGCTGAGTAATACTTAGTATTTGTTTGAATATCGTGTCATTTTCTACCGGAAGCGGCTCGTTCAGAATGATATAATCGAAGCTAAGCCCCGTCACCTGCGGTACTCCCGCAGTCTTTACCTGAGAGCTTTCCGCTACGATACCGTCCTTGTCAAAATACATATACTGACCGAGGTATTCCACATATCCGGCAAACGCTTTTTCGTATACATTGATCCTAATCGTATTCGGCGACAGAATATTCACATCCATCTTCTCCACAAAAGGAACACCCTCTACCCCCTTATCCTTATATTTCGTAGCCAAATACAGCGAATTGTTCCCGTATCTGCCCTTCATTACCATATCCATCACTTCTTCATTTGTATAATGTACATTACCATCCACATACACAGTAGTTACCGTATAAGTAGTGATAATATAATAATATCCCGCAAGCAGTAATGCCGCCAGCACAAATATTGATATTCCTATAATTACCAGACTCTTATGCTGTGCCAGCCAATCATCGTTTCTCTCGTACCTCTTTGCCGGCGGATCCACCGGCAAATCTCCGTTTTTAACGAGGCGCAGGTTCGTGCCTCGCGGTCTCCTCGAAGAGTAACTTTCCATCAGAATCCTGCCCGAGTCAACTTTCTTACTGCTAACGCTTTTTGCATAATCGACTTTCGAACTGCTGCTCTTCACATTGATGTTCTTCGAACTGCCGTTTTTCGAACCGCCTTTCTTCGAACTTCCAGCCTTTGAATTGCTATTCTTTGACTTAGAGACACCTTTTCCGCCGCTGCCGGACTTTATCTTTTTGTTCTTATTCTCTTTTTTTCCCTTATCCTTATTTTGGCTCATTTATTTTACCCAATGTTTATATCTGCCCCCAGATTTCTAAGATCCCTGCAAATATCCTCATAACCTCTTTCGATAAAATGTCTGTTTTTAATAACCGTCTCCCCTTCGGCTTCGAGTCCGGCTACTATAAGCGCTGCTCCCCCCCGCAGTTCTTCTGCCTCCACAACGGCCCCTTTCAGCCGCTCTATTCCGCTTATGTAGGCTTTGTTTTTTTCCGTTCGAATGTCCGCTCCCATTCTCCTAAGCTCATCCACGATGCGAAAACGATTTTCAAATATAGTCTCCTCCAGCACACTGTCTCCCCGTGCTACTGCCATGGCCGCCATTATAGGCGACTGCAAATCGGTGGGGAATCCGTCGTATACCTCCGTTTTGAGATACGGAACCGCTTCCAGCCTTCGAATCGCTACGGCTCCCACGCCGCTCTCTTTTATAGTGACATTACCGCCCATCTGTACAGCAGTTTTCAGCAAAGCAGTCATATGTTCCGCCGGAGCTTTTTCCAGGAAAATGTTTCCGCCCACGGCCAGTGCTGCAATGAGATAAGTACCTGCTACGATACGGTCACCCGGTACCGTATACCTCGCCTCTCCAAGTTCCTTCACTCCCTTTATGACCACCGTCTGCCTTCCGGCTCCTTCGATATCGGCTCCTGCAGCCTTTAAGAACTCGCACAGCGCCGTTATCTCCGGCTCCTTTGCCGCACCTCGTACCGTTGTCGTTCCTTCCGCCAAGACCGCCGCCAATATAATGTTCTCCGTGGCACCCACACTGGGAAATGGAAGCGTATAATCCATAGCTTTCAGCCTGCTTACCTTCGCCGTAAAGAAATGCTCCTGTTCTGTTATCTCCACTCCCATTTCCTTAAGGGCGGCAAGATGCAGGTCGATAGGCCGTTTACCGATGACGCATCCGCCGGGATACGCCATAAACACCTCTCCGATTCTTCCCAGCATAGCTCCTAAAAGCATCACCGAGGAGCGCATACTCCTTACAGATTCTCCTGACATCGCGTTGTCGATGACATGCGAAGCATTTATCGTTACCGTATTCTCAGACCATGTCACTAAACAGCCCAATTCTTGAAGCAAGTTCTGCATCAGATATACGTCCGCGATCCGCGGACAGTTTTCTATAACACAAGTGCCTTTTATTAAAAGTGAAGCCGCCATAATGGGAAGAACGGCATTTTTAGAGCCTTGTATTTTTACCTCTCCACGTAAAAAATTTCCACCATACATATGAATAGAATCCAATGATTCACCTTCTAATCCAGATTTTATGAATATGACCTATTCTATATATATGGTACTTACTAAAAAACGTATCTTGTACTTCCCCTTAGTGCTTTTGCCCATGTCCTTCTTACAAATCTTTCAGGCGAATTCCCTTCGCCACGCTAAGGACCAAACCTATTTCTATCATTAAAAATAATACGGAGGAACCGCCGTAGCTGATAAACGGCAATGAGATACCCGTACTGGGAATCGTGTTCGTTACGACCGCAATATTTAAAATAACCTGAATCGCAATATGCCCGAGAACACCTACTACAAGAAGAGCTCCGAATAAATCAGGCGCATTGTTGGCGATTACCATGAATCTCCATATTAAAAGCAAAAACATAATAATAATAGCTATCGCTCCGAATAACCCCAGCTCCTCGCAGATAATCGAAAAAATCATATCGTTCTGAGCCTCCGGAAGAAAACCGAGCTTCTGCATGCTTTGCCCCAGCCCTTTGCCCAGAATTCCTCCCGAGCCTATGGCATAAAGTGCCTGCAATGTCTGAAAGCCTTTCCCGCTTGCGTAAGCCTCCGGGTCCAGCCAGGCCAGAATACGCTCCCCACGGAAATTCAAGCCGTCGGAGGAGGCTGCGTTTACCACGGCGAATATAAGCACCGCTACGGCGGCTACGCCGCCCAGGCCAAGCAGTATGAATTTCTTATACTCAGGGCTGGCCACAAACAGCATGAGAGCCGCGATTCCGAATACAATGATGGCAGAACTCAAATTGTTAGTAATCTGCCAAATCATCAAGCAAATCGGCAGCGGCACAGCGAGTACGGTAAAAAAACCTTTCGTCGTCCTTATCCCTCTTCCCATCCGGCAGACGAGACTCGCCAAAAATAAAATCATACCTAACTTCGCCACTTCGGCAGGCTGTAATGTAAAGCCGCCGATTCGAATCCATCTGGTCGCTCCATTTGCTGAATACTGAATACCTGGAACTAATACAAGCGGTATCAGCACGCCGGAGCCTATGTAACCGAGAGTCGCAAAGCGCTCCCAAAAATGATAAGGAATATTTGCTACCACTATCATCGCAGCAAGCCCTATCACAGTGGCTATTACCTGCTTTTTAAGATAAAAGGTGGAGTCGCCGAACTGAAGATTTGACTCATAGGAACTGGTCGAATAAATCATAATCAACCCGAATCCGAGCAAAAACAGCACAATAAATAACAAACTATAATCAAAAAAATTTTCCGATTGTTTTTTCCGTTGTCTTCCTACTCTTCTTTCCGCCACGAAATGTCCTACTCCTTCCTTCTCTTTTTTATATATGTCTTTAAAATAACAGCTCAGGCTGAACTGCAACTCTTTAAAGGTTGTTCACATAGTCCTTGAACATATTTCCGCGCACCTCATAATTAGGAAACATTCCCCAGCTCGCGCATGCCGGAGACAAGAGCACTGCATCTCCAGATTTCGCTTCTCTTGTGCATATCTTCAGCGCTTCGTCGAAGCTATCGGCACGGATGATGTTGCTGATGCCATGCTTTATGGCACATTCCTCAATCTTATCCGCTGTCTGTCCGATCAGTACAAAGCATTTTACCTTTCCCTCGAAGGCTTCGATCCAATCGTCATACTCACTATGCTTATCGTAACCGCCGCCAATCAAAACGGTAGGTTTGGACATCGCTCTGATTCCTTGAATCGCGGCGTCCGGATTGGTGCCTTTGGAATCGTTGTAATAGTCCACTCCGTTTTTCGTAGCAACAAATTCTATTCTATGCTCTACCGCTTTAAAGCGCTTTATTGTACTCAAAATATTTTCGAGAGGCACCTCCATGCTCAACGCGATGGCGATGGCCGCCATTATGTTTTCCACGTTGCACAGTCCTACAAGGTTCATATCGTGTACAGTCATGATTTTTCTTCTGTTATCATCCTGCTCATTGCCGATACCTGCTATATATATATCTTCCCCTTCCAGATAAATTCCTCTCTCCAGCTTTCTTACAGAGGAAAAAAAGATAACATGAGCGGAACATCTGCCGCCGAAGGCTCTGGTATATTCATTTTCGTAATTCAATACGCAAACATCGTTCTTTGTCTGGTTCTTCGCGATTCTTTCCTTTACCGCCGCATAATTTTCCATCGTATAATGTCTGTCCAAATGGTCCGGCGTAATATTGAGTATGGCTGATACCTGCGGCCTAAAGGTCTGCGTAGTCTCCAGCTGAAAGCTGCTGATTTCTGCCACGGTTATGGTATCCGACTTTGTTTCCGGGGCAATTTCGGTATAGGGATTGCCAATATTTCCAACAATATAAACGGATTCGTAATAGTCCTCCATAATCTGTCCTACCAAAGATGTGGTAGTAGTCTTACCGTTGGTTCCCGTAATCGCAATCAGCCTGCCCTTGGCATAGGCATAAGCCAGCTCTATTTCTCCCCATACGGGAATCCCTCTCTTTCGAAAGCCTTCTATAACAGCCGTATCTGCCGGAACGCCGGGGCTTGGTACCACCAAAACAATTTCTTCCAGTTCCTTTGGCAGGCTGCCAATTACTATCTCTGCATTTACTTCCGCGGGAAGCTTGTTTCGTACCGCCGCTTCCTCCAGCTTTTTATTTTCATCATACAAAATTGGTGCCGCTCCCGCAAAGCTGAGCAGCTTTACCGCTCCAATCCCGCTGATCCCCGTTCCTATCACCAATACTTTCTTACCTTGTAAATCCATGAAACATTTCCTCTTTTCCCGACAGTCTTTATATGCCCATAAGTGCGATCAGGCAAAGCATGGCAGTTGCGATAGAAAATACCGCAACGACTCTCGTCTCCGACCATCCGCACAGCTCGAAATGATGATGGATAGGCGCCATCTTAAAGAATCGCTTTCCTCCGCTCATTTTGAAATAACCCACCTGAATGATAACGGAAGCCACCTCTACCGCATAAATGAGCGCTACGATAGGTATGAATAAGGGCATTTGCAGCATATACGCCGTTGCTGCCACAAAGCCGCCAAGCGCAAGCGAGCCTGTATCTCCCATAAACACGCTTGCAGGATAGACATTGAATAGAAGGAAGCCTAAAAGTGCTCCCACTACTGCACAGGTTATCGGCTCTACTCCGCTGGCGGTGCCTACCGCTACCACCGAAAAAAAGGTTGCTATCATCACTGTAACGCTGCTTGCCAGACCGTCCAGACCGTCCGTAAAATTTGCACCGTTTACCGTTGCTATCACAATAAAAAACAAAATCGGAATATTCAATATGCCCATATCCAAGAATTTACCCTGCATAAATGGTATCCGCATCGCTAAGGAAATACCCGTGTTGTTCGTCAGATAATAGGCGAATATCCCCGTCACCAACAGCTGCCCCAGCATTTTCTGCCATGCCCGCAGTCCCATGGAACTCTTTAGGACGACCTTGATATAATCGTCCAGAAAACCGATCAATCCAAAGCCCAAGGTGGAAAAAAGAATGGGCATGATCTTCGGATAGTCTTTCATGTAAATCATAGAGGTGGCCACAATGCTGATCAAAATAAGGATTCCGCCCATGGTAGGGGTTCCTGATTTTTTAAGATGTGTCTGGGGACCATCATCTCTGACCGTCTGCCCTGCTTTTAGTTTTTTTAAAAAAGGTATAATAAAAGGTCCTAATACCACACTTATTATAAAAGATATTACCACAGATATAATAACCGTATGATTCATTTTACTTCCAATCCTTTCCTCGAGTCATCCTTTGTCATTATAATCCATTCTTTCCAAATAAGGAAGAATATTTTCAAAAAGCTGCCGTACGATAGGCGCCGCTATCTGCCCTCCATAATACATGCCCTGAGGATTATTGATGATAGCCACAGCCAGCACCTGCGGATCATCAGCAGGCGCAAATCCCAGGAAGGATGAAATATACTTTCCGCTTCCTCTGGGAAGCGTCTGGCTGGTAGCCGTCTTTCCACCCACCCGGTACCCTTCCACATAACCGTTTTTGCCGCTTCCGTTTTCCACCACCTGCTCTAACAAATACCGCATGGTTTCCGACGTCTCGGCAGAGACAATATTCTGTTTTACGGGATATTTCAAAGTCTCTATCGTTTCTCCCTGCGCATCTACTACTTTTACTCCAAAATGCGGCGTTACTCTGTTTCCCCCATTGATAATGGACGAAGCAGTGGTAGCAAGCTGTATCGGTGTAATCTGGAACGACTGTCCGAAGGACATGGTAGCAAGCTCCACTTCTTTAATGTTCTCTTTCTTGTGCATGATGGTGGCTGCTTCTCCCGGCAGATCCACGCCGGTTTTCGTCAGCAGACCGAACTTTTTAAAGTAATCATAATACCGGTCCACACCAATTCTGAGTCCTACGGTGACAAATACCGGATTGCAGGAGTTCATGATGCCCTGCACAAAGTCCTCCGCTCCGTGTCCCCCCACTTTGTGACACCTTATTCTTCTGTCCCCCACCATAATAAAGCCGGGACAGCTGAACTGGTCGGTAAGGCTCACTGCCTTGGATTCCAATCCCGCCGCTGCAGTTACTATTTTGAAGGTGGAGCCCGGCTCATAGGTATCGTTGATACAACCGTTCCTCCACATTTGGTTCAGTGCATTTTGCTTTTCTTTCTCATTTACCGGCTCAACACTTCCCTCCGGCAGGGTATAAGGATCATTTAAGTTGAACTCCGGAACGTTTACCATCGCCATTATTTCCCCGCTCTGAGGGTTCATGACAAGAATAGATACGCTGTCCGCCTCCTTGGTCTCCATGGCCTGATACGCCAGCTGTGTAGCATAGCTTTGAATGTTCACATCAAGACTCACGTATAAGTCGTTTCCGCTTATCGGCTCCACTCTCTCTTCTCCCGCTTCAGCGATTTCCACACCTTTGGCGTCCGTCACCGTAAGAATGGTTCCCTCTTTCCCTTTTAAATATTCTTCATATATAACTTCCAGACCGATGATTCCCTGATTGTCCCCGCCCGTAAAGCCCAGTACCTTGGAAGCGAGCGAATCATAAGGATAATACCTCTTATAGTCCTCATCCACCTTCACTCCGTCCAAATCATACTCTCTGATTCTGTCGCCGGTCTCCTTATCTACATTACTTTTGATTTTTTCGATGGAGGAATATTTCTCCACTCTCTTGGTTACATATTCTTCCGAAAGGCCAAGCTCCTTGGATAGCACCGAAACTACGGTCTCCGGCTGTGTAATCTGGTTGTGGATGACAGATATCGTACATACCGTCCTGTTATCCGCCAATACAGTTCCCGTAGCCTCTATGATCCGACCTCTGGCAGCCTTAATATTCCGCTCCCTTTCATGCAGCTCCTTGGCCTGTTCCATGTAATATTCCGATTGAAATACCATAAGATATACGAGCCGCCCTCCCAGGAGCAGAAACGCCAGAACACATGCAAAAAAAGTGACCACTATCTTTTTGCGTATATATGTTTTGTTCTTCAATGACATATGTATCAATAACCTCATAAAAAGGTGTTACTACAATCTATTATCCCTTTTATGAGGTTATTCTACTTTTCGTATTCTTCGGTGTGTTTAGAAGGGATTGTCGTCGTCCTGTGTACTGTCTGTGCTGCTCGTACCATTGGTACCCGCCCGTCCGGCAGGCGTTGAATTCTCGCCGGTTACGCTGTGCCCCGTTTCCGGGTCTACAAGCTCACCCGTATCCGGATCCACGGCATATCCGGTCTGAGGGTCGATGGGGAAGGTTTTCCATACTTCCGTATAAGCGTTATCTTCTTCGCCCTCCTGGGTCTGCGCTTCGCCCGCAGCAGCTTCCTCTCCCGTTGTCTCCCCTGATGTGCCTCCCTCTGTACCCTCTGCTGTCTGACCTTCCTCGTCTGTTGTCTCCGAAGCTACGGGAGTGGTTATTTCTATCTGAAGCGCTTCTAATTCCGCACGTTCATCGTCCGACAGTTCCTCCGTCATGAAGATTCCCTTATAAGGAAGCACCTCGGTAAGAATTTTTCTGACGATTCTCGTCGCGTACTTCGCATCATCCTGATAGGCTACATTCGGTCTGTCCACTACTACATAAATTGCGATCTGCGGATCATCCGCAGGCGCATATCCCATAAAAGATACCACATATTCGTTGTTACCACGGGGCAGAGTCTCCGCAGTCCCCGTCTTACCGCCAATCATATATCCTGCCGGGCGCGCCGTCTTACCGGTACCGTTTTCTCCTGATACGACCAGGTTACAGTCCTCTTTAATAATTTCAGAAGTAGATTCTGAAATCGTCTGCTTCAATATCCTCGGTTCGATATTCTGCACCGTAGCCCCGCTGGGGCTGATGATCTTACTCACCATATGCGGTTCATAATAATTGCCTCCATTGATTAAGGAGCTAAAGCCCGCGATCATCTGTATCATAGTCGTATTAAAGCCTTGTCCGAAGGAATTGGTGGCTAATTCCGTAGGCCCCAGGGAATTTTTATCGTATACAAGGCTGGCAGTTCTGGATTCTCCCGCCAGATCGATATTAGTCTTCAGCCCGAAATTAAATATATGCTGATAATCGATATAGGTATCTTTTCCAGTAGCCATATTTACATACATCATGACGACATTGCATGAGCGCTCCACGCCCTGTGCCACGGTAAGAAGGCCGTCACCATATATATTATGGCATTTTATCTTATAATCTCCTACTTCCAGAAATCCATTGCATGTATACGTCTCGTTGCCGGTAATGCTTCCCGAATCGATTCCTGCCGCTACCGTAAAGGGCTTTGCTACGGAGCCCGGCTCATAGGTATCATTGATGCAGAAATTTCTCCAAAGTGCGTTGAAGTTCTGATCCAGCTGTTCCGTTCCCTCCATAGCCGCAAGATTTTCCGCCGTAATATATTCTCCGGTCCTATTCCCCAGCTCGTCCACCATAGGCATTCCAATCAAATCCTCGGAATTCTTCGTGTTATTTAAATCGAATACCGGATAGCTCGCCATAGCGAGAATTTCTCCGGTATTTACATCCATAATAATACAGCCCGTATTATTGCTTCCATTTCTCTCCAAATAATCGTTCTTATATTGATCGTTGAATTCTTTTAAATATTTTTCCACTATGCTCTGAATATTGGCGTCTATAGTCGTTACGATGGAATTACCGTCCACAGCCGCAATCGTCGTTCTCTCCAGAGCAGCATCTCCGTTCAAATAACCGTATTCCCGTCCCGGCGTTCCGCTGAGCACATCGTTATAATATTGCTCCAGACCATAAAGTCCCTGGTTATCGCTGGTCGTAAATCCTATCGCATCGCTGGCCAGCGTATTATTCGGGTATTTTCTCTTATACTCTTCTTCAAACCAGATTCCCTTTATATTCGTTCCTTGCTCTTTATCTGTCTCCAATGCCTTAAAACCGCTGATTTCTTCATAGGTCATCTGTTTCTTCAATACATAATAGGAAGATTCGGGATGTGAGGCGAGGCGTTCTCTTATGACGGAGCCATCGATTCCAAGCTCAGATTGTACCGCCGCAATGGTAGGCTCCACCGCCTTCTCATCATCCAGCATGATTTTCGCATCCAAAATAACATTGTAGACCTTTTCGCTGACCGCCAGCTTAGTCCCCTTGCTGTCCAGTATATCTCCGCGCCTGAAAGGTATCGTCTTGCTATCGTATTCCTGCTGGGACAGTACCTGCTTCTTATATTTCTCGCCATTTTCCTTATTGATTACCACAAGTCTTGCACTCAACCCTACAAAAGCCAGCAATACTAAAATAAATAGCACTGCCAGCTTTTTCTGCATTCCGGTTGTAAATCTGTTCGTTCTTCCTTTTCTATCTCTGCTCAAACCAATCCCTGCCTTACTCCGGAATATCCGCGACCTGCTTTACATAGTCGCTTGCCTCTCCGGAAAATGTTACGATCTGCCCTTCTTCCGCATATTTCATACCTAATTCCTGAATGGCAATCCGCTTCACTTCCTCCATATCGATGCTGCTTGTAATTCTGCTGTATTCCTCATCGTTATCGAGTTTAAGATTATTCAACTCCCGCTCCAGCCTCGAAACATTCTTAATGCTGTTCGTAAGCTCTGCCTGCAATCCGATATAGCCCGTCAGAATAAAGCCTGCCGCTACGACTGCACATGCCAAAAAAAGTACATAACCAAAACTCATATGATATGCCTTCTCACGGTTCTTCCTCGCGGTATTGCTTATCTGTCTCTTCGGCTCTCTCGGCGCGTATATTTTTTCATCCAGTTTTTTTACTGTGCTGCCTTGTACATACGCATTTCTTCCTTGCTGTGTATGCGCCTGCTGTCTTCTGCCTGCACTGCGCACCTTGCCCTTATACTGTGCCATAGCATCCTACCCTTACCCTCTTGTTTGATTTAACTTTTCATAATTTGTTTTGTCTAGCTTCTCTCGAACACACGGAGCTTCGCGCTTTTAGAACGCTTATTTTCCGCCAATTCATCCTCCCCGGGCAATATTGGCTTTCTTGTAACTACTTTTCCTTTCGATTTATTCCCGCATATGCACACCGGAAAATCCGGCGGACAAGTACATGGATTCTCATTTTTTCTGAAATAAGACTTTACGATTCTATCTTCCAGCGAATGAAAGGTTATGATACAAAGCCGCCCTTCCGGCCTCAGTAACTGGATAAATGAATCTATCGACTCCTCCAAGACCTCTAATTCCCTATTGCAGGCAATTCGAATCGCTTGGAAAGTCTTCTTGGAAGGATGTCCTCCCGTCTGCCTCATCTTCGCAGGAATCGCCGCCTTTATGATCTCGCTCAGCTCTCCTGTAGTTTCTATAGGCCTGTCCTGCCTCGCCTTCACGATATGTTTCGCTATATTCTTGGCGAATTTGTCCTCACCATAATCTCTTATGATTCGGAACAACTCAGCCTCCGAATATCCGTTTACAATATCCCTCGCACTGACAGACTGCCTCGTGTCCATTCTCATATCCAGCTTCGTATCATATTTGTAGGAAAATCCTCTCTCCAGCTCATCCAGTTGATAGGAGGAAACTCCCAAATCTAACAGTATGCCGTCCACACTATCTATTCCCAGTTCTTTCAATACTTCCGGAGCATTTCGGTAATTGCTCCTTACGATAGTGACCTTGTCCATATAAGGGGAAAGTCTCTCTCCTGCCGCTTTTATGGCAGCTTCATCCTGATCGATCCCGATAAGCCTTCCGCCCTCAGTAAGTCTTCCCGCTATTTCAAAGGAATGCCCGCCGCCGCCCAGCGTGCCGTCCACATAAATTCCCGTACTTTTTATCTTCAAATTATCGATTGTTTCCTGCAATAAAACGGAGGCATGCTTAAATTCCATTCTTTTTCCTCCCAGTTCTTATATGCCCAGTCCCAGCTCCGCCATGTGCTCGGCAATACTTTCCATATCCTCGTAAGCGGATTCGCCGTCCCATCTTTCTTTGCTCCATATTTCGATTCTGCTGGCTACACCAATAAGAACAACGTCTTTAATAATACCTGCGAAATCCTTAAGCACCGATGGAACCAAGATTCTTCCCTGCTTGTCCACTTCCACGCTGGCTGCTCCGGCAAGGAAGAAACGGACAAAGGTTCGCGCATCCTTGTTCGTTAACGGCAGTCCTTTAAGTTTCTCTTCGAATGCAGCCCATTCCTCGTTATCGTACACAAATAAGCAGCCATCCAACCCCTTCGTAACGACAAACTCTTCGCCGAGAGTTTCACGGAATTTTGAAGGAATGATCAGCCGGTTTTTTGCATCGATTGTATGGTTGTATTCTCCCATAAACATAAAGCTCACCTGCCAATACCATTTCAAAAGCGGTCTGCCACTTTTCGGTGTGTTATGCTGCCACTTTCTACCACTTCACACCACTTTCTACCACTTTTAATTTGATTTTATACTAATTATTAATGTTTGACAAGCTACTTTTAATATTTTCCAATAAAAAATGCACTTTTTAGTTCCCTAAAAAGTGCATTTTTTCGGCATTTTCAACATATTGTGTGAACAAACGTTCTTGACACTAGATATGGTTCCCACTTGTGGATAAGGATTTATGCGTTACTATGAAGCCGAAAGGTTGAATAATAACCATTTATACATTAAAACGGAATAAAATAACATCTCCATCCTTTACCACATACTCCTTGCCTTCCATTCCCACAAGCCCTTTTTCCCTCGCGGCAGAAAGTGAGCCCTGCGCTAAAAGGTCTTTATAATTCACCACCTCGGCCTTGATGAAGCCTCTCTCGAAATCCGTATGGATCTTTCCTGCGGCCTGAGGTGCTTTCGTTCCGATCTTAATGGTCCACGCCCTGGTCTCGTCCTCTCCTGATGTTAAGAAACTATGCAGGCCCAAAATATGGTAGCTGGCCCTGATCAGCTTTTCAAGCCCCGATTCCTTAAGTCCCAGGTCCTCTAAGAACATGGCCTTTTCATCCTCATCCAGCTCCGCGATCTCCTGCTCTATCTGGGCACAGATAACGAATACTTCGCTGCCGCTTTTCGCCGCAAATTCTCTCACCGCCGAAACTCCCTGATTATCCGCTCCGTCATTCGCCAGATCTTCCTCCGCCACATTGGCTGCGAAGATAACCGGCTTATAGGTAAGCAAATTATAAGAAACAAGCAGATTCAATTCGTCCTCGTCCTCAGACTCGAAGCTGCTGGCAAGCTTGCCTTCTTCCAAATGAGCCTTTACCCTTTCCAGCAGTGCCGCTTCCTTGGCGAGCGTCTTATCCATTTTCGCTCCCTTACCCGTTTTGGCTATTCTTCTATCCAGAATCTCCATATCGGAGAAAATAAGTTCTAAATTTATGGTTTCAATATCCCTTAAAGGATCGACGCTTCCATCCACATGAACTACGTTGGAATCCTCGAAGCACCTTACTACATGTACAACGGCATCCACTTCCCTGATGTTGCTCAAGAACTGATTGCCCAGCCCCTCTCCCTTGGAGGCACCCTTTACCAGACCTGCGATATCTACGAATTCAATAACCGCAGGAGTAACCTTCTTGGACTTATACATATCTCCTAATAATTTCAGCCTTTCATCCGGCACCGCTACAATACCGATATTCGGATCGATCGTACAAAAGGGGTAGTTTGCGGATTCCGCTCCCGCCTTCGTTAACGAATTAAATAAGGTACTCTTTCCCACATTGGGAAGACCTACTATGCCTAGTTTCATCTTTCCTTTATCTCCTTTTGAAGTTTCTCAGTATTTCTTTTGTTCCCGCAGTTCTTCGTACAGCATTTTATAATTATGGTATCTGACAGGACTTATCCTGCCCTCCTCAAGCGCTTCCTTCACTTTACAGTCCGGCTCACCTATGTGGACACAGCCTGCGAACCTGCAGCCTTCTTCATATTCTTCGAATTCCGGATAGTAGTCCTTCAGCTCCTCCTTCTCCATATCGAACAGCTGCAGGGAAGTAAATCCCGGCGTATCCATAATATACGTATCTCCATGCAAGGCAATGATTTCCGAATGTCTGGTCGTATGTTTTCCTCTTTCTATCTTCCTGCTGATATCTCCGATTTCCATATTGGCCTTCGGATTCAGTCTGTTTATGATAGAAGACTTACCCACGCCGCTGGGACCTGCCACCGCCGTCGTCTTTCCCTCAAGCAAGCGCTTAAGCTCTTTCATCCCTTGCCTTTTTCTGGCACTGACAAACAGCACGAGGTAGCCGCAGCTTTCATAGGCCCGCCGCAGCTCCTGTTTTTCCTTTTTTGTCGCAATATCCTGTTTATTAAAACAAATAACGCTGTTAAGCCCCTGCTTCTCCATCATGATGAGAAACCGGTCCAGAAGATTGAAATTAGGCTCCGGCTTCACAATTGCAAAGATTACAAGCGCCTGATCGATATTCGCTACCGCAGGCCGTATCAGCTCGTTGCGGCGGGGCAATATCTGCGCGATATTTCCAAACAGCGCCTCCTCATCCAGGACATCCATGAGCACATTGTCGCCGACTAACGGCTTTATATTATCCTTACGAAAAACTCCTTTCGCCTTGCACTCATATATTTTACCTTGTGTATCGGCCCCGTCCTGCACATACACATAATAAAATCCGGCAATACCCTTAATAATTTTCCCTTGTATACTATGCATACTCTTCTTTCCTTAGGCTAAGATTCCGGCGTAAATTGAATTTCTCTCGTTAGCGTCTTCTGAGTAGAAGTTCCTTCTGTGGTAGTCACTTCTCCCGTATCGGGATTCGTCACCGTCTGCGAATCGGTTGTTACCGTATACGTGAAGGTAATCGTTCCCGTTCCCGATTTGATTCCCGTATAGTTGACCGATATCGGGAAGGATGTCGTATTCGTATTTAAAAGCTGGATTCCATCTGCCGTATCCACTGTAACCGTAACGCTCAGCCCGTCTCTGTATTCGGGGTCTTCTTCCGCCGTAGGCGCTTGGATACTTCCACTATAGCTGTAAGTGGACTGCTTCGGTCCCAGACTTACTTTTAAATCGATAGCTGTTCCGCTGTCCACATAAGAGCCTACGGAATAGCTCTGATAGCATACGAGCCCTGTTAAGGAGGCGTCATCGTTATTTACCTCAGATACGCTTCCTACCTTTAATCCCGCCTCCGTCAGCGTCGCCATGGCATCCATTTCCGACACTCCGACCAGATTAGGCACCCTGATCTTGTTATCCTCCGGGCCCTGGCTGATACGTATAGTAACCGCTGAACCGCTGGGCGCTTTCGTTCCTCCCTCCGGCGTCTGGGAAATGACATTCCCCTTGGCTACCTGCGCGTCGTAGCTCTCCGTCTTGTTTACGGTGAAGCCTTTTCCTTCCAGGTTAGCCACCGCTTCCGCCGTGGATTTCCCCACGATATCCGGCACTTCTATACCGCTCGTTCCGGAATTGACCGTAAGAATGATTTCTGTGCCGGAATCCACCATCTGACCGATGCCGACATTACATTCCAGTACAAGCCCCTCATCATATTGAGAATCTTCTTTGTAAGTAATTTCCGGTGTTAGGCCCAAGCCCAAAAGCTCCGCCTTAACCTCCTCGATCTGACGTCCCACTACTTTAGGCATCTCTACCTTGCCGGACTCCTCCTGCGTTTCCTCGCCTTCCGAACCTCCAAAGGGCAGGATTCCCAGAGTCTTTCCAACAAGGAACAGTACGATAAATCCGATGAGAAGGGCAGCAGCAATGGCAAGTACTGTAGTAATACGTTCCATCTTGGAATCGTATTCTTCCTCTTCATCGTCCTCATCCTCCATATCATCGATATCCTCGTCTTCTTCCTCCTCGTCCTCTTCTTCCTCCTCATAGATTGGACGGACGTTCTTATTCTTCTTAAGGCGGAGCTCCTCTTCCATGGAATCCCTTCTGTCGGACTGCTTTTTAATTTGTACCATATCCTTATCGGTAATCATCCTTGTGGACGCTTCTTCATTTGGGTTCACGATTTTAACGAAGTCCTCATCGGGATTGATCAATGACTGTTTCAAGTCCGCAATGAGGTTTCCCATGGACTGATATCTTCTATCCGGGCTTTTCTGGCAGCATTTAAATACAATCTGCTCGACGCTGACCGGTATCTCTGAGATATATTCTCTTGGTGACGGCAACGGCTCCTGTATATGCTTGATGGCTATCGCTACCGTTGTCTCCCCATTAAAAGGAACTCTTCCGGTAAGCATTTCGAACATGGTAATACCCAGAGAATAAATATCGCTCTTTTCGTCGCTGTATCCTCCTCTGGCCTGTTCCGGTGAAGTGTAGTGAACGGAGCCCATAACATTGGACGTGATCGTATTGCTGGTCGCGGCCTTGGCAATGCCGAAATCTGTTACCTTTACTTTGCCTTCCTTGGAAATAATAATATTTTGAGGCTTGATATCCCTATGGATAATATGATTTTTATGTGCGGCTTCTATTCCCATGGAAACCTGAATGGCAATACTAACAGCCTCTTTTACGGAGAGGCGCGCTTTCTTTTCGATGTACTGCTTTAACGTAATGCCTTCCACAAGTTCCATAACGATGTAATAAATACCGTTTTCCTCGCCCACGTCGTATACGTTTACGATATTGGGGTGCATGAGTCCGGCTGCCGCCTGAGCCTCCACCCGGAACTTGGAAACAAAATTCGCATTTTCAGAGAATTCCTGCTTCAGTACCTTAATTGCCACATTTCTGTTCAGCTTATGATCTTTCGCCTTGTATACGTCCGACATTCCGCCGGTTCCAATTTTTTCCAGTACTTCATACCGGTCACCGATTATCATTCCAATTTTAATCATTTTCCACCTCGTCTGCAAACGGTTCGATAATAATTACCGCAATATTATCCTTACCGCCGTTATTATTGGCCGCCATAACCAATTCTTCCGCTTTTTCCTCTACGCTTTTTGGCGAGCCCAGAATCATTCGGATTTCTCCGTCCTCCAGCATATTGGTCAATCCATCCGAACACATTAACACAATATCGCCGGGCATGAGCTCTACGTTAAAAAAGTCCACCTCTACAGTATCTTTGGCACCAATCGCTCTGGTGATTATATTTTTATCCGGGTGGCTTCTCGCCGACTCTCTGTCGATGCCCCCCATTCGGACCATCTCCTCTACCAAGGAATGATCCCTTGTAATCTGTTCAATTTTTCTGTCGCTTACTACGTACAGCCTGCTGTCTCCTACATTGGCGACCTCCAGATATTTACCGTTCAAGCACGTTGCCGCCACTACCGTAGTTCCCATTCCTGCAAGAGCCTCCTCTTCCTCGGCCTTTTTCCTGATATGCTCGTTGGCCGCCTCGATGGCTTTACCTAGTATTTTAACCGGGCTTTTTTCGAAGGAACGCTCTATTTCTTCCCGCATGGTTTCTACCGTATATTTGGATGCGTAGTCCCCTGCATTATGTCCGCCCATTCCGTCTGCAACGATAAATATATTCGGGAGATTTCCTACGGGAGTGTCGGATACAAATACATAATCCTGATTTAATTTTCTCTTTTTTCCAATATCCGTAACGGAAAACGTCTTTAACACCTTAAAACCTCCTGTATCTATTGATGAATGACCTTTCGGCGAAGCTGCCCGCAGGCTCCATCAATATCTCTGCCCATTTCCCTTCTTATAGTAACATTTATTCCGTTTTTTTCAAGTTTATTTTTAAATGCCATCGCTTTCTCATGGGTACTGGACACATAATCCCGTTCTTTTATGGGATTTACCGGAATGAGATTGACATGACAGTTTAAGTGCCTTATGAGCGCTATTAGTTCTCTCGCATCCTCATCCGTATCGTTTATGCCTCCTACAAGGCTGTATTCAAAAGTAATTCTTCTTCCGGTCTTCTCAAAATAGTATGCACAAGCCTCTATCAGTTCATCCAGCCCATACCGGTTGGCGATGGGCATAAGCCTTTTTCGTTTCTCATCAGTCGTCGCATGAAGGGACAGCGCCAGCGTAATCTGCAGCTTTTCCTCCGCAAGCTCCCGCATCCTGGGCACGATGCCGCAAGTAGAAACTGTAATATTTCTCTGGCTTATATTTAAGCCGTCCGCGTCTGTAAGCAGCCTTATAAATCGCAGCACGTTGTCGTAGTTATCCATGGGCTCCCCCGTCCCCATCACCACCACGTTAGAGACCTTTTCTCCCGTCAGCCGCGTTATGGCATAAATCTGATCTAACATCTCCGAAGGCGTAAGGGAACGTTCCAGCCCATCTAAGGTAGAAGCACAGAAGGTACAGCCCATCCGGCAGCCCACCTGTGAGGAGATGCAGACAGAGTTTCCGTGCTTGTACTTCATCCATACGCTCTCTACCATATTTCCGTCTTCCAGCTCAAAAAGAAATTTCTTCGTGCCGTCAATCTTGGATTCTTGCACCGTCACTTCTTTTAAATCGGTAAAATCATAATTTTCCTCACACTTTCTCTTCAATTCTCTGGATATATTTGTCATATCGTCAAAGTGTCTAACGAGCTTTACATGCATCCATTCATAAAGTTGTCCGGCACGGAATGATTTCTCTCCCATGCCTGCCAAATCTTCTTTCAACTCGGAAAGCGTCATCGATTTTATATCTTTCTTCATACCCTTCCTCTTTAAAATCTTTCATACATGCCGTTTGAATCTCGCAATGAAGAATCCGTCCGTCTCTTCAAGTCCCGGTAAAAGCTGCCTGGAATCGATAAATTCAAAAGGATAATTATGGGCGAACCACTCCGCTACCCTTTCGTTTTCTTCTTTGTGAATCGTACATGTGCTATAAATAAGTACCCCGCCTGGCTTTACGTACTGCCATACGGCACTCAGTATTTTCTTCTGCAACAGAGGAAGTTCCTCCAGTGCTTCTTTCGTTATGTTATATTTAATGTCCCGTTTTTTTCCCACAATGCCCAGCCCCGAACAAGGCAGATCTGCCAGAACAACATCCGCCTTTTCGTTCAGCGTCTCGTCGTAAACCGTAGCATCATAAGCCTCTGTCGTTATATTAGCAAGGCCCTGGCGCTGTATATTCTCTTCGATGAGGGCTGTCTTCTCCTCCGTCAGGTCTCTGGCCAGAACTCTTCCTCTGCCCTTCAGCTTGAGCGCCGCATGGGTGGCCTTTCCTCCCGGAGCAGCACACACGTCAAGAATGAAATCTCCTTCTTTTATCCCCGCATTCTCCACACAGAGCATGGAGCTTACATCCTGTACGGTAAGAAGCCCTTCCTCAAAGCCCGGAATACTCCTCACCCCGTCCAAGTGTTCAAGTTCATAGGCATAGGACAGATACGGATGCTTCCTTATCCTTATTCCTGCCTCTTCGATTCTCTTTAAAAGAGCCTCTTTCTCTGCCTCGTTCATGGTCTCCTTTAACCGGACCGTTACCGGACGGACGGCGAGCATCGCCTGAAGCATCCTTTCTGTCTGCTCTATGCCGTAGTCCTCCATCCACATGGAAATAAGGAATTCAGGCATGGAATACCACACCGACAAATATTCCGCTTTATTCTTCTCCTTATCGGGATAGGATATTTCTGTCTTCTGTCTGGCAATGTTACGGAGTACACCGTTGATAAAACCCTTTAACGACTGAAATTTCCTTTTGTTAGCTAACTTTACCGCCTCGTTGCAGACGGCTGAGTCGGGAACCCCGTCCATAAACAGTATTTGATATACGCTCATGCGAAGAAGGTTTCGAATGAGCGGCTTCATTTTTTTTACCGGAACTTTGGAATAACTATCCAGGATATAATCTATCTGTATTCGTCTTTCAAGCGTTCCCTCCGTCACTCTTTTGATAAACGCTTTTTCCTGTGCCGTCAGATAATCGTATTTATCGAGTACGCTTCGCATTAAAATGTGGCTGTAGGTCTTTTCCTTTTCTATCTCTAACAGCATATCCAGAATCAGTTCTCTTATATTCATAAAAATGTCCTTCCGGTTATCAGTCATCGCTTCTTCTGTTTCCGAACAGAAGAAGCAGACGAAGAAGCTGTAACAGCGAGGATGCCACACCCGCCACATAGGTGAGTGCCGCTGCGCTTAAGACCTTTTTACAGCTGGCTGTTTCCTCTCCTCCGGTGATTCCATAGTCCTGAAGCATCACAAGCGCTCTGGAAGAGGCATTGTATTCCACGGGAAGGGTAACGATCTGAAACAATATCGCTATTGCAAATACCCATATTCCCACCTGAACAAGGGTGGAATACATTCCGAGTATCACGCCCAGAAGAATCAGCGGGATGCTCAGCGTAGAACTGATATTTGCAATAGGGGCAAGCGCATTACGAAAACGTATCGGCACATATTCCTCCTTATGCTGCACGGCGTGTCCGCATTCGTGGGCCGCAACGCCTAAGGCCGCAATAGAGGCGGATCCATAAGTGCGGTCCGACAGCCTGAGAACCTTATTCTTAGGGTCATAATGATCGGTGAGATTCCCTGATACACGTTCGATTCTCACATCATGAATCCCGGAATAGCTAAGAATTCTCGCCGCCGCTTCGGCTCCGGTCAGTCCGCTCCTGCTCCGTATCTTTTCATATTTATTATAAGTGCTGTTCAGCCTGCTGCTGGCCGCAATACACAAAATCGCTCCAATCAGCACCAGAATATAAGTAGGGTCCATATAATATCCGTAATATCCATACATAAATGTCAACCTCCGTATCTATTTAAGTGAAGTGAACTTCACAAGGTGAATTAATTTTCACCGGGTGAAGCAAACTCTATCTTTCTTATCTGCCAAGAATTGTGTCCGGCTTCAGCGCATATCCGAGTAAAAAATCCTTTACACTCATCCTCTTTTTCCCCTCGAGCTGCACCTGTGTTACCTTCAATTCCCCTTTTCCTGTTTTCACATAAAAAGCGTCCTTTTCCACCTTCGTCACAGTACCCGCCTGCGCCGGTCCCTCTTCCAGTTCCCCGGGCTCCGCTTCCCATATTTTCAAAGTCTTGCTGTCATAATAAGTATACGCGCTTGGCCACGGATTCAGTCCTCTGATGAGCCTGTCGATAACCAAAGCCTCTTTTGTCCAGTCGATGTGCCCTTGGGATTTCTTAAGCACCGTCACATACGTGGCATCTTCCTCCTTCTGCTTTTCCGGAATCAGCTTTCCATCCTCTATCAGAGGAAGCGCCTGTACAATGAGCTTTGCTCCCGCTTCACACAACTTATCGTGTAAGGATTCTCCGGTTTCCTTTTCAGAGATAGGTACCGTACATTTCATAAGCATATCACCGGTATCTATTCCCTTGTCCATCTGCATAATCGTAATACCGGTTTCATTTTCTCCGTTTAGGATCGCCCCTTGAATCGGTGCGGCTCCCCGGTACTTGGGAAGAAGGGAAGCATGAATGTTGATACAGCCATATCTTGGCATATTCAATATTTCCTCCGATAATATCTGTCCAAATGCGGCTACCACGAAAATATCCGCTTCGTATTTTCTAAGCTCCTCCACCGCCTCCGGTGCCTTTACTTTAACCGGCTGGAAAACGGGAATGCCATATTTCAGCGCACACTGTTTTACCGGCGGCATCTGTAATTCCGGAATATTCTTATCCTTCCCTCTCCCCTTAGGCTTATCAGGCTGCGTCACCACCGCGGCGACCTGATAACCTGCGCCCACGATTGCTTCCAAAGAGCCGACAGCATAATCCGGGGTTCCCATAAAGACTATTTTCATTCCTCATCCTCCAAATCCAGATTGGAAGCATCCATCAGCTCTCCCTCTACCTTATCCACGTAGAGCTGACCGTCCAAATGGTCCAGCTCATGGCAGATAGCACGTGCCAAAAGTTCCGTTCCTTCAATTTCATAAGACTCCATGTTCTCATTTAAAGCTACAGCCTTCACATAGTTTGGCCTCGTAACTATTCCCGTCTTGCCTGGAACACTAAGACATGCCTCGCTGCCCGTCTGCTCGCCGCTCACTTCCACGATCCGAGGATTGATGAGCACATAGGGATCCTCTCCTGTCACATCAATTACAACGATTCTTTTTAATATACCCACCTGTGGTGCCGCAAGTCCTACGCCGTAAGCTTCATACATGGTATCGAACATGTCGTCGATCAGCTCTCTGATGCGGGGCGTCATTTCCTTTACCTCTTTACATTTTTTTGTTAATACATCGTCTCCAATTTCTCTTATGTTTCTGATTGCCATCGTTATTTCATCCTTTCTAATAAGAACTCATCGGGTCGAAATCAAACTGAACCGTCTCCGTTTTCAGCTCCTCCTTTTTTCTCCGCTCTCCGATATAAGTTTCCAGCATATTTTTTATTTCTACCAGATTATGATATTCGGTATTCTTAATGTAGAGCATATAACGGTAAATATCGTTTACCCTTCCTACCGACGCCGACGCCGGCCCGATGACACCGGTGCCGTCATCAACAGCCTTTGCCTTTTGCTTTACCAGCTCTCCCATCGCCTTAGCGAGCTCGAGTCCTGACTCCTCCTTCGGCGAAGCGATGAGCACGGCCAGCATATGGGCCGCAGGCGGATAGTGAAGCAGCTCTCTGAAAAACATCTCCTCTTCATAAAAGGATCGATAATCCTGACTCGCTGCATGTACGATGCTATAGTGCTCCGGGTCATAGGTCTGGATGACTACTTCTCCCGGCTTGCCGTTTCTTCCGGCCCGCCCTGCTGCCTGTGTCAGCAACTGGAAGGTACGCTCACCCGCCCGGTAGTCATTCACATGCAGGGATAAATCCGCTGCCAGAATTCCTACTAATGTCACATCCGGAAAATCGTGTCCCTTTACGATCATTTGTGTGCCTACCAAGACATCGGCTTCCCCGTTAGCGAAACCGCTCAGAATCTCTTCATAGCTATCCTTCGTGCGGGTAGTATCCGCATCCATCCGAAGCACCCTCGCCCTCGGGAATTCCTTATGAAGTACTTCCTCTATCTGCTGAGTTCCCGCCCGAAATCCCAGAATATATTTGGAGCCGCAGGAAGGACAGAGCTTCACCGACGGCTCCTCGTGTCCGCAGTAGTGACAAAGCAACTTCCCGTTTCTATGCTCCGACAGCGAAACGTCACAGTGGGGGCACTTCATCACGTGTCCGCAAGCGCGGCAAGAGACAAAACCCGCATAACCTCTCCGGTTCAGGAAGAGAATGGTCTGCTCTCCCGCTTTTAAACGTTCCCCTATCAGGTCGTGAAGCCTTCTGCTGAAAATGGAGCGGTTTCCCTCCTTTAATTCTTCCCTTAAATCTACAGTATAAACAGCGGGCAGTTCTCCTCCTGCCTGCCTTTTCTTAAGCTCGTATAACTTATATTCTCCTTTTTTTGCCTTATAATAGGATTCCAAGGAGGGGGTCGCGGAGCCCAATACCACAAAAGCTCCATGCATGGAAGCGATTTTTATTGCGGTCTCCCTCGCATGATATTTCGGCATGGCTTCGCTTTTATATGTACTTTCGTGTTCTTCATCTATAATAATCAGTCCCAGATCAGGAAAAGGGGTGAAGAGTGCAGACCTCGGTCCGATGATTACATCAATTTCCCTCTTTTTCGCCCTTTCACACTGGTCGTATTTCTCCCCTTTGGATAAGGTAGAATTCATCACCGATACTCTGCTGCCGAAGCATTTATAAAAACGCAGTACCGTCTGATAAGTCAGTGCGATCTCCGGAATCAGGACAATGGCTTGTTTTCCTTTTTTTACGATATCTTCAATCAGCTTAAGATAGACCTCTGTCTTGCCGCTCCCTGTAATTCCATGGATGAGGCAGGTAGTTCTTACTCCCGCTTCATATCCGGACATGATGTCCCTGTATATGAAGCTCTGTTCTTCGCTTAAATCCTTTTTGGCCCCATAACTCTCGTTTCGGACATCTTCCTTATCCGCCATAAGTTCTACGGGATTTCGGTAGCTGCTCTCTACCGTTATCTGAATAGCTCCCTGCTTTTCGAGACTCTCTAAGGTCTTCATGGAAACATGAAGCTTTCCGGTAAGAATCGGTACCGGAATCTCGTTTTCCTTTATCAGTTCCTCCAGCACCCTTGCCTTTGCTACCTGTTTCTTTGCACTGCAGACCTCAAGAGATTCCATTGCCTCATCCTTCGTCAGAAGAAGTTTGCATGCTTTCTTTTCCACCTTTTTTATCTTTTGTTTTGCGGGAAGCACGGTCTTTAAAGCCGCAATCATCGTGGAGCCGTACTGCTCTTTCATCCATGCCGCCAGACGAATATAATAGTCCTGAGCCGTTACATCCTTTTCCTCCGCATATGCTATACTTTTTAGCTTCTCCGGCGCAAACTCTGCCTTATCCGTTATTTCAATAACATAACCCTTTCTCAAATGATTACCCGCGCCGAAAGGCACTGCTACGCAGGCCCCCACATCGAGTACGTTCCGCAGCCCCGGCGGAATCACATACTGGAATGGGCGGTCTACCTTCTCGTGGGATATGTCGATTATAATGTTTGCATATTTTCCTTCCATCCGCGCTCCTTCAGGATATCCCGAATAAGGTCCCTCTCGTCCATCGGATATTTTATCCCTTCTATCTCCTGATAATCCTCGTGTCCCTTGCCGGCGAGAACTATGATATCTCCCGGCTCTCCGTGGTCGATCGCATATGCGATGGCCTCTTTTCTATCACAGACCTCGATATATTTCCCGTCGGTTCTTTTGATTCCTGTCTTAATGTCGTCTATGATATCCTGGGGCTTTTCAAATCTGGGATTATCCGAAGTGATAATAGTCAGATCCGCCAGCCTTCCGCTGACCTCTCCCATTTCATACCGCCGCATTTTCGAGCGGTTACCGCCGCAGCCAAACAGACATACCAGCCTATTAGGTTCATACTCCTTCAAAGTACTTAACAGGCTCTCCAGGCTCATGGCATTGTGCGCATAATCTATGATAAGCGTAAATTCATCAGACACCCTTACCATCTCTATTCTGCCCTTTACCCTCGCTTCCAGAAAAGCTTTTCTTATCGCCTCTACCCCAACGCCGAAATGCCTGCAAATGGCAATCGCAGTAAGCGCGTTGTATGCACTGAACCTTCCTGGATTGATCACCTCCAGAGTAAAATCCATGAGCCCCTTTACATCAAAGAGTATTCCCAGCTCTCCCGGCCTCTTAATGAGTGATAAGTTCTGTGCACTCAGATCTGCTTCTTTATCGAAACCATAGGTTTCTATCGTGCAGGTATGGTTCTTCGTCACTTCCCTCCAATGTGAGTCGTCCCTATTTATAATGCCTACCAGGCACTGCCTGAAAAGAAGTCCCTTACACGCCAAGTATTCTTCAAAATCCGCATGTTCGTCCTGACCGATATGATCCGGCTCCAAATTGGTAAATATTCCATAATCGAAAATAAAGCCCTGTGTTCTATGGAGCTTAAATCCTTGAGAGGAGGCCTCCATGACAACAACATCGCAGCCGGCATCCGCCATTTGCCTGAAATATTCCTGAATCAGATATGATTCCGGTGTAGTATTGACAGCGTGCAGCCTCTTCGTTCCTATGATCACTTCTATTGTTCCGATGAGCCCTACCTTATACCCCGCATTTTCCAAGATGGCCTTCACAAGGTATGAGGTCGTGGTCTTGCCCTTTGTTCCGGTAATTCCAATGATTTTCATCTGCTGCGCGGGATTGCCGAACCAGGCCGCCGATAAAAATGCCAGAGCATAACGGGTATCTGCCACTTTAATGATGGTAACTCCCATCTCCTCCGGCAATTCCACATCCTTCTCCACAACAAGAACTTTCGCACCCTTCTTAGCCACTTCTTTTGCAAAGTCATGACCGTCCGCCTTGGCTCCCGTAATGCAGACAAACAAGCACCCTTCCGTCACCTTCCGGGAATCATAAACTATCGCATTGACATCTCTGTCCGTCGTCCCCATCCGGCATTCATATTCCAGCTTTTCCAGCAATTTTTTCAATTCCATTATCGTTTTTCCCTCTTTTCTTTTAAAAGAATAGCATGGATATCCACTTTTTTCAACTTCTACCCTTAAGTCTTCCCCTTTATTAAAATACTTTCAGAAAGGTTTATACTTAATTTATTTTTTTTAAATAATTTGAACACACTTTCTTCACATATAAGCCTTATAGTATTAATCAAGATAGTTGAAAAACTCACTATCTCCCCCCCTCATAAGAAAATGCGAAAAGGTCCGG